>CAMDLX010000005.1 GCA_945901935.1 Bifidobacterium breve | reverse complement strand
TTGTCGATGACCATTGGAGTCAACACATCTCCGCTCAATGGCCGAGAAGGAGACAAGGTCACTGCTCGTCAGATTAAGGCTCGCCTCGATGCAGAGCTGGTCGGCAACGTGAGCCTGCGAGTGAATCCAACTGAGCGTCCAGATGCTTGGGAGGTTCATGCTCGTGGCGAATTGCAGCTCGCAGTGCTAGTCGAGACCATGCGACGTGAAGGTTTCGAGATGAACGTCGGCAAGCCACAAGTGGTGACGCGTGAAATCGACGGCAAGATCCACGAGCCTGTTGAATCCGTTTCGGTGGATGTCCCCGAGGAGTATCTCGGAGCAGTGAGTCAGTTGCTAGCAACCCGCAAGGGGCAGCTTGTCGACATGGTGAACCACGGAACTGGATGGGTGCGCATCGAGCAGCGAGTTCCTGCACGCGGCCTGCTGGGCTTCCGCACCGAGTTCTTGACCGAGACTCGCGGCACTGGCATGTTGCATCAGATCTTTGACGGTTGGGCACCTTGGTTTGGCGAGATTCGCTCTCGGGATCGCGGTTCCATCGTGGCGGACCGTTCTGGTCCCGTCACCGCCTATGCCGTGGTTCAGGTTCAAGAGCGGGCCTCGCTCTTTGTTGGCCCCGGAGACGTGGTTTACGAGGGCATGGTCATCGGCGAGAACTCTCGCTCAGAAGACATGGACGTCAATATCTGCCGTGAGAAGAAACTCACCAATATGCGTACCTCCTCGTCAGACAACACCGAGCGCCTCACTCCGCCGCGTAGGCAGTCTCTCGAGCAGGCGCTTGAGTTCTTGGCAGAAGACGAGTGCGTCGAGGTGACCCCACAAGCGGTGCGCCTGCGCAAGGTTGCCCTTGACGCTGGAACTCGCGCACGCCTTACCAAGGCCATCAAGAGCGCCAAGCTCGGTTGATTCCGAAAGTATTCCTCTAAACCCGACTTGTTTGGTCGGGTTTAGAGAGTTACTCTTGTTTTGTGAGTTCTTCTAGCTCGTTCTTTTCATTTCCTAACCCCGTCAATGACGTGGCCGCCCGCACCGTAGCTACTGGAGTGGTGCTCATGGGTCTGGCAGTAGCAGGCCTCGGCTGGGGATGGATACTGATTCCGCTGACGTATGGGTTTCTGGCTCGGGTGGCAAGTGGTCCCAGGTTCAGCCCGCTCGGTCTCATCGCCACAAAGGTGGTTGCACCGCGGCTCCCCCAGTTTGAGAAATTAGTCCCCGGTCCACCAAAGCGGTTTGCCCAGGCAATCGGTGTGGCCTTTACCGTGACTGCCTCTGCACTCTGGCTAGCCGGTATGCCCGGGGCTTCTCGCGTGATTCTTGGATTTCTGGTTCTTGCGGCGGCTCTTGAGGCTGCACTCGGATTCTGCTTGGGGTGCAAGGTCTTTGCCTTGCTGATGAGGGCCGGAGTCATCCCTGAAGATGTCTGCGCCGAGTGCAACGACATCTCCCTGCGGATTCCGGGCCTGTCTTCAAGCTCCCGCTAGGCAGGCCTAGACTCTGCCCCTGTGCGCCTTGTCATTGCCCGCTGTTCAGTCGATTATGAGGGACGCCTCTCGGCTCACCTACCAGAGGCAATCCGCTTGATCATGGTCAAGGCCGATGGTTGTGTAGCCATCCATGCAGATGGTGGTGCGTATAAGCCACTCAACTGGATGAACGCACCCAACCGACTGGTGGAGCATCCCGACTACTGGACAGTGACGAACCCGAAGGGCGAACAACTCACCATTCACCTGTACGAGATGTTTAGCGACCTGTCCCAGGAGCTAGGTAGTGACCCTGGACTCACAAAAGACGGCGTTGAAGCACACCTTCAAGAGCTGCTCGCTGCGGACCCGACAGCAATTGCTCAGGACCTGATGCTTATCCGGCGTGAGTTTCCGACCGATATCGGACCTGTTGACTTGCTATGCAGGGACGCTTCGGGTCAGGCCGTAGCCATTGAGATCAAGCGGCGTGGCGATATTGATGGGGTGGAACAACTTGTTCGATACCTAGAACGTATGGAGCGCGATCCAAACCTGCGTGGGGTCAGGGGGGTCTTTGTGGCCCAAACCATAAAGCCACAAGCAAAAGTTCTGGCAGAGTCCAGAGGCCTGACTTGGGTAGAAATCGACTACGAGGTGCTGCGCGGAAGCCGCAGAGAAGACCTCACTCTCTTCTGACAGTCCTGAGGGGCGCTTCGCCATCCTGTGAATGTTGTGGGGTCTTGCCGCGAGTGCCCCTTCAATATGCGCGAACATTTGCCGGTGACAAAGGCCCACAAGATCATCCTGCTCGTGGTTGCAACGCCGCTGATCCTGATTGCCTTCATCTCAGCCGCGTGGGCACTGGACCAGTGGCGTAGTAGCGACAACGTTGCGCGAAACGTCACGGTGGCGGGGGTCGAGGTGGGCGGTAACAGCCCAAGCGAACTGGATGCACAGTTGCAGGCTTTGGCAAACGAACTTCCGAGCACCGAAGTGCAGATTCAGTCTGGTGCGACCACCATGACCACGACAGCCGGCGAGCTTGGCCTGAGCATGGACGTTGCCGCTACTGCACAAGATGTCAACGACATTGGCCGGGTCGACCCCCTACCCACTCGGCCAATCCGCTGGTTGAAGTCGCTCTTTGGCGGTCGCTCGGCCGAGGTCACCCTGAGCGTAGATAGCGAACAACTCTCTCCCACCCTGATAGCTCTCCAAGGCGACCGAAGGACGCTGCCAGTCGAACCAAACATTGCCGCAACGGAAGAGTCCGTCACGCTGGTTGCAGGTTCGCCGGGCACCGAGGTCACAATCAACGACGTGGTACGTGCCCTGCCGCAATCCCTGTCTGATCTCTCCAAGCCCATCACGATCACCGTTGAACCAACCGTCACCGACCCTCTGGTCACCGATGCGGCTGTGCAAACGCTGGTAGATCAGGCCAACGCCGTGACTGCAGGTCCCGTCACCCTGAATGCTGGTGGCACAAAGATCGAAGTTGAAGGCAAGGCCTTCCGCCCCGCCTTCGCTCTGACAATTACGGATTCCACCCCCAAGCTCACCATGAAGCCCGAAGCTGTCTCGCTCATTCTCGAGTCCAAGAACCCATCAAAGCCAAACCCAACGAACGTGCGCTTCGACATTATCGATGGAGTACCAACCCCTGTTGGCGGTGAGGATGCTCAAGTCTGTTGCACTGCAGAAGCCCCGCAAAAGATTGTGGACGGCCTTCTGGCGGGTCAGACCACGATTGACTTACCCACTCGGGTAGAGACTGCTCAACAAGGCCGTGATTGGGCCGCTGGTCTTGGCGTAAAAGAGGTCATTGGGTCATTCACGACGAATCACAAGTGCTGCGAATCGAGAGTTACTAATATTCACAAAATTTCTGACATTGTTCGCGGCACGCTGATTCCTCCGGGCGCCACATTCTCTGTAAACGACACGGTCGGTCGGCGAACCACTGCAAAGGGGTTCGTCGAGGGTGGAGTTATTCAGGACGGTGAATTCGCAACCGACATTGGTGGCGGTGTGAGCCAGTTTGCAACCACCACATTCAATGCAGCGTTCTTTGGCGGACTCAACATTCCTGCTTACAAGGCCCACTCGAAGTACATCAGCAGGTATCCCTTTGGCCGTGAGGCCACATTGGCTTATCCCAGTGTCGACCTCAAGATACGAAACGAAACTCCGTATGGAGTGGTTATTTGGCCCACGTATACCAACACCTCAGTCACGGTCAGCATGTGGTCTACACCCTTTGCCAAGGGTGAACAGACGGCACAGAATCCAACTTCTGGCTGCGGCAAGGTCACCACCGAGCGAACCCGAACTTTTGTGGATGGCCATACAGAGAAAGACAAATTCAACGCAAACTACGACTGCGACTGAGAACCGCACGAATTCCTCAGCGCTCAGAGCACTCCTCGCGAAGCAGCACAGCCGCAGCATCCCTAGTATGTGTAGAAACGTCGAGGATCACTGAGGCAGTTACATGAGCACAGAACGAACTTCATCTAGTCAGGCCATGTCGGTGACCTTTGAGGACCGCATGAGTGATGCGGATGCCTTGATGTGGAACATCGAGAAGGATCCCATGCTCCGCTCGACCGTCACCACGCTGATGGTGCTCGACGGCCAGGTGCGCTCAGACCAACTTCATCACATCTTTGATCGGGCCAGTCGAATCGTCCCTCGCTTGCGACAGCGAGTACGCGGCAACCCCCTTTCGCTTGCTCCCCCCCGTTGGGAGATCGACCCCAACTTCGACCTTCGCTACCACCTTCGCTCTGCCCGCGTGCCCGGCTCAGGCTCGATGGCAGACCTTCTCGCAATGGCTGGCCCCATTGCCATGCAGGGGTTTGACCGGGCAAGGCCGCTCTGGGAGGCGACCATCGTCGAGGGTCTGTCGAGCAACCAATCTGCGATTATTTTGAAGTTTCATCACTCGATCACCGACGGGGTTGGCGGTGTCGAACTCATGCTGGAGATTTTCGAGCTTGAGCCAGATGCTGCAGAGCGCATGATGCCTCATGCCCCCGACGTTCACGTACTCAATCAGGCCCAGCGTTTCATGAACGCTTTCCAACATGAGTCCCGCAGGCAGTTCAGTTTTGCTCGACAGGTCACTTCGGCCGGCGCTGGATCGGTGCGTGATGCACTCACAGATCCCGGTGGGTCGGTGACGGCATCGAGTGAGTTACTTGCCTCTGCTACCAGAATTCTTCGGCCAGAGAGCACACCACTTTCGGCGATCATGACCCGGCGAACGCTCTCGAATAGCCTCGATGTGCTCTCTATGCCACTTGACCTTGCCAAGAAGGTTGGCAATCACATTGGTGGCACGATCAACGACACGTTCCTCTCTGGGATCGCTCGGGGCATGTCGCTATATCACCAGCATCACGGGGCTGAGCAAGGGTCGCTCCGCATGGGCATGCCCATCAATATTCGTGGCGCAGCATCGATGAAGACATCTGGCAACTCCTTTGTACCAGCGCGATTCGAGATTCAGATTGATTTCGAGGACCTAACCGAACTCATGACCCACATTCGCGAGCGTGCTATTGCTGCTCGCGATGAACCGGCTAACCAACTCGTTGAACCGCTGTCTGGAATCCTCAATAAGCTGCCCACCACGGTTGTCACTCAAGTATTCGGCAGCATGATGAAGGGGTTGGACTTCCAAGCCTCGAACGTGCCTGGATCACCCGTGCCGCTGTATTTGCAGGGAGTGCCAGTGCAGTCGGTGTACCCATTTGGGCCCCTCGCAGGGGCCGCAGTAAACATCACGCTCCTGAGTTATCAGAATGAGCTCAATATTGGCGTGAACCTTGACCCCGCCGCTGTGCCCGATGGTGACGTGTTCATGGAATGCCTGCGGACCGCCTACAACGAACTTCTGGATTTGGCTTGAGTTCTGCAGCTATCAGAGTCCCGGATAGATCCGTAGATGTGCTTATTGTTGGCGCAGGCCCAGCAGGTTCAGCTGCTGCAATTACCCTTGCGCGGGCTGGCATTCAAGTGCTCGTCATAGATAAGGCCGAGTTTCCACGAGACAAGATTTGTGGAGACGGGTTGACCACGGGTGCGCTGCGAGTACTCGAGGAGTTGGGACTGCTTCCCGAGAGCATCGAGTCTTGGCAAGAAGCCGAAGACTGCTGGGTGCGCTCCCCGACCGGAACAACCCGCTTGTTTGAACTACCGCGGACGGGTGGCAGCTTCGCTGCAATCGCTACGCGAAAGGACCTTGACGAGGCTCTGCTGAACCTTGCACGCAAAGAGGGTGCCGAGGTCCTCGATGGTCACGGCTTAGTAGGTGCGCAAGAGGACTCAGAGGGCATCACAGTCGAGGTAGAAGAGATTGGTCTCGTCCGGGCTGCTTGGGTGATCGGAGCTGACGGGATGTGGTCACCTTTGCGCAAACACCTCGGTGTGGCCGTGCAAGGTTATTTGGGCGAGTGGCACGCATTCCGCCAGTACGTCTCGGGCGTTGGGCCCGTTGCGGCTAAAGACTTGTTCATCTCATTTGAGGCTGACTTGTTGCCGGGGTATTTCTGGTCGTTTCCTCTGCCTGGCGGTCGGGCCAATATTGGTTTTGGCATTCAGCGTGACGGTGAGCGCAAAACCAAAGAGATGAAGGCCCTGTGGTTGGATCTACTCGAGCGGCCCCATATTCGGGCCGTTCTCGGAGAAGATTTTGTAGCTGATGAGCCTCACCGGGCATGGCCGATCCCCGCACGCGTAGACAAGATACTTCCCGCCACAGGTCGTGCACTCTTTGTAGGCGACGCTGTGGCAGCCTGCGATGTCATGACCGGAGAAGGGATTGCGCAGGCCCTGCTGACCGGAATCCGAGCGGCAGAGGCAGTGCGCGACCACGGTCGGTCAGGCGAGGCAGGCCGGGCATACGCTGTGGCTCTCAAAAAGGAACTGGTTGCCGATCATCGCATGTCGAAACTGCTTGTTCGGGGTTTGAGCTCAGTGGGTGGCGCAGACCGGGCTGTACGAATAGCTGGCGCAACTCCTTGGACCCGAAGAAACTTTGGAAGATGGCTGTTTGAGGATTACCCCCGGGCGCTCATCGCTACGCCGCGCCGATGGGGCAAAGGTGTGATCAGCCAGCCAGGGGCCTACGCATCGCGCTAGAGCCATCTCAAGGCCCTAGATTGTTTTCATGCAAACGCGCCTGACTGAATTACTGAATGTTGACCATCCCATCATGCTGGCTGGGATGGGCGGAGTCTCATATAACGAACTCGTTGCGGCCGTGTCCGAGGCTGGAGGGTTTGGGTGCCTTGGCGCATCGGTTATGGGCAACGACGAGATGGTGAGCGAGATTGCAGCCACTGCAGCACTTACCAACAAGCCATTTGGCGTGGACTTGCTGACTGCTGCACCACAAGACATGGCTGCGAAAGTCACAGCAATAGCAGATGGTGGCGCAACGGTGTTTGTTGCAGGGCTTGGAGTGCCACGTGAGGTGATCGACCTGTGTCATGAGCGCGGCCTACTCGTGGTGAATATGTGCGGCAAGGTCTCACATGCGATTGCGGCAGTAGACGCTGGATGCGACATCGTGGTTGCCCAAGGAACCGAGGCGGGTGGTCACACCGGCCAGGTAGCAACGTTGGCCCTTGTTCCACAGGTGGTTGACGCCGTCGGCGCTCAAGTACCCGTTGTAGCTGCTGGCGGAATCGTTGACGGACGCGGCTTGGCAGCGGCTCTCGGTTTGGGAGCAGACGGAATCTGGGTCGGTACTCGCTTTATTGCCAGCCCCGAAGCACGAGCCGTCCCTGGCTATAAGGAAGCAATTCTAGGAGGTGCCGATGACGGCACCATGATTACCCGGGCCTACACCGGCAAGACCTGTCGCGTGTTGCGCACCAGTTACGCCCGAGACTTTGAGGCCTCTGGAGCAGTTGCCCAACCCTTCCCCGGCCAGGTCATCAAATCCATGCAAGATGGCGCCAATCACCTTGGTGGCGACGAGCACACTGTTGGGGTTGACCCCAGCATCGAGTTCATGCCTGCGGGTCAAGGAATCGGAGCGATTCAGACTCTGGTTCCCGCTGGTCAGATGGTTCAGCAATTCATGGCCGAGGCCGAACAGGTACTTGAGCGCCTAGCTGCGTATCGCTAGGAGCACATCTCTTTGACCTTGGCAATCATCTCTTTCTGGCCATCAAGGGTTCTAGCTACAGGACTCACGTTCAGGATGGTCACGCCTGCCTCGGCAAACTGAGCAACGCGTTCACGCACGTATCCCTCTTCTCCACAGAGCGAGGTCTCTTCTAGGAAACTCGCCGGCACTGCTGCTGCGGCTTCCTGCTTTTTTCCTGCCAAGTACAGGTCTTGAATCTCTTGAGCTTCGGCCTCGTAGCCGTAGCGAGTAAAGAGCGTGTTGTAGAAGTTCTTGCCTCGAGCACCCATGCCACCCACATAGAGAGCAACCATGGACCGGGAGAACTCACGGAACGCGCCAACCTCGGACTCTGGGCCAATGGCCAGCATTCCTCCGGCGATCACGTCCATCTCACCAAGGGCTGGGTCTCGCTTCGCAGCGCCAATCGCAAGGTCCTCGCCCCAGACCGAAGCAGCGCGCTCAGGGTGAAACAGGATTGGCAGCCAACCATTGGCCAACTCGGCAGTGAGTTGCACATTCTTCGGACCAAGAGAAGCAACGTGAATGGGGATATCCGACCGTCGTGGGTGCGTAATGATCTTGAGCGGCTTGCCTAGACCAGTTCCCTTGTCTGCAGGGAGCGGCAGTTGGTAGTACTTGCCGTCATGCTCCACAGGAGCTTCGCGCTTCCAGACATCACGACAGATCTGAATGATCTCTCGGGTGCGTCCGATCGGAGCGTCGTAGGAAACTCCGTGGAACCCTTCGATCACCTGCGGGCCCGAGGCACCAAGACCAAGAATGGCACGTCCTTCGGAAAGGTCATCAATACCTGCCGCTGTCATTGCCAAGAGCGTTGGGGTGCGCGTGTAGATGGGCAGAATGCCAGAAGCAATCTGAATAGTTGAAGTCTTCGCAGCTAGGTAACCCATCAGACTGACAGCGTCGTAGCCGTAGGCCTCTGCCACATAGGCAATGTCCATTCCTACGGACTCGAGTGCTTGTACCTGAGCCACGGACTCGGCAAACCCGCCGGCGTACCCAATTTGCATGCTGAGCTTCATGAATTTTCCCCTTGAGTCGTCTCGGTTTGGTCGCTAATACCTGTCCAGTCTTTGGCAAGAACAAGATCGGATCGATTGATTGAGCCAAGGTCTGCGCCGTTGTCGAAATAGACGCGGTAGCGAATCCACCGAAACCCGTTCACTAGCGAGACTTTGCCGCGGGTGCCAGCAGGAACTCCAAGAAGATCCACTGCTGCAACGACCTTGTCCTTGACCTGCAACTGATCACCGACTCGTTTCTTTGCCATTGAGGGTTACCGTACCAATCTCAGGGCTAGGCCGCAGCATTCAGATTCCCATTACGGGGTCCGGACAACTCGGAATCGAGCAGCAGCGGCTGAGCTCAGGTGGCGCTACTCCCGGCTGAACGCTGACTCTCAGACCAGGATTTTCCGACCTCTACGTCAACATCATGCGGAAGACCGAGCACCCGCTCAGAAATAATATTTCGCTGAACATCTCCAGTACCACCGCCGATCGTGAGCGCTGGAGCGAACAAGTAGCCGTAGTGCCAGATGCCCACTTCTGTGCCGAGCGGGCCAGCATCAGTCAGCATTCCGCCAGCGCCCGCCAAATCCTTGGCTATGCCCATGATCTGTTGACCATGTTCGTCTGCGAGCACTTTGCGCACTGATGCCTCGGGGCCTGGCTCCCGACCAGCAATTGCCGCAGTCACAGTCCGAAGTCGAATCAGCCGCAGAATCTCGGACTGCATGTACATGTCCACGAGTCGTTGACGCATCAGCGGGTCGACTACTCCCCCACTTGATCGCACCAGAGCCAACAGGTCCCCAGCGTCTGGACCCATTCCCCATAATGCTCCTGCAGCAGAAAGAGAGACACGCTCGTTCGAAAGCGTCACCTTCGCAAGGCGCCATCCATCATTCACTTCTCCCACCAGATTCGCTGCGGGAATCCGAAGGTCTGTCATGAACACCTCGTTGAACGTGTGACCGCCTGTCATCTCGGGGATTGGGCGGATGTCGATACCCGGAGAATCCATCTTGCAGATGAAGTACGAGATTCCCCGCTGCTTTGATTCCTCCGGGTCGGTGCGGGCTATCAAGATTCCGTACTTGGCCTGATGGCCAAGTGAGGTCCAGATCTTTTGGCCGTTCACCACCCACTCGTCACCATCCTTGACTGCCCGAGTCGCAAGGGATGCAAGATCTGACCCAGACCCGGGTTCGGAGAACAACTGACACCAAATTTCTTCGCCGCTGAGTAGTCCAAGCAGATATTTGTGTTGCTGTGCCTCGGTGCCAGCGGCCAGCAAAGTTGGTCCTGCCCAACCTATGCCGATTGGATTATTCGGCCGGCGCACTCCAGCGGCTCGTAGCTCATCGTCGATAACCAGCTGATGAATTGGATCCGCTGCGAGTCCAAAGGGCTTGGGCCAATGAGGTGCAACGTAACCTGCCTCGGCTAGTTGCCGACCCGTTGGGCTTGGATGTTCGTTGAGCCAAGACCTGATCTCTACGCGACGAGGGTCAGTCTCTGGAGGTAGTTCGAAGTCCACAGCAGCAGAGTAGGCGGCCGGGCGACTCAACGTCTGATGCTGCTCTACACTCCGCTGCGTTAGGGGCCTACTACGTGGTTGCATTGCAGCGGCCGCAAGGTTTGCGCAGTGGCGAGTCAAGTACGCAACAAGCTGAAGGGGGCAACATGCCCGGTTGGAATTTTGCTGAACTTTGGGAACAAGTAGCCGATCGCTTTCCCGAGTCAGATGCGCAGGTCCAAGGGGAGCGAAGGACCTCTTGGAAAGAGTTCGACGCGAGAGCAGACGGCCTTGCTAGGTATCTGCTCGACCAAGGCGCCGTTCACCAAGACAAGATTGCGCTGTATCTGTACAACGCCCCCGAATATATGGAGGGCGCATTCGGCGCATTCAAGGCCGGCCTCGTTCCCGTCAACACCAACTATCGCTATTTGGATGACGAGCTTGCCTATCTGTGGCAGAACGCTGACGCCGTGGCCGTGATCTTTCATGGGTGTTTCACCGAGCGCGTTGCAGCTGTTCGCGAGCGAGTTCCCCAGGTACGCGACTGGCTCTGGGTAGATGACGGCAGCGGCGAAATGCCCGAATGGGCAACCGCCTATGAGTCCGTGGTGACAGTGCCCACCGAGCGCGTGGTGCCGGCCTGGGGTAGATCTGGCGATGACATCTTGATGATCTACACGGGGGGCACCACTGGCATGCCGAAGGGTGTGATGTGGAGGCAAGACGACCTCATTCGCGCTGTCATCTCGGTCAGCAACCCGCTGTTCAACGAGGACCCCGAAACAATCGGTTTTACTGCAGCGATTGACTCCCTAGAGGCTCCCGGTATGCCCGGCATGCCCGCATGCCCACTGATGCACGGCACCGGTTGGTTCACTGCGAACTTGTACCTCACCGCCGGCGGATCTCTGGTGCTCCTTGAGGATCGTCACCTAGACATCGAAGAACTCCTCGACACCATTCAGCGTGAGAAGGTTGGCGCCCTGACCATCGTCGGAGATGCATTCGCCAAACCGATTCTGCGGGTGCTGGATGCTCAGCCAGATCGCTGGGATCTCTCGAGCCTGTTCCTGATCACCTCTTCTGGCGTGATGTGGTCCGAGGGTTCCAAGCAGGGCCTACTCAAGCACAACCCCAATATGTTCCTGATCGATTCGTTTTCAAGCTCCGAGGCGATCGGCCTCGGGCAGTCCGTGTCATCTTCCGGTGCGGAAGAAAAGACTGCTCACTTTTCGCTCGGAAATGGAGCGCAGGTCATCAGTGATGACGGCCACGCCGTTCAGGCGGGATCAGGTGAACGCGGTCGTGTTGCGGTGCCGGGCAATCAGCCATTGGGCTATTACAAAGACCCCGAAAAATCAGCAGCGACATTTATCGAGTTCGAAGGCGTTCGCTATTCCATGCCCGGTGACTACGCAACGATCGAGGCTGACGGCACCATCACGCTGCTGGGCCGGGGGTCTGTCTGCATCAATACGGGAGGAGAGAAAGTCTTTCCGGAAGAAGTCGAGGAGGCACTCAAGACTCAGGCTCAGGTTCACGACGCAGTCGTAGTGGGAGTTCCCGATGAGAAGTTCGGTGAGGCCATCACTGCCGTTGTAGAGATCGCACCAGGCGCCAGTGTTGAGTCCGCTGAACTGATTGAGCATGTCAAGGCGGTGCTCGCCGCATACAAGGCTCCAAAGACTGTTCTCTTTGTAGACAGCATTGGCCGCGCACCAAACGGCAAGGTGGACTACAAGCGCCACAAGCAATACGCACTTGATCAACTCGGGATCGTCCCCGAATAGGGCAGGAGTTCCGCTCCCGACTAGCAGTGCTGCGGATTCCTTCGGAAATGCCTAGCCATAGGTTGCTTTCGATTTCTCCAGCGGCAGTGCTGTCGGTACCGTATGGAGATTCTTTGGAGCACAGCCGTGCCCGATGCAGCAGCAGTGCCTCTACGAGCACTCACGACGAAGACTGAATGAAGGCAACAGATGACTGATCTCGGATTTGACGGACAAGTAGCAATCATCACCGGAGCAGGTGGCGGACTTGGAAAATCACATGCTCTGGAATTGGCCCGACGCGGCGCACGCATCGTGGTGAACGACCTTGGCGGTTCGGTCAATGGGGTTGGCGACAACGCTTCTGCTGCACAGCTAGTAGTTGATGAAATCATTGCTGCCGGCGGCGAGGCAGTTGCCAATCATGACTCCGTAGCAACCCCAGAGGGTGGCCAAGCCATCGTGCAGACAGCCGTGGATGCGTTCGGAACCGTTGACATCGTGATCAACAATGCCGGAATCCTCAAGGACAAGACCTTTCACAATCTCACCCCTGATTTGCTTGAGCCTGTGATCGCCGTGCACCTGCTCGGCGCCTTTTACGTCACGCAGCCTGCTTGGCTCATCATGCGAGAAAAAGGTTACGGCCGCGTAGTCAACACCAGTTCCAACTCGGGCCTGCTCGGTAACTTTGGTCAGTCCAACTATGGCGCCGCAAAGCTCGGCATCGTCGGATTCACTCGAGTGCTCGCGAATGAGGGCAAGTCCAAGGGCATCAAAGTGAACGCAATTGCTCCGGTTGCAAAGACCCGCATGACCGAAGACTTGCTCGGCCCGCTCGGAGACAAGCTCGAGCCTGCCGAAGTGACACCCACCGTTGTCTACTTGGCGCATGAGGAATGCCCCGTGTCTGGCGAGGTCTACTCCGTAGCCGGCGGCGTTGTCGCTCGCTACTTCATCGGTCTGACCCCAGGTTGGTACGGCGAAGGTCACAGCGTTGAAGACGTTCGCGATCACTTTGACGAGATCCGCGATGAGACCGGCTACATCGTTCCCGAGGATCCCTCCGGCGAACTACAGAAGCTACTCAAGACACTCAGCAGCTAATCCCTATCTGGTACTACCACCGAGGGCGACTCGGTGGCGCAGCCACTAGGGCTGCGAGGAGCTAGGTGGAACCTCGCCTGTTTCCTCCGCGGCAAGAGTCCTGTCTGGCGACTTAATCTGGTCAACTTGGCCGGCCACGTTGACCTGCACCATCTTGCCGGTGCGTAAATCCAGGACTTCCTTTTCAGATGAGTACTTGAGCTTCATCCGAAGGACCCGTAACTCGACGAGGTAGTACACCGGCAACGAGACTGCGAATGCGGCTGCTATCAAGATGGGTGTGCGGATCAATTGCACCTTGAGTGAGGCATCAGCGCCACCCATCAACGCAAAGATGAAGATGTAGGGCAGCGCATGCCAGATGTAGAGGGTGTAGCTCAGTCTGCCGAGCCACCGGAATTGTGGCAGTGACCAGAACCTGCTCAACCACCAATCGCTCAGGCGAACCAGACAAACCAGAATCAGCGCAAAAGCCAGCGCTCCCAAGGTGTGGCCAAATCGGAACCAATACATGGTCTCGAGCATCTGAGACCGTGTGAACTCCTCGGGCCCTGCAGGCAGATAATCAACATACGGGCCACCTAGTTTGCGCACCAGTCCGCTCGACAGGTTGAGCATGACGAACCACACCACCAGACCAACTGTTCCGAGAAACAGAAACACTTTGCGCCAACGCAACAAGCGCTCCTCAGTGAGGTAGGCATTGAAGGTAGCCATACCAACGCCCAGCATGAGTGCGTCGGGCCGCTGCAGCAGAGCCATCCGCACGCCCGAGATCATGGTCACATCGTCTTGATAGAACCCCGTATACGCATACCAACGGGCAATTCCAATACCGACAAAGAACACACCCATCAGCACGCCGAGTTGCTTGATCCAATGCTTTTTTACGCAGATCAGAACCGTGCCCGCAATGAGGGCATAGAACCACTCTTCGACTGACAAGGTCCAGAGATGCCACATGACTCGATTTCCCTGAATGTCGGGCCGAATCACCGCCAGGCCATTCGGGAAGAACAGGTGATACACGTACAGCAGCGCTGCTGCGGCGTCCTGGCCCACGTAACGAAGACTCAGTGCTTTGAACCCAATGAGAGTGCAGATAGTTGAAATGACTAGCCAGACGCCAACGAACAGCCACAGCGAGGGCAGGAGTCGAATGCCACGGCGCGAGTAGAACTTCTTCAGGCTGATTGTTCCAGTTGTGCGCGTCTCTTGAAGCAACAGCGTGGTGATCAGAAAACCACTCAGCACGAAGAAGGTGTCGACGATCGTCACCCAGGACTCCACGTACTCAAAGAGCGCATGCCCGATGAGCACCATGCAGATGCCAATTCCACGTATACCGTCGAACCCGCCAACCAATCCCAGCTTGGGCGCCTTGGTTACAAATGCAGCTGCAGGCTTTGCTGGGGCATCGATTTCGGTTCCGGTCAGGTCTGAACTACTCATCTGGGTCAGGCCTGTATTCCTCAGGGCTGTATTCCTCAGGGCTGTATTCCTCAGGGCCCTCAACGGCCTCGGCGCTAAAGGTTCCCTTCCCAACGGAACGCGCTGCTTCAACCGTCATCATCTTGCCGGTGTTCAAGTCGAGTACTTCTTTTTCTGAAGCAAAGCGCAGTTTTACGCGAAGCATGCGCTGTTCAACCCCGTAGTAGATCGGTAAAGAGGCCACAATCGCGATGACAGCAAGAACGGGGGCGCGCCATTTCTGACCCAAAAACGCGTCTGCTCCAAGGGCCTCGAGAATCACGAAATAAAAGAATGTGTGCCAGACATAGACCGTGTAGGACATCCGACCCAAGAACCGGAGAGGTTTCCATGACAGGGCACGGTTAGCCCACCATTCGCCACATCGCGCCATCGCCAAAAGTGCTGGCATGAAGGCCACCGCTGTGAGTGTGTGGCCGTACTGCACCCAGACTTGGCCGTTATAGAGCACCCCTTTAGGAACAGCCATGGGCACATAGGGGTACGGCAAACCGAACTTGCCAGTCAGGTCAAAGAGGAACTTGCTCGACATCAGCATGCTGACCGAACCGACTATGAGACCAACAATCCCAACCCTTGGTAGCCACTTATGCCAACTAGCGGGCAGAGGGTTGGGCAGCTTGGCGTTGAACACCGCCAAGCCAACACCCCACATCAAAGAGTCATAGCGAGACAGCCACAACAAGCTCAGGCCACGTGCAGGAATGCTCGAGTTGGTTGGCACTCCCCCATTCCAAGGCCCAGTGTGACCAGTCCAGCGTTGCCAACCTATCCACGCAGCCAAAATGCACAACCCCACTGCAAGTTGCGTCATCCAACGGCGCTTCAAACAGACCAGCACCGTGATTGCAATTACTAGGTAGAACTGCTCCTCAACTGCTAGCGACCAGAACTGATCGATTGAGCGGTGTGAGGCCGCCACGGGGTCCACATAAGCAAGGCCAACTGGAAACACCAAGTTATAGATGTAGGTGACAGCAGCGGCCGCGTCTTGCAGCACGAAAATCAGGCGTTCCCGGTCGAACAGCAGGCAGAACAGAATCCAAGCCAGAATGCAGAGATATGCAGAAGGCAATAATCGCACCACGCGTCGCGCATAGAACTTGCGCATGTTGATGCCCTCGTGATCGCGATACTCCTGCATCAGCAGGGTCACAATCAAGAAAGCGCTCATCACGAAGAACACATCGATGATTCCTGCAAAGGAAGGCGACAAGTCTGAATAGGCATGGTTCAGTAGAACCATCAGAATTCCGATGCCACGTACCCCATCAAATCCGCCGACGAAGCCCAGTCTCGGTGCCCGAGATACAAACCCCGATGGCGTTGCCCCTTGCATCGTCATCAGTTGAGATTACCTGAGTATTTCGATTTTCGATGACTGCTCAGCGAGTAGTTCGCTAGTTCTTGTCACCTCTGCGCTCACACAATCCGGACCATGGGGCCTAGCATTGCAAACATGACTGACCATGCTGCACTGCCACAAGCAGTTGATCCTTTGGACTTCTTGGCAACTGATTCGCTCCTGTCCGAAACCGAGGTCATGCTCCGCGACACTGTCAGGCAGTTTGTTCGCAACAGGATCCTGCCCGAGGTGGGCGAATGGTTTGACCAAGGCATCTTCCCCAAGGAAATGGCCAAAGAATTCGGCTCGCTGGGCCTGCTCGGGATGCACCTCGAGGGCTACGGCTGCGCTGGCACTTCCGCCACGGCCTACGGCTTGGCATGCACCGAACTTGAGGCAGGCGACTCAGGTGCCCGCAGCTTTGTCTCGGTTCAAGGCTCACTCGCGATGTTTCCGATTCACGCGTTTGGCTCAGAGGATCAGAAGCAGCAGTGGTTGCCTGGCATGGCCGCTGGTGAACTGATCGGCTGCTTCGGACTGACCGAGCCAGACTCTGGGTCCGATCCTTCTTCCATGCGCACAAATGCACGCAAAGACGCCTCTGGGGATTGGATTCTCAACGGAGCCAAGATGTGGATTACCAATGGCTCAATTGCCGACGTTGCTGTGGTCTGGGCAACCACCGACCCAGAAGGCCCTGACAAAGGAGCAGTTCGCGGCTTCTTAGTACCCACCGACGTTGCAGGATTTTCTGCCCCCCTGATTCACCGCAAGGTTTCGCTGCGCGCCTCGGTCACATCTGAACTGATACTCCAAGATGTTCGGCTACCTGCGGACGCAGTACTGCCAGAGGTGTCTGGCATGCGCGGCCCCTTCTCCTGTCTCAACGAAGCCCGTTTTGGAATCTCCTTTGGATCCGTCGGCGCTGCCCGGGCTTGTTACGAGGCCGCCTTGGATTACTCACTCAACCGAGTTCAGTTCAATCAGCCAATTGCTGGGTTCCAGCTGACCCAAAAAAAGCTCGTGGACATGATGGTCAAGGTGCAACACGCCATGTTGCTCGCCATTCACCTAGGGCGCATGAAAGATGCAGGAACGCTCGCAACACCACAGATCAGCTTTGGCAAGATGGACAATGTGCGAACGGCGTTAGAGGTTGCCCGAGAGGCACGAAGCATTCTCGGTGCCAACGGCATCACAACCGAGTACCCCGTGATTCGTCATATGAACAATCTGGAATCGGTCTACACCTATGAAGGTACGAACGAGATCCACACGCTGATTTTAGGAAACGCCATTACGGGGATCGCAGCGTTCAGCTAAAGCCCAACCGAGGCCGATAGCTCTGATGGCACCACCCGAGCGACAGTCTCTCCACTCATCCTGCTCACTCTCCTGCCCATTCCACCGTTGGCGTATCGGCAGTATCGGCAGTATCGGCAGTATCGGCCGCGGCCTCGACGGCTGCGCCCCTATGCAAGACCGTTGCACCAAACAGTGCGGCAAGCAGGGCGAGCAGCCCCACGGCCACCATCGTGGCCTGGAATGAATTCAGATAAGACTCCTTGGCAACCGAAAGCGTTTGCTCTGCGAGTCGGCTCACGGGGTCTTTGCCAGTTCGGACATAGATTCCAAGGGAGTCCAACGCAGTCCCAGTTCGACTCGGAGGAACTCCTGCCTCTCGAAGGCGAGTCACAACTCCACCGGTTGTTAGCTTGTCCACCATTACCGTGGACAATGCCAAGCCCATTGCGTAGGCAATTTGGCCAATCGTGGTCCGTGATGAGGTCACTGGACCGTAGAAGGAAGAAAACTTCCCGGAGGCAGCCTTGACGATGAGCCCGCCGTAAGGGATTGAGGCCATGGTTGCGCCAAATCCAAGTAGCAATAGTGCGGGCAGAAGGGTGAGGTAACCAGAGCCGGGACGGTGGAGCAGCGTGGCGAAGCCACCAAGGGCGCATAGAAACCCACCGACAAGAATCACGGTGCTGTTTCGCAGCCCGTTGGTGATGAGTCGTCCAGTCAGGAGTGCTGCGATGATTCCGACGAGTAAAAACGGAAGGGTTCCTGCGGAGACCTTCATTGGAGACAACCCACTCACGTATTGCCACAGGTTCGAAAATTGCAGAACGGTTGAGCTCTGGGTGAAGTTGTAGACGAAACCAGCAGCCATGGCCCCCAAGAACAGTGGGTTGCGAAGGACTGCAACCGGGAAGAATGGACTCTCCACTCGCTGCTCAGCGATCACAAAGCCGGTAAGCAGCGCAGCCCCCGCCAGGGTAGGCAACCAAAACTGTGGGTCACCCACTCCCTGAGACATGTGACTAATGCCCACGAGTACTCCCACGATGCCGAACCCCAAGAGGACTTGGCCGAGCAGATCTGTCGGGCCTCCCGTGAGGCGGGCAGTTGCTGGAAGAAGCAGTCTGGCTAGCAGCACGTACAGAGCGCATGCCACCGGCACAATGAGAAAAGCAGCGCGCCATTCGATAGATGCAAGCGCCCCGCCAAGAAGACTCAAGGTGACGAGCACTAGCGAGCCACTCGCCGAGTAGAGGCCGAGCGCTGCGGGGACTTTCTCCTTCGGCGTGATGATCCGCACATAGGCGAACGATGCAGCGAAGACGCCGCCCAGACCAAGGCCTGCAAGAGCTCGACCCGCTAAGTACAGCTCCGAGACAGGTGCCGCTGCGGCGAGCAGGTCGCCAACCACCGAAACCATCAACGAGGAAATCAAAAGCCGTCGCCACCCGATGCGGTCGCCGAGCAGGCCCATAGAAATGACAGTCGCTGCCAGGACGACCGTGGAGATGCTTGCGGCTAGGGCGATCGTGCCGCCCTCCATGCCAAGGCCGCGAGAAGCCTTCACAAGTGCTGTGCTCGCAATGATCGGATCTACTGCCTGAGTACCCCCGAGTGCACCGAGGAAGAAGATCGCCGCTTTCGGAGCGGCGAGCACCCCATCCTCACTCTCGGGCGGGTCGGGCCTTCCAGCACCGGCATCACTAACCGTGGCAGTCACGTAGCTTGTAACTGCAGCTCTGGGAATCCACCAGTTGGCGTCTCGATTTGCGTGGCTTCGGGGCCTGAGAAGTCCACCTTTTTCAGGTCGATGGCATGAGGGATGGGATTGTCATAGGTGCGCACTATGTAGCGGCGAGCTGTCAGGTTGGAGATCGTCGACCAGAGGGTGTGGTCGTCATTGACTGGGTCTGCATCTGAACGAATCATTCCCCAGGGGATATCGAAATTGTTGAGAACGTGCAGTGCAGATTTCTCGAGTTCAGACCCGCTCGCTACCGGACGGAGCGAAGCGGTGTAGGCAGCGGCGCGAACGAAGCGGGCCGGCGAACTGGAATCGCCCGGTAGGCCGAGCATTCCAGGGCCTTGGCCCATCATTGAGAGCTCTACCCCCTCGATCGTAATGGGCGTCGGATTCTCGACCGAAAGGTTGATGTAGTTGCGCAGATTAGTCAGGTGCCAGTCGAAGTAGGGCCAGTTGCACGCCACCCCAATTGGATTATCAAACACAACCATCTCGCCGCTGCGCCACTCAATAACAAGCGATTCTCCTGTTGGGTCGTGCACGATCACATGAGCTGGCGGGGCAAATCCGAAAGGCCCAAAAACATACGGCCAGACTGTGACGCCGCTCATGGCCTGCTTGACCTCATCGGTCGACACACAGGTGCCGAGCAGGTAGGCGAGCACTTCGACGATGGAAAGAAGCGAAGCAGGATCGGCACCTTCTGCCGGCGTGTACTCGCAGAATCCCGGCATGTACAGCAGTGCGGCGTACAGCCCTGCATCGTTCATGCCATCTGTAAGCGCCCCGGGGGTACCAAAAGCATCCATCCCAACCACGCCCTGGGTGGCAGTCCATGTCTTGCCCGCCTCTGCGTTGACCCCCGTGCCAGTTCCCTTGTAGCCAACAGGTAGAACGGCGATCCTTGTTCCCATATCGGTGGGAAACTCCATGGTACGACCAACGACAACGCTTCCATCGGTGGCCGAGATCCGGAAATTAGTGCACATCGATCTGTCCCTCTAGATGACGGACGACGGCTAATCTGACGCCCTAGGGTGCTCACTATAGGGAGTCGCAGTCTTGTGCCCGAGGACCATGAAAGGAGCTATTTAGTGACCGAGCCTGACGGACGAGTTCGAGCTGAGGGCGCGCCTATCAATCCTCGTTCAATTCTCTGGGCTACAGCCGCAGATCCGCGGAGCCTCCTTACTGGGATAGCAGCAGGGATTATGCAGTTGATGCTGCCCGGACTTGGCGCAGGGGTCACTGATCATTCCAACTTTTTCGATGACCCTTTCGACCGAATCGATCGTTCGCTGCCGTATATCTGGGGGAGCATCTTTACTGAGGATGAAAAGGAAGGCTCTGAGCGCGGCAAGCAAATCCGCGACTTTCACCCAACAATCAAGGGAACTGATCACAACAGCGAGCCGTATCATGCGTTGGACCCGGAGGTGTTCTGGTGGGCGCACGCCACGTTCACTTGGGAGTTTCTGCGTGCACGCGAACTCTTCTTTGCACTACCACTCGACCGGTTAGAACGTGAGCAGCTGTATGCAGAAAGCGTCACTTGGTATCGTCGCTATGGCCTAAGTGATCGTCCGGTCCCATTGACCTTGCGAGATTTTCGCATTCGTTTCGATCAGATCTGTCGCGAGGAACTTGAGCTCACCCCCGCAGCTCAATGGGTGCTCGATCCACAGTCTGAGACTGGTGCAGGTGGCAACCTGCGACTCCCGGGGCCGCTATCTGCACTCAACGGGATAGCCAATCAACTTGGTGCTGATGTTTTGCGCATCGTGGTTTACGGGGTCATGCCAGATGTTCTGCGCAGGCGGTTCGGGTTTCGATGGTCGAACGCCGACCGAGCTGCTTTTGCAGGTGTCTGCACCACCCTACGAAGCATGGAACTAGCCATGCCCTATGGCGCTCTCGAGGGACTCTGGCCAGAGGGCACTCCGCACGCTCAACCCGGAGACCTGAAGCGAATCGTCATTGCCGGACCGAACTTTCGGCAGCGGCAGTTAGCCCTTCAAGGTGCTGGCAGGACCGAGGTTGCAGGAGAAAGCGATTAACAGGAGTTGACCGGAGCAGGAGGGTCAGCAGCAAAGCGCTCCTGCACCCAACTAAGTGCTTGTTGATATGCGGGAAGCGCTGCTGCGCCGTGGCCGCCCTCCGGGAGCACCCTTCGTTCGACCACTTGACCATTGGAACACATGCGACTCAGCAGAAGTTCGCTAAAGAAGATCGGCACGGTCTCGTCCTTCTGACTATGAATAATCAGAGTCGGAGCGTCATTGGTTTTTTCACTGCCTGCAATATTCTCCGCCGCCAAGGATTTCCAAGGTTCTGTTGCTGGACCTTCCGGGCGGACCAACTCGGTTGGGTTGGTGCCCGAGAATCCCGCAATCAGTTCACCTGCGCAGCCAGTATCAACTTCATCAAGGCGAGATAGCCCAAGCTCGGTCAGAAACAATTCAGGGTCAGCTTGTGGGTAGGCCGCTGCGTAGCCAGCAACCAGCATGTAGGCAAACCCTGCCAGACTTGGCGCCGCAGCAAATATCACGTCGGTCTCGCTAGCCGGTGCGCCAGCGAAGGTTCCTACCACCTGCAATTCCGGGGTCCAGTCTGCTGCCACCTGCGAAGCCCAGAGTGCGCCATGGCCTCCTTGTGAATAGCCCAGAATTGCAACCCTCTTACCAGGGTCGGCATCTGGAAGTTGCCCAGCTGCAACGATGGCATCCATTGTGGAGCGCCCTTCGCTCTCGCCTACCAAGTAAGGGTGCCGACCGGGTGTGCCAAGCCCCTCATAGTCGGTTCCGGCAATAACAAACTCTGCGCCCAACGCAGCTATAGCCAAACCCATGTCAAGACGTGTGAGTTCTTTGGATGGTGCGCACTCATCAGCGATTCCGGTTGTGCCGTGCGCAAGAGTCGCTAGCGGCCGCCCGCCCTTTGGAGCTTCTGCGGTGGGCACACTGGCCACGCCAGTTACTGCTATCGGAACACCTGCAAGTGACTCAGACAGATACATGATTCGGTAGCCCATGGCTTCAACAGCCGGATCGGCGTTGCCAGATCGGTCCAAGGGTTCATAGCGGATGAGTTGGCCGTGTTCCCCAGTCGGCAACGGCTCGGGAACTGCATAAAAATCATCACCCGTAAACTCAGTTAAGGGTGAACCTGCTGGGATTGAGGCCGAGGACTCACCCTGAGTCGTTGACTCGACGGTTGAAGAAACCTGAGAATCGCTTTCCGACTCGCTGCATGCCGAAACGCCAAGCACCGCAACCAGGCCGACAAGAACAGCGCGAACCAATTTCGTGTTGGACATCACCTGTCCAAAACTACCCGACTGAGATACTCCGGTAAGGAAAACTTGCTGCTCGCGAACAACTCAGCTGACCGTGTATCGAGCCTTCGGCACCGAGTCACTAAGGAGCAATCCGTCGTCCGGTCAGTTCTTCAATCACGATCCGAACCCAGATCTCGCGGAGTTCGGGGTGACTCCACGGCCTCACTGGAAGAGCGCTTAGTTGCTCGATTTCCTCTTCCGCTACTACCTCACCTGCAAAGCCCTTAGCCAAGACACTCCATCCGGAGTGGTCCAGTGAATTCCATGCGTCAATCTCAAAGCACACTGGCTGCAGTGCTGTAGCCGAACTCAACTTCGATCCATAACCTGCTCGAAAGACAATGGACAGTCCGGTAAGAGCAAAATTGACTGGCAGAATCGCGGGACTTCCGCCGTCAAAAAACCAATTCGGCCCACCGAGGCAAGAGCCAGTTGCTCAAGGCACTCGTCAAATGAGAGGACCTCAAGACCAGACCAGTCGTAGGACACATCGTTGTTGCTCACGCTTCACCTCGCTCTTCGCTTTCCAGAGGCTCGGATTCAGATCGTCTCGGCGGGCCTGTCGCCAGCAGGCTGCTGTTGTCCGCAAGCAATCTGCTCTGGCGACGACCTAGTTGAATCGGCGCGGTTCGAACCTGTGCCGGGATCTGTGCAAGCTGAACTCACTGCAATGTTCACGGGGTAGATCACGACCTGACTGACGGCATGAGCAACCGCGATTGGATCGAGAGTCCATTCGGTCGTGGGAAGTGCTCGGCTGATCCGCTCAATCAGTTCGTCGTCTCCCGACACGATCCCATTTGCCCAAAAGCAGCGCGCTTCGCGATCACGAATTCTTGTGGTGAACTCAAAAACCTCATCATCCCCCCAAACCTGCATCTCGGGGGTCTGAACCAAACTGAGCAGTCGGGACGCTGGGGGCGGCCGGAGAGCGCCTTCCTCCGACCAAGATTCCTGACGGGCCCGGCTGTAATTCAGCGTGGCCTGGGTAGAAAGAATTTCTGCAACCATACGCATTCCTTAACCTCGTGAGGAGCAAGCAGAATTCGTTTGCAGATCTCATACTCACGCGACTGAGCGGTCCCGACTAGTGCCGAAGGTCCTACCTTCCCTGATAAACCTAAAAATCCTCTTTAAGCTGAAAGTCTCGGCTCGGCTCTGGAGCAATCGGTGAGGTTTCAGCATGCGTGCCTGAGCAAAACAGGGTTGCGGGGCTTCGCTGCTGCCACCGGTTTCCGGTAGCAGCAGCGAGCCGGGAGGGCAAACTGCGCGGGCCCTTGGGAGAGGGGGCATCCGGCGCGTTGCGCTCCGTCCTGACTGCCGGCCTGCTGAGCGGCCAACTCATAACTCTTGGGTATCTTGCTCCCAAATGCCTGGCTCTGGAAGGGCACAAAGTCCCTTCTTGCTGCCCGGGCCATCTGCACGTCTAGATCAAACTGGGGTTGCTAGCTGGGAGGGGAAAGATCCTGCCTCTTAGCTGTCTGGCGCTGCATCGCTCGAAAAGAGGGGAACCTGCCACAGCAGAAGAGTTCCGCCTTCTTTCGGCGACTTGAACTCAAGAAAACCCCCGAGGTTCAGCGCGCGAGCTTCCATGTTTTCGATTCCATACTGATGACCACGTGGCGAACTTCCCACCCGCTCAAAGCCAACTCCGTCGTCGTAGATGGAAAGACGCAGTGAGGAACCTACTCTTAACGTGACCGAGACCGACTCGGCTCCGCTGTGTTTCACAACATTTGACAGACCCTCACGAAGCACAGGAATCATCTCATCCACGCAGACCTGTGGCAGGTCAGATGTTGAACCTTCAAAGCGAACAGCGCAGGGGAAACCCAAGTTATGTTCAGCTTCGTCGACCACCTGCAAGACTCGGGTTCGGACTTGATCGACGGCAGCGACTGGCTGGTGCAGTTCGAAGATTGCTCTGCGAATCTCAGTAATTGTGGAATCTAGATCCGCTATCGAGCGCTCAAGTCGCTCCTTGACTTCCCCCTCGGACCTCGCTGCAAGCCCTTGAAGATTCAGCCCCGCACCAAAGATCTGTTGAATCACCGTGTCGTGGAAGTCTCGGGCTATGCGGTCGCGCTCGCTTGCAACAAGTCGCAGTCGCTGATCCTCTTGTTCCCGCAGCTCAGCCGCCCGCCTGCTCGCTTCGATCCTGCGGCGAGCCAGCAAGTCGCGAAATATCATGAGAACGCCATCACCAGATGACTCCTCCGGCCTGAGTCTGGCGAATTCAAGCTGCACCGGAGCGACTAATCCGTCCTGCCGAATCATCGACTGTTCACTGATTGGCCTTTGACTAGAGGAACCCTTAACCCGCTGCTCAGAGAGCAGCAAATTCTCAGAGAAGGCAATCCCAAGGGTTCCGAGGGATCTCCCAACTAGGTCCGCCAAGCCGTAGCCAGAGAGTTGGCAGGCCATTCGGTTTGCGTGGACAATCACAAGCGGATCTGACTTCAGGACGATAAGTCCAATTTCTATGTAGTCAAGAGCTTTCAGAATATGGAGCACGGACTCGTCCCGCGACCTGGCTTCTGTGACGTCCCGCAACACTGCAAGAACCAAGGTCTCACTCCCCAGTTGCAGATTTCCGATTGACACCACTAGGGACTTTTCAGAACCGTCGAGGAGCCGTGTCGCTACTGCTCGGCCCTGAGTCATCTCTCGAGAGATGTCATGGGCCTGAAATTTGCCCCTGAGCGAAACATGAGCGTGGGCTGATCCGCGGGGAATCAGGTCCTCAACGACCAGCGTCTCAAGCTTTTCAACTGAGCACAGGAACAGTTCTGCGGCCAAATAGTTAGCCAGAACAATCTCGCCTGTTTCGGGCTTGACGATCAGCGCAGCCTGAGAGAGTGCATTGAGAATTGCGGTCATACCCGAGATATCGCTCAGCGAAAACTCGGCTCCTCGTGACATTTCGGTCACCTCCTCCCAATCAGTCAGCAACAAGATAGAGCAGACCCTCTTCTTTTTTGTACACCTTCAAGATTGAACAAATATACGCATGGTCCGAAGGGACCGCTCCGGACACAGAGATATATGCGAGGATGCTCGAGTGGCGACGGTGTTTCTAGTTGATGATCACGAAATCGTGCGACGCGGAGTCCGCGAACTCATAGACGCCACTGATGACCTGTCCGTCGTGGGTGAAGCAGGTACAGCTGCGGAAGCGCTCATCTTGATCCCTCGGCAGATGCCCGATGTGGTGGTGCTCGATGTACGACTTCATGACAGGAGCGGAATCGATGTATGCCGCGATCTGCACTCCCTGCACCCAGAGATTCGCTTTCTCATTTTGACTGCATTTGAAGAAGACTCGGCACTCCTGAGTGCAATCCAAGCCGGAGCGAGCGGCTTTCTGCTCAAGCAGATCCGAACCGATGTGCTGTGCGAAGCAATTCGAGCTGTGGCCGGCGGACGATCAATTATTGATCTCGCAGATATTGAAGCTGCCAAGTCTCGCCTCAGAGGCCTAGCCTCCCGAACTGACGAGCGGGTGAAGTACCTCACTCCGCAGGAACTACGAATTCTAGAGTATCTGGCCGAGGGCCTGACCAATCGACAAATTGCCGACGAGATGTTCCTCGCCGAAAAGACGGTCAAGAACTACGTCTCGAGCTTGCTCTCGAAGATGGGCTTATCACGTAGAACAGAAGCCGCTGTCTTTGCCGTACGACAACAAGCTCGCGAGGACCGAAGGCAGACGTAGGAACCTCACTACGGAGCTAGACCCTGTGCGCAGAGCAAGCTTGCAGCTAGCGGTTCCAGCCCACGGTGACCCGAAGAGCAAGTTCTAGGTTGAGGTAGCAAACATATTTTCTAGCGCTTCAACTAAGTCCGGCTCTGACACAACCGGCGCCAGATGATCTCCAGCCCCAGAGATAAACCCGTGATCCTTTAGTGGCGCAACTTGTGCTTCAGACTCAATGCCGCCTGCGCACAGTTGCATACCCAGTTCTGTACTGAGAGAGCCCAAGACTGAGAGAACCCCGAGGAGCGCTGTTCGGGTCGAACCCGCCGACTCCCCCAGCTGGGTGACAGCCACTCGCTCTAGTTTGATGACATCAGCAGCGAAGGAGTGGAGCGCCGAGATCCCGGCATGATTCACCGAGACTTCTGTCAGTGCGATCCTAAAACCTAGGGCGCGAAGCTCTTCCAGGGTTTGCTTCTTGATCGCAAAAACTGCCTCAGGAGACTCCGCCTCCATCTCAATTCCAATGGAGGAGTGCGCGAAACCGGCTGCTGCTGCATCGGCAACGAGCCAAGCTATAAAATTGCTCTGCAGTTCAGTTGGCGAAACCTTGAACCAGAGGATCATTTTGTCCGTCAAGTCCGAGGGGAGTGAGCCCAGGCTGCGCTTCCACGAATCCATTGCGCGCTGTCGCACCCATCTCCCGAGGGGCACGGTCAGCCCTGCATCCTCAGCTAGCGGCAAAAACTCTCCTGCGCTCAGGAGTCCGTGCTCAGGATGGTTCCAGCGAACCAGTGCCTCGAGTCCAACCGGCCTCCGGGTTTCTAATTGAACCTGCGCCTGAAAGTGCACCTCCAGATGGCCTTCCGAGAGGGCGTTGCGTAGTTCCCTGACAATCATGCCGGCACGGTCAACTCGGTGACCTATGCGTTCATCGAAGATGGCTACCTGATCGCGTCCCTGACGTTTGGCTTCGTAGGCTGCGATATCTGCTTGGTGTACGAGAAGGTTGGCAGTATCGATGGTGCCGGACCAGTCGGGGTGACTCGTAGCGACTCCAATACTCGCCGAGATCGCAACATCACTGTCCCCAATTCTGAAAGGCACGCGCAGCGCATCAACCAACTTGTCAATGATTGAACTCACACCTTGTGGAGATGTCGACCCATCAAGACACACCACAAACTCGTCACCGCCAAAGCGGGCCACCATGTCCTCGGCTCTCAGGACAGAGCCCAATCGCGCAGCTATCTGTCGCAGTAGTTCATCTCCACCTGCATGCCCAAACGTGTCATTGACAGTCTTAAAGCGGTCCAGATCAACGAACAGCACCGTGGTTGGCGACCCGTGGCCATGACGTTCTAAGGAGGCACAAATCCCGTCAAGCGCAGCGCGTCTGTTTGGTAGTTCAGTCAGCGGGTCTTGGTGGGCCAAGGACCGCAGGTCAGCCTCGGCTCGGCGACGGTCAGTAATGTCGTGAGAGGTGACTGCAATCGCGTCTCCGAGCGGGAGTACCTGCTGGCGAATCCAGCGTGGATGCTCAGTATCGGTATCAATCTGGATCTCTTCAAGCATTGCAACACCCGAGGCCAGACACTCTGCCCAGATCCTGACCAGGTTCGCCCCTGAGGAGGGAAAAACTTCGGTCACTGTGTGGCCGAGAAGCTCAACCATGGTTCTGCGCAACACCTGTGAGGCAACCACATTCGTCACAGCGAAACGAAAATCTACGACTTGTCCATCGGCATCAAACTCGGCCGTCAATATTGACTCGGCATCCATGCTCGCAAACGCAGCGCGACGAAGCAGGGAGTACTCCGTCTCGGCCTTCACTACTGGCGCCGCCACATGCGAAGGATCAGTCATCTTTCCCAGAGCCGTGCAAGCTCGAACACCTTCCCACTTAGAGTAGTAATGCTGACACTTACTGTAGCTCGCCCCTACGACTTAGCAAGAGCGCACCAACTGGGCAGTGTAAGGATGACAGTCTGTACCCGTGTCAGAACCCAGCAGACTCCCGTTCGAATTTCACCCCCTCCCAGAGCCCACTCGGACGCTGTCGAGTTCTGGGGTTGAGATTGCTACCTATGACCTCGGAAAACCCGGCGGAGCGGGAACTGTCGACCGATCTGTCCTCTTTGCCCACGCAACGGGGTTCTGCGCCGCAGTCTGGGCACCAGTAACGGATCACCTCCAGGAGTACCACTGCGCATCTCTGGACTTTCGAGGACATGGCCTGTCCAGCATTCCCGCTGCTGGCATGGACTGGTCAGGGACTGCTGAAGATGTCTTAGCGGTGGTTGACGCACTAGGCCTGAATAAGCCATTTGGAGTGGGTCACTCCATGGGAGGCGCCTCGCTGCTTCTCGCCGAGCAGATGCGCCCGGGTACGTTCAGTGGGTTGTGGGTATATGAACCGATTGTCTTCCCGATGCAAGACTCGGGTCTCGAGCCAACAGGATTGAAGATCCAGGATATTTCTTCGAGCAATCCCCTAGTCGCCTCGGCTCTTCGCCGACGAGACACGTTCCCTTCTCGCAGCGCCGCAGAAGAGAACTTTGCATCCAAACCGCCCCTGAGCGACTTGTGCCCGGCAGCGCTTCGAGCCTATGTGGAATACGGGTTTGAACAACTCCTTGACGACTCGATCACCCTTCGTTGTCGGCCCGAGATTGAAGCGGATACCTACAAAATGGGAGCCCGACATAGCGCATTTGCCCACCTTGGCGAAGTCGCTTGCCCAGTCACGGTAGCCAGGGGGCACACCAAATTTCCGGGGCCAGCTGACCTTGCGCCGATTATCTCGCAAGCCCTCCCCTCTTCGACTCTTGAGGAGTTTCCAGCCCTTGGGCATTTTGGCCCGTTGCAGGATCCAGTCACAGTTGCAGCAGCAGTTCGATCCGCTCTCGCTGCCGTCAGCGCTGGCCTCTAGCATCTCGTTATGGCACCCACTCTGGCACCCACATGAGCGCTCATCCACGGGGGCTCGCAACCCGGGTTCTGCAGAGCGGGCTAGTTAAAGGCTTCGACAAATCGGCTGATCAGATCGCAAAGACGGCACATGGTTCAGTTCCAGCCGATCGACTGTTCTATGCACTTTCACAAGCAGCAAACCACAGCTTGCTCTGGCATGGCATCAACGCCGTAGATGCAATGACTGCAAGCCCCGCCCGGCGTCGGCGAGCCTTTCGGCGCAGCGCCATCATCGCTACCGAGCAAGCTCTCATCAACGGCCCCATCAAGCTCATTGCCCAACGTGAGCGCCCGACCGCGAAGGAGCATCACCCTCACGAGCTTCGGGCGCCAAAGACCTCGAGCTTTCCGAGCGGTCACGCCTCGGCTGCCGCATGTGCAGCCACACTGCTATCTGAAGACCTAGGCATGGCTCCGCTCTGGTGGATGCTCGCAGCTGGTGTCTCCTGGAGTCGAGTTCATGTTGGGGTACACCATGCCAGTGACGTAGTGGCAGGCCTGATCGCGGGGCGCACCATTGCCCGAACTGCTCAGCGGTTTTGGCCCAGCCGTTTTTAGCTCAGCTCAGTCCAAATTGAGGCTTTGAGAGCGTTCTAGGCCTCGACTGGTTAGCCTCTCTGATATGGGTGCGACTTCTTCTGACCATCAACACATGAGCGGCTTCGAGTCCCTCATGTGGGAGTTGGAGCGAGACCCACAACTCTCCTCGACCTTCGCAAACCTGACGATCTTTGACCAAGCGGTAGACCGACGAGCATTCCGCAAGCGTATGGAACAAGCAATCATCAATGTTCCCCGGCTTGGCCAACGCGTGGTTACGAGCATCGCGCCCTGGGAATTGCCAAAGTGGGTGGATGACCCTGAGGTCGACCTAGACCACCACCTTCGCTGGATGGACTTAGGGGGACAGGGCTCACAGCGGGAACTTTACGATCTAGTGGCCACCCTCAGCCGACAGCCCTTTGACCGCGAGCGCCCACTTTGGGAGTTCGTCACCATCGAAGGTCTCGCCGGTGGTCGATCCGCGATGCTGCAGCGACTTCACCACACCATCACCGATGGCGAGGGTGGCATCGTGTTGTCGATTGAGTTCCTCGACTTTGAGCGCCAGCCAGTTCCGCGTCTCCGCAAAGGCGCCCGAGATTCATCGGGATCACCCAAACCTCTCGAGGAAGCTGCCCCCGGCAGTAGCGGCTCTGTTCCCGACCTGCATGAAGCTTCCAAGCCATGGTGGTCACGCGCCTCAGCACCTTTGGTGTCAGTGGCGAACGGGGCAGCTTCGCTCCCCTCGCGCACTGCTGATCTTGCAGGTGCTGTCCGCTCAGCTGCACGACAAGCACGAGTTGGTCACCGCCGTTCACCACTGTGGACAGAGCGCTCCCTTGGCAGGTGGTTTGGTACCACCACGCTCAATCTCGAAGATGTCTTAGCCGCTGCACACCTGCTTGGTGGCAGCGTGAACGACTTCTTCATTGCCGGGGCAGCCGATGCCTCCGGTGAAATTCACCGTGCGGCAGGAAAGCCCGTAGAACAACTTCGAGTTTCCATGCCCGTCAGCACTCGACATGATCGATCCGCTGGTGGCAATGCCTTTAGCCCTACCCAGATGTTGGTTCCGACGGGGAGCATGGACCCCAGCGATCGGATGACCCAGATTCACAGCATCGTTGCAACAGTTCGCAGCGAGCGGGCCATCGAGTCGATGGATACAGCAGCCCAAGCCGCTGCAATGCTGCCCCCCGCAGCAATCCTTCGCTCTGGGCAACACCTTGCACACTCAGTGGATTTCGTCTGCTCCAACGTGCGTGCGGCACCATTTGATCTCTTTATTGGCGGGGCACTTATGCAAGCCAACTACCCGATTGGCCCCCTTGCAGGAACCGCATTCAACCTGACCACGATGTCGTATCACGGCTGGCTCTTTATTGGTCTTGCAGCTGATCCTGCTGCAGTGAGCGAACCAGAGTTGCTGCTCGAAGAATTAGACAATGCTTACGAGAGGCTCTTTAGCGCAGTCGGCATGAATCGTCAGCGGCCAGAGTTCTGTTGAACTACTGGCTGGCTGAGTCACTGACTGGCTGAGTCACTGACTGGCTGAGCCACTAAGTTGCCGGGTCACTAATTTGCCAGCCACTGACTGGCCTAGTTGGTGCTGGTTGCCTTCTTCAGTTCGCGTGCGAGGCTGAATCGATCCGAACCAAAATGCTGCGGACATCTAGCAAGAGGTCGGTGAACTCAACAGCCGATACCAGCGACCGGTCTGAAGCATCGCTCAAGCCTCGATCAATAAGATTCGGCGCTTCTAGCATCGTGGGCGCTTCCAGACCAGCCGCGTCCAGAACTGCTGCTGCAAGAGTTTCTGTTTCGAGAACTTCTGTCATGTTGCCTCCTACGCTCTGCCGCCTCGGGAGACCGAAGCGAACAATCTCCAAGGTACCAGCGCCCTAGGACATAAAACGACCGCTTTACGGAGAGTTCACAGAGATTGCACAGAAACGTCTTCGAATCTCAGCCTGATAGATGCTCTCGCAGTTACTGCGTGCGTCAGTCGCTTAGCTACTCCATGCGATTGTGCACTAGGTGGCTTGCCTCAGAGCAGTTGCGATGACTCAGCACCGTCGCGGGGTACCGTCTTGAATGCATACAAACCCTCCCGCTATCGGAGTCACGTTCGCGAGCTTTCAGAGTCTTGGCCTACAGCTTGGCCTTGAGGTTGCAGAACAGGCGAAGCTCTTGGGGTATGGCTCATTTTGGACTGCCGAAACGGTTGGCCAGGAAGCCTTCGCAACCTTGGCTGCTGTAGGAGTTCAACAGCCAGTTCTCGATCTCGGGACTGGAGTGTTGGCCCTTCAACTGCGCACACCGATGCTGGCTGCAATGGGCGCCGCGACTCTTCAAGATATCTCGCCCGATGCTCAGATTTTGCTCGGAGTCGGCATCTCGTCTCCTGTTGTGGTTGGCCGCTGGCACGGTGCCGATTATTCCGCTCACCCACTAGCTCAGGTCCGAGAGTATCTAGAACTCACTCAAGCTTGCCTGAGCGGAGAAGCGGTTACTCATGAAGGCGAGTACTACCACTGCAACAAGTTTCGTCTCGCTGTCCGCATGGGTGAACGCAAACCACAGCTCGTTCTTGGTGCGCTCAATCAACGGATGCTCTCCTTAGCCGGCGAACTAGCTGACGGGGTTCTCCTGAACTATCTTCCCGCCTCGGCCGTGCCCTGGTGCATCGAGCAGGTTCGCCGAGCCGAAGCTGCTGCAGGTCGACCAGAAGGTTCCTGCAAGGTGTACGCATATGTGCACGTTGCAGTCTGCGATCGGGAGGAAGCGCTCGCAAAAGCTCGCCGAGATCTCTACTCATATGCAGTTGTCCCCGCCTATGCGCGAGCGTTTGCTCGAGCCGGATTCCAAGACGAAGTCGAGGCATTGAACGTAGCTATGGCAAGCAAAGATCGAGATGCCGCCGTGGCGGCAATCTCGGACCGCATGATTGACGCAATCAATATTTGTGGGTCATCAGCGAGGGTGGCCGAGGCCGTTCAGGAATATCGCAATGCGGGAGTAGAGGTTCCCGTCATCATGCCTATGCCCTGGGGCGAGGACCGCGCCGCGGTGATCTATGCCACGCTCCGCGCAGCAATCGGTCAACTGCAGTAGGTAGGACCAGCCCCGCCCCAGCTCCCCTCGTCAAACGGGTTAGCACCGAACAGGCACCCAGACATCAGCACACCGTTTACTTTCAGAGAAGGATCCATGGAACTCTCGAACAGCAACATTGTGGTCACCGGAGCAGGAAGCGGAATTGGCGCTGCCCTGTGCAAGCGCTTCGCCGAAGAAGGCCCTCGAGCAATTGCACTCGTCGACATGGACGCTGTTGCGTTAGATCAATCACTCCAAGAACTTGCTCAGGTCTTCCCCCATGTGAAGGTGTCTTCGCATCAGGTGGATGTGTCTAAAGAATCCGAGGTCATTGCGCTCATCCATCAGGTGACCGAGACAAGTGGAACGATCGACCTGTTCTGCGGCAATGCCGGAATTGGCACTGCGCTCGGCCTTGATGCACCGAACCAGGTCTGGCAGAGCACGCTCGATGTCAACCTGATGGCTCATGTCTACGCAGCGAGAGCACTCATGCCCGCTTGGCTCGACCAAGGTCGCGGCTATTACCTGCTCACGGCATCGGCTGCCGGGCTGCTCACTAACCTTGGTGACGCCCCCTACAGTGTCAGCAAACATGGTGCGGTTGCGCTTGCGGAGTGGATGTCCATCACTTACGGCGATCGTGGGATTGTGGTTTCCTGCCTGTGCCCTCAGGGGGTTCGCACGCCACTGCTCTTTCCAGAAATGAAGGCATCAGTCGCGCCAGATTCTGATAGTGCCTCCGCACCAGAAGATGCAGTTGCGCTGGCGGTGGTCCGAGCGCAACGTATCTTGGAACCCAGCGAGGTTGCCGAATCTGTTGTCGCTGCGCTGGCTACGGAACAGTTTCTGATACTCCCCCACGAGGAAGTTGCAGCCTATGAACAGGCACGTGCGAGCAATCGCGAACGGTGGCTTTCGGCCATGCGCCGCCTGCAAGCACAAATCAGTGGCGGCTAGGAACGGCAACATCTCCTAAGAACTCACACTTCCAGCTAGCACCGCTAGCGCCGGGCGACTATGAACACTCGGGTGCTGATACACGAGATTGTTGAATTCGCAGCGGCCGAGTCGCCACACGGTTTGGCACTCGTTGCCGGAGACTTCCGCTGGACCTTTACCGAACTACTTCAAGATGTTCAGCGTTTTGCCGCAGGCATTGCGGAACTAACCGACCCGAGCGATCGCGTCGTGATCATTTCTGACAACTGCCCCGTGATGCTGATTGCGCTCTACGCCGTTCCGGCGGCAGGTGCCGTTGCAACTCTTGGCAACACTAGGCACAGCGTGCCGGAACTCGTTGCCATGATTCAAGCGACCGAACCAACAGTCATCCTTGCCAGCTCCGAACAGCTTGACCGGCTCGCAACAGAACTACCGAACTGCCAATCAGTGCGCCATGTGATCTGCATGAATGGCACACACCCAACGGCCAGCGCACAGGCTGCAGCAGAACTTGGCCTCAGTCCGGCCTCCGAAGATGAAATCAATTCCACCCGGAGTGGGGCTGCGGCCAAACTGCAAGCGGTCAAGACAACGGACCTTGACCCGGCCTCGGCCGCTTGGCTGATTCACACATCGGGAACCACGGGTCGGGCCAAGGGTGCGCTGCTCAGCCACCGAGGCCTGCTTGCAGCGATCCAGAACACTGCACTCGCTCGACCAGTCTCAGCCGACGACGTGTACCTGTTTCCGTTTCCGCTTTTCCACGTAGCTGCATACAACGTCTTGCACGTGCATCTTCGTCGCCGGCCAGTGGTGCTGATACCTCGTTTCGAGGCTGGGGAAGTTCTACGTCTGATTAAGAACCACCGGGTGACAACCTGTTCGCTCGCCCCCACGATGCTGTCCATGCTGCTCAATCACCCGGAATCTGACAGCACGGACCTCTCTTCCCTTCGCCAAATTTCCTACGGTGCATCGGCGATGCCTCTTGACCTTTTGCGCAGGGCCCTTCGAGAACTGCCCGACTGTGGTCTGGCCCAGGGCTACGGCATGACCGAACTAAGTGGCAATGCAGTCTTTCTTGATCCCGAAAGTCATCGCAGAGCTGCCGACACTCACCCACATTTGCTTGCTGCAGCCGGCAGACCTGGTCCGCTCGTTGCACTGCGAATTGCAGACGATGACGGCAACGAGCTTCCGCAGGGAGAACCAGGCGAGGTTCTGGTTCGTGGCGACCAACTCTGCGAAGGGTACTTCCGCTCCCCCGCAGCTACTGCAGACTCACGGCATGGCCGATGGTTTAAAACTGGCGATGTTGGCCGCATTGATGAGGACGGCTACCTCTACATCGTGGACCGCAAGAAGGATTTGATCATCTCTGGTGGCGAAAACATAGCCTCTCGAGAGGTCGAGGACCTGCTGAGCACACACCCTCTCGTGGCACAGGTTGCTGTTATCGGCCTACCCGATGACCACTGGGGAGAAGTCGTTTGTGCAGTAGTTGTCCCACGGGCAGAGGCTCAGATCGCAACTGAGGATCTGATCTCTTGGACGAAAGACAAAATTGCAGGGTTTAAGCGTCCGCGCGTCGTGGTCGTTATCGATGAGCTTCCTGTGAATGCCTCTGGAAAGATCGACAAGGTAGTGCTTCGCTCCACTGTCACTGCGCAGCGTTAAAGCGTCTCTACTGAGGCGCTAAATCGCGAATTGCCTGCCTCTGGTCATAACCAAACGGAAGGAGTGCAAGCGCCGGTGTCGTAACTCCGTTGGCGACATAACGGCCGATCTGCTCACGGCAATGCTCGGGAGCGCCAGAGATGATCAGCTCATCAACTAAGGAGTCAGGAATCGCTGCAAGCGCACCTTGACGATCCCCATCACCCCAGAGCTTCCACATTTCAGAGAGTTGTTCCCCTCGACCCATCCACTCGTGAAATGCCGCATACACCGGAACAGTCAGGTACGCCGCAATTGCGTACCTGCCCATGGCCAGGACTGCATCACGGTCAGTGGTCGGGGCAACAAAGATTCTTGCCACAACCTCTTTGGTTGGCGCATCAGAGGTACCCCCTCCTGCGGCCTGCACAATTGGTGCAACTTTGCTGACATCTTCGGCGGATAGCCAATTGATAATTGCCCCGTCGCCCTCGGTTCCCGCTAGCCGCAACATCCCCTCGCGTAGCGCAGCGATCAAGATTGGTGGCTGCTGAGCGGGACGAATCCCGAGGCGAAATCCTGCAACCTCGGACTGGCCGAATCGACCCGTCATCTTCTCGCCCGACATAGCAGCTCGCAGAAAGCGAACCATGTCTTTGACCTGCCGATAGGGCTCCTCGAAGGGCACCCCATTCCACCGCTCAACAATCACGTTGGAGGATGTGCCGATTCCAAACACAAACCGTCCCGGTGCGGCATCTGCTAGTGAAGCCACCGACTGCGCAAGCAGCGCAGGGCCCCGCGTATAAGCAGGCACGATTGCAGTACCAAGCCGCAAACTTGGTGCCCAAGCTGCTGCTAGTGCCAGCGGCGTAAAAGCATCTGCGCCGTTCGCCTCTGAGGACCACACATCGGTGTATCCCAAGTCTGCAAGCTCAAGGATCCAGTCTTTTTGCTCAGCGAGCGGAACGCCGTCAAATGGAATGGTCATTCCATAGCGTCGACCCGGCGGTAAGGAAGGACCTGCTGATTCGGTGAGAGTGACAGCCTCGGTAGGTGTGGACATTTCTTCACCCTAGGCCGAAGCCAACAGCTGCACAGCACCTAGTTCGTCACCGATTCTGTCCGGTGGCCCAGTGCCGTGTTAGGAGCCTGCCTTAGCTGCGCGGGTTGCCCTGTCTTAGCTGCGCGGGTTGTGGAGCACTGCGCTCTGGCTAGCCGTTGCCAAAAGAGTGCCGTCTTGTGCCCACAAAAACACCGACCCGTGGCCAAACCCGTTACTGACCCCATCGACCCTGATGTCACAAAGGACCCACTCAGCGGGCTTGAGTCGTTGCACTCGAATCGTGTTATCCAAACTGTTCGATGGCACCCATCGACCAGTTGCCTGGGCAATTCCGAAGGGCAGGTAATCGCCCAGAATTGCCAGACCTGCAGCGGACATTTCAATGTCTGGAGTCTGGACCCATAGTGCCGATCGCCCCCGCGGTGCCGGATTGCCATCGATCTCATCCCAAGGCGATCCGAGTGCCAATCGAATGTTGAGCCGGCCCATGATTGACTCGCTGTCTGCGACCATGTCGCTACGAAGAGGGCAATCCTGCGGGTTGGGGACCTCGGGCATCGTCCGCCACTGCTCGTCAATCTTGATGTCTTTAGATCCAAGGGCCGCGTTCACCGTAAGAATCTCTCGGTCACCGACACGGCCGACAGCCCGAGCCTGACTGGTCCGCTTGCCAGCCACGGCCACGGTGACATCAAGATCCATGATCTCTCCCACCATGGCAAAGGACAGGTATTGCGCAGTGGCCCAGACCACCGGGCGGTCGCAAACTGCCTCCATAGCTGACACTGCTGCGCCAAGCCCACAGCCGCCAAACATGAATCTGTCCCGCGTCGCAATGCCATCGGTAATGGGAACGTACCAGCGGGAGGGGTTGTGTGTTGGGGTGAGGCCCAAGAATTCAGCAGCATCCATCCCTACACAGTACGGGTCTGCGAGGGGCTTCTCGACATCGGTGAACCTGGCGGAACAGAGACGCAGGCACCCGCAATCTCTGGCCGCGGGGCGCTGAAGCAAGGCGGCCTATCAACTCGTCGTATTATGTGGGGGGCCCGGCTTGTTCGACAGAGCGCAGCAGCCCATGGGTGGAGTTCTGCAACCGTTGCTCTGATGGGGGAAAGACATGACAGATAGTCCATGGCTCGGGGATGCATGTTCACTAGTGGACGCGTTCCGTGCAGGGGATCACTCACCCGCAGAAGAACTTGAAGCGACGCTCGCAGCACTAGAGAGCAGCGAGCTGAACTCGTTCTCCTATGTCGCAGCCGAGTCTGCTCGCGCTCAGGCCGCCGTTGCCGATATCGGTCAACCCTTTGGCGGAGTGCCCTTTGGAGTCAAAGAGTTGAGCCACTACAAGGACTGGCCAAACACCGAGGCCTCACTTGTCTTTGCGGACCGCATCTCGGACCACACCGACACCATGCTTGAACGGGCCGAGACACTAGGCGGCGTGATTCCCGTGGGCCTCACCACTGCCTCGGAGTTTGGCGGGCTGAATGTCAGTGTCACCAAGCTCAACGGCGTTACCCGCAACCCTTGGAATCTCGACCGAACTGCAGGCGGTTCATCAGGCGGAAGCTCAGCGGCAGTGGCGGGCGGACTGCTCACCATGGCTTCGGGTGGAGATGGCGGCGGGTCTATTCGAATTCCTGCAGGGTTTAACGGCCTGCCAGGCATGAAGGGAACTGCGGGGCGAATCCCACGCGGTCCTCAGGCTCTCATTCACCCCATGACCGTTGTGGTCGGAGTCATGTGCCGATCCATTCGTGACATCACTCGTTACTACGACGTCACCGCCGGATACGACTCTCGAGATCCCTACTCACTTCCCAAGGTCTCTGGTTGGGAGCGTCACCTTGGTTCACACCTTGGTGCCTTGCGTGGACGCAAAGTGGCAATCGTTTCGAACCTTGGATCAGCAGTGGTCAATCCGGCTGTGACCGAACTAGTCGACGAGGCTGGCCGTCTGCTGGCCGAAGAGGTCGGCTTAGAGATTGTCAACATTGACCTGTCATTCCCATCTATGGGATTTGAATGGGCACTTGGAAACCTGTCAGGGCTCTATGCAGATCTTGAGGGCCTCTGGCCTGAGTGCAAAGACCAACTGACTCCCGAGATTGCCTTTGGAATGAGCATCGCCGAGCGAAAGTACTCCCTAGCCATGATGGCTCGCTCCGAGACGGCTCGAACTGCTGCAAACGAAGCTGTTGCGAAGGCATTCGATCAAGTGGACTTCATCTTTAGTGCAACGAATCCAGATGTTGCCTTCCCTGCCGAAACCACTCTGCATCTAGAAGTTGCCGGCCAACCAGTCGGACCCGAGAACAACGGTGCGCTCACTATTCCCTACAACATCGTTGGTAATCCTTCGCTCTCGGTGCCAATTGGCCAGCTCGACGGATTACCAGTGGGAATGCAGATTGCTAGCCGCCATCACGATGACGCTCTAGTTCTTGACCTTGGATTGGCTCTCGAACGCAGTCGACCTTGGCCACTCGTGGCAAACGCTGCTCCCTGCTAGATCAATCGGATTTCGCTAGCAATTCCTTGCACTAACAGCTGCGGTTTATTGGGTGCTCGCGGCCCGGGAATGGCCGGGGAGCACTCCCCGTTGTCAGTGTCACACCCCAAGCTCATACTTGTCTCATGACAAAGCAGCTGACTCTGCGGATCGTACACAACCCCGTAGCCCGCATCGATAATGACACCAAGCGGAGCGCACGCATTGGCCTGCAGCAGGCACGGGCGGCCCTGTCCGAGGCAAATCGCCGGGTTGCAGAGCGAGAGGCAGACCGTCTCGCCGAGCGGGAGCAAGAACTCCTTGCGCTAACCGATGCAGCTCGCAGGCTCGCCCTCGTGGCCTCGGCACCCCAGCAGCCCCGCACCCTTTCCTCCGCCGGAACCTCTGAGCAGACCTTGGCTGAGGCTCCTCGGTCCGCTGCCTAGCTGCTTGCATGCCTCAGTTCCGCTGACCAGGCACTCGACTTTCCCCCTCATTCCCCCGCTCTCTCTGTCCTGCTTCCAAGCAATCTAAGATTCACCTATGTCTGAAGTCGTGATTATTGATGCAGTCCGCACACCCATCGGCCGAAGGAACGGGGGCCTTGGTTCTGTTCATCCGGTAGATCTGCTTGCGGGCGTACTCGCCGAGTTAGTTTCCCGGTCAGGGATCGATCCCGCTGAAGTCGATCAGGTCGTCGGCGGCTGTGTAAGCCAAGTTGGGCAACAATCATTCAACCTGACCAGGACTGCTTGGCTAACCGCCGGCTTACCTCTGACTGTTGCCGCAACCACCATCGACACGCAGTGTGGTTCCTCGCAGCAGGCAACCAGTTTTGCAACGGCACTGGTCGCCTCTGGCGTGATCGATGTGGCGATTGCATGCGGTGTTGAGTCAATGAGCCGTGTGCCAATCGGATCGAATAGCTCCAAGAAGCTCGGACTTGGCGTACCAATCCCAAAATCATATTTTGAGAGCTACGAATTCACCTCGCAGTTTGAAGGTGCGGAACGAATCGCTGATGCGTGGGGTATTAGCCGCCAAGACTGCGACGAGTTCGGATTTCAATCTCAACAACGTGCCGCTACTGCTTGGGAACAGGGTCGCTTCGACTCACAGATCGTCTCGGTGCAAGCACCAGACCTTGATGAAGATGGCATTCCCACGGGCTCCACTACAACTCGCAGCACAGACGAAGGCCTCAGAGAAACCACACTCGACAAGCTTGCATCCCTGAAGCCCATTGCCAGAGAAGACGGTGTGCATACTGCCGGTTCTGCCTCGCAAATCTCTGACGGTGCAGCCGCTGTGCTCATCATGTCTGCCGAGAAAGCTGCCTCGCTTGGACTCGCACCTCGAGCCAAGGTCCTTGATTCCTGCATGGTGGGAGTAGACCCCGTCCTCATGCTTACTGGTCCGATTGAAGCCACCCGTCGCCTACTCGGCCGCACCCAGATGTCCATCAGCGATTTTGACCTGTTTGAGATCAACGAGGCGTTTGCTTCGGTCGTACTCGCCTGGGCAAAGGAAGTTGGCGCAGACCTAGACCGAACGAATCCCAATGGTGGCGCTATTGCACTAGGGCACCCCCTCGGCGCAACGGGAGCATTCCTGATTACGAAGGCACTCAATGAGCTTGAGCGAATCGACGGTACCAACGCACTCATCAGCATGTGTTGCGGTGGCGGTCTCGGCACCGGCACCATAATCCAGCGCGTCTGATTCGTAGTGGCCATTCCTACTGAAGTCCGAGCGAGGAATGCTGTGCACCCAATTCGCTCCGAATCAGGTTCGGTAGGGGGGCCGCTCAAGAGGCTCAAGAAGCTCCTGCTCAGTTCGCTCCTAGCGTTGGGGCTGCTACTCCTAGCCTGCTGCTCCCAAACCTCAACTGGTTCGCCCTCGGACAAACTCAAAGCCAACGCAACCGTGACTCGAGTCGTAGACGGGGACACCATCGTTGTTCTGGCTGATGGGGTTGAGGAGCGTGTGCGCCTCATTGGAATCAATACACCCGAAAGCGTTCATCCTTCAAAGCCTGTGATGTGCTTTGGCAAGGAAGCCTCCAAACACTTGGCCTCGTTACTCAAGCCAGATGAGGCGGTTCAACTCGTCAGAGATATCGAGGCTCGAGACAAGTACGGTCGCCTACTCGCCTATGTGTATCGCGCTCAAGACGGCCTATTTATTAACCTTGAACTCGTCACTTCGGGGTTTGCCAACCAGTACACGTTCCCGCCAAACGTTGCACATGTCGAAGAGTTCCGTTCCGCTGCTGCCGCAGCGCGCAGTCAGGGAATCGGTTTATGGTCAGCTTGCCCTAAGCCGTTCGAGGAGTAGCGCTGCTTCGCTGAAGGTCGCGCAGTTCACGCCAACCAACAAGGACTGCCTCCGACTGGGAGACCTTGTCTCGAATGGCTTGATCCTCGGTGAGTAGTTCCAAGTCATCAACGCGTCCGGCAGCATCCGGAGCGCAGGCTCGCAACTCTGCGTGATCGGCAGCTGGGTGCATATAGATCTCGGTCACTCCGAGCGGCAGATCAGCAAGGATCTCTTCGAATGGTTCACGCGCACTCACTCCCGAGTAGAACACCAGCGTGTCAACGCTCACGACACCCTCCTGCTCTGCAAGGTCGCGAAATGGAAACCCGACCATTTCTTGAGTGTCAATTGAGGACAGTCGAATTGGCAGATCAAATTCCATGGCCAGATTTAAATAGACATCAAAGAACTCAGGTCGCAGCTGCAGGGTTCCCATATGGGAATCGAGGTGTGTCACGTCGATGCCCCACTCAAGAGCTCGCTCAATCTGTGCGCGCAATTCGCGATGAACCTCGTCAAGGTCGGCATGGTCCCAGACATCGAGCACGGTGCGAGGAAACCCACCGCCGCCGCCAAGTAACGAGGGAGCTTGAGTTACGGGCCCCCACCGGTAGTACTCGAACTCGGAGTTGAGCGTCAGATGTACCCCGATGTCTTCACCTTGATACTGAGTGGCGGCCTCATGAGCCCAGGGGCAGGGAACCATCAGGGTTGCCGAAGTAGCCATCCCTGATCGCAGGGAACGGTAGACCCCTTCGTTTGCCGAGTGACACATGCCAAGATCGTCACAGTTGATGATCAGAAGGCGGGCATCGGGGCCGTAGCCGAGTTGTTCAACAAGTGAGCTCACAGCTGTGACGCTACTCCGCTCGGAGGTTGCTGAGGTCCCAAGAGAACACCTGTGAGACTCTGCCGGTGCGCGCAGCACACGCAGCTACGTAGTCAGAGATGCAGTCTTCGCCCAGAACCTCGATAGTGGTTAGCCCTGCGGCGGCTAGGTCTGACCGCATCATTGCAACTACTGCTGAGAGCATCGCCACCCGATCAGAGTCATGCTGCAACATTTCTTTAGCAGCGCCAGTCTGGCCCGCAAAAACTACGGGGCCAATAACCCCAAGTCGATAAACAGAATGAGCTGCGACGCAACGGACCTCGCGATTTTCTGGCCTAACGGCGATCAAGGCAGTTCCAGCACTTGTAGCTCGCAAGAAATTCCCCATTTCCGCTGGCGCATTCTCCTGCACGAACCGAAGCAGTTCCTCGACCTGCGTGTCGGACTCAACTCGAGCAATCTGGACTCCTGCTGGTGCAGGTATGCGGGCAGACTGGACAGTTGCGCATGACAGGTCCACAGCAATCCCATGCCGTTCATACCCCATCGATTCCGCAAGACAGAGCGCTGCTGTCCACCGCAGGTCCACGCCGCTAAAGACGCCCACTGGCTTCGCCCCGCCGACGACCAACTGAGTGACTTCGTTCTTTTGGGCCCACCTCTCACCGGCAAGGAGCAACTGCCGTGCGAGCCCGCGCCTTCGGCGACTGGGATGAGTCACGAGCAGTTCGACCCGAGCCACCCGTTGCAGCGTTGAACTGGTCGGTGAAGCCGCGTCGAGGATCCTAAAAACCGCACAGGCCATGTGGTCATCAGTTCCGAGTACCACGCTTGGTTCCGCTTCGCCCGGAAGAAAGCACAACTCAAGGTCGTCTTCGCTCAGTGCACCCTGATCAAATCCGACTTGGCAAAGCGAGAGCATGGCTCCGAGCTCGCTTGGCTGCCAGACGCGAATTTTTACCCCGGATGACGACTCGTGCGGATCTCCTGGGAGCGCTACATCCACGGTGTCAGGAGCGCCCGGGAATTCCAGCAAACAAATCGGTCTCGGGCAGTTCAGACTCAACCAGAGATTGCGCAAGGACGTAATCGTCGAACGGGTGTGCATCTCTAGCGACTTCAGTGGGCAACCCAAACCAGAATTTCTCGGTGGGGTCTACCTGCGTGGCATGGGCAATCAGGGCTTTTTCTCGCACCTCATAAAAATCGCCGATCTCGACGCGGGTGGTGATTCGATCCGTTGTTTCTAGGGCTTCGAGTCGTTCCAGCCAGTCCCCTGCAAAGGGCGACTCAAGGCCAAGCTCTACAAACTTTTCATGAAGCGCAAGAATTCTCTCTTTGGACCATTCGGTGTAATACAGCTTCAGTGGCTGCCAAGGTTCGCCAGCGTTCCCATACCAGCCAGCGTCTCCCGCACGAGCAAAGGCCGGCAGTGTGATCTCGTGCACCTTCAGGTGATCAGGGTGTGCGTAGTGCTGCTGGTCATCGCCGTAGGTGACAATGACTTGTGGCTTATCACGACGAATAATCCGAACTAGGCGCTCCACAGCTTCATCAAGTGGTGCATTCCAGAAATTGTCTGGACGAGCGTTGGTCTCCGAATCGGGCATGCCCGAGTCGTGATACCCGAGCATGTCAACGGTGTCATAGCCAATGATTTCTGCAGCCGTTGCGAGCTCATCGAGTCGAACCTGCGCCAGGTTCTCACGTACCTCAGGGCGATCCATTGCTGGATTAAGAATGTCCCCGGCCTCGCCACCAGTGCAGCAGACCAGCGTGGACAGAATTCCCTCGGAACGGTATTTGGCAATGCTCGGTGCACCCTTCGATGACTCATCATCTGGATGTGCGTGAACAGTTAAGAGTCGAAGTGGGGAGGAGGCAGTCACAGCCGCAGGTTAGTAGTCGGATTGCAGGCCCATGCGACGGGCAATCTGCCGACGCCCGAGATGCGCCTTAGCGAGATGAGCGTTAGCGAGATGCGCCGGATCTCGATGCAGACAACGGAACAAGGCTGAACTCCCCCGTGGGGTCATCCTCGTCTTCGATCACGACCCACCCACACAATTCGGCTAAGCGAACCCGCCCCTCCTGGGGGCCTGAAGCTATGAGTTCATCGAGAGGCTCGATGACCACGGATCCACGAGGCCGATAGATGTAGCGATTATCTCTTCGGACAGCGAGGACCTGAAACCCCGGCTCAATATCTAGCTGCAATTCCGCAAGGCTGCACCCAGCAACCGAGGAGTCAGCAGCTACGGGAACCTGGGTTGCGACGACGTCTGCCTCACCAAGTGCGAGCTTTACAATCGGATGAAAGCCGCGATCATCGGTAATCAGCCACACCATTTGCGCCGCTTGGTCCCCGAGCTCCTCTGCTGCGGAGGCCAATTGCAGCAGCCCGCGCAAGGGTGCTGGATCGACGTCCTTCTTTGCAGCCCGCAATACCCAGAGCTGCAGGTGGTCCTTCATCTCATCAAGACGCTCCGCCAGGTGCCGCACCTCTGCAGCTAGGCCGTTATCCCTCAACGCAAGCGCAGAATAGGCAAGGCCAACGGCTGCCTCCGAGGTGTTCTTCATCTCTACGAGCACATCAACAGCGCGGTCAAGGTCAGTCAGCGCTCCAGCAGGCGCACTCATGGGCGGATCCCAGGTGGGTGCCGCTGCGAGTTCATGAAGTCGCACGATTCCCGCTGGCGAGCCCCGAAGGAACAACACGTCCCCCGGCACGACAACAAAGTCACCGTCTATCTCATCGATCATCCAAGAGCGATCGCGCCGAATCGCCACCACGCGCATGCCGCACTGAATGGTGATTTCAAGATCCTTGAGCGGGCGATGCGCCATGTGTGAACCCTCACGGATCCACACACGATGAGAGACCTCTTCAGCGTTCGACAAATCACCGATGAGTTCGTTCGGAATTCCCAAACGGTGCGTCACGATTCGAGTTACGTCTACTGCAGCATTGGCGATGCTCTCAATCGCCGAGATGATCTGCAGGACCGAAGCCATCCCCTCTGCCTCGGCTGGGCGTCTGACCGCCATAATGCAGACCGCCCTCATGTCTTGCACAAGGTCGTTCATGCGCTCTTCAAGTTCAGCGACCTCATCGGCCATGCCGGGATCGTTGAAATACACAGCCGCATAGGCCAGATCGACCATGATCTCCGAGGTGTCTTTTGCCTCGGCGAGCATGGCCCGCAAACTTCGGGGTCGGTCATCCATAAGAAGTCCTTTTAGGATAGGCCCTCTGGGACCCGAGATGACTCTTCTTGGGGATTTCCGCTGAACCGGGGCGTCAGATCACCACCGCGAGTTGACGCGATTCGGCAAGGAGACGGCCATCGGTATCAAAGATTTGTCCGTGCTCAATCAGGTAGCCATCCTGAGCAAGCGGGCTTTCGAACAGCACAAAGCAGAAGGCTTCTGGGTCTTTGGGAAGCCCACGGAAATGAATGGTCAAGTCAATGGTTGGCACCATGAGCGGTTCTCGAACCCGGCTAAAAATTGGTGGTAGCCAGGCATCGGTCATAGCCGTCAGAGCTATGGCATCTATGGGTTCACCCCCCGCTGGCCGAAGCCAGCCACCTGTCCGGGCTAGCGACTCCCCCGAAGGCAGAGGCTGAAAAGGGTGCTCGCCAATCACCCAGCGTTGCTCATAGTGGCCTCGCATAGGAACGTCGCGATCAGGGTCAAGGTCTTCTTCAGCGATTGACTCTGCTCCCGGCACGACAGTTCCATCTGCAAGCAGCGGTAGCCCCGGCAATTCATTAAAACTCAGCGGGGACTCCCGATGCTCTGCCAGCACAGCAATGGCAATCACTAACAGCACACCGTTCTGAGTCATGCGTGCGGACAGGTTCGACACGGTGCGACCCGTGCGTTCAACAACTACCTCAATCTCGACCAACCCTTCTTTCGGCACGCGCAAGAACTGCAGACTGATCGACCGGGGTGCTCGGCTTGGCTCATTGACCTCTTCGCAGATTGCTCGCAAAATAATTGCTGCCACATAGCCGCCATTAGGCCCTGAAATAATCCACCAGCTCCGGTCCATGTTGGCGCTGTAGCGGCCTTGCTCTAGTTGCGTCACTTGCGTTTCGAGCGAGAACGAATTCATCTGCAAGCCAACAGAGTGACGGCGAGTACACAAAACGGGGAGAGAGCGGAAGCTCCCAAAGAATGATTCATAGAGACGTATTCTGGCCGAGGAGTTGCAACATCGATGACGCGCATCGTGTGTGGCTCAATTCTGCAACACTGCTACCCGGCGGTCGGAGTTCCCGCCATGACTGATTGGATGGAGGTGACGTGGCGTTGGGCGATCAAGAGACAACAGACATCACTGCACCCCTGGATGCTTCGGGTAACGGTGGAGTTGCTCATATGCACGGAACTCACGACCTCAGAACAGTTCAAGCCGAACCCTTCGTAGAGCGTAAAAATCCAGAGGTTCTCAACAGGGAATTGGCTGCCTTCTTGCTGGATTCCCCTGCTGCTACCGAAGAAGCAACAGCTGCCAGAGCTGTGCGATGGGCATGTGAGCGCTTAGCGAGTGGGCATTCTCCGCGAGATCTAGCTCTAGCAGTTACCGCTGTTGCAGCTCAGGCCCAGCCGCCCGATACCGAGTCGGTGGCCGCTCTTCTGGTCGCTGCATCCGCTTCTCTTGGGCTCGCAGATCGTCAAGAGAACTCGATTCGCGAAGGTGCAGCAACAGACGCCGAGTCAGCAAAGATTTCTGTTGCCCTAGTCGTTTCCTTAGCTGCGACGACCTATCGCTCCGGGCATGCAACGCAGGTAGTACTCCCGAACCAACACGCTCATCCGGCAAGCGCTCTGGCCGATTTTTGGCAGGCGACGAGCGATGCAGCGTCAACTCGAGCGGCTCGGAGCTGGCTCCGACTCGCTGAGATGGATGCAAGCGAGTCTCACAACGCTATCGTTTCGGCTGCTTCGACAAGGTTCTACGTCAACGAACAGCTACTCATCATGACGGCGTCCGTTGCAGCTCTCGGCCTCGACACTGCAATCCATCAACAGTTGTCTTGCGGTCTGGCACAGCAAATTGCCTTGCAAGCAATCGATGAAGAGTTTGCTTTCGATCAGCGAATGCAAGCACAGCTATTGGCCGATCAAGCTCAAAGCCGTTCACTAGAAACTGCCGGCAGGTTCGAGCCCTCGACTCATGCAAGGCTGACGGCACTCGGAACCGGTATTGCCCAAACCCCAGCTGAGCAGTTAGCTCCGCTGCTCCTTGCGAGCCTTGAGGACGGGCTAGACCCAGCAGACCTAGTGGACACGTTTGCACTGCTGCGAGCGGCTGCCTATGCAGTTACGAGTATCGACGCAGTTTCAGTGCATGAGGGCGCCAACCCGCAGGTTCAATCTGCGCTCACAGCCTGCATTGCTGCCGATGCATTGCAGCTCTGCATGAGGAGCTCTCAGTCACTCAGCCTTCGTTACGAACTAGCGCTTGCTGCACCCTTGAGTCCCTCCGCTAGCAGCCTTGACTCGGTGGGAGAACTTTGGGTTCCACCCTTTGATAGCTCTGGCTTGGCAGATACCTTGCTGGCTCTTGCCGACGCCGACCCGAACTCTGCCGCCGAGGCAGCAACGGCGATACCGCCGCAGGACCATGAGTCCACGAATCAAGCCTGGCTAGCAATTCGGCGGGCAGTGGCTGCTGACAGTTCGCTACAGATGCAACCCTTAGCGCAGGTTGCGGCCTTAGAGCGTGGGTTTCGTGCCACCGATCACCCTGCCAGAATTTGGTTTCTGGCTGCAGCAGCTAGGACAGCCGCTCAATCACGTTCACATGCCGAACCGCTTGCAGCACTAGCGGAAGATATTCTCAGCTAACAGGCATTTGCACTCCCCTAGATGCCTAGTCGGAAGGAATTCCGACTAACTTCAGTTCAGTTTGCCCGTCAGAATCAACGGGCATCTTGAAAGGCACTCATGTCACGCAATCCCGTTCTGTCGGACAAAGCATTTGGCGAAACACCCACTGAACAGGGCGCAAGTCCAGCTCAGGAGTGGGACACGGCGCAGCAGGGAGCCGCTGCGGCGGTTGGTCTACAGGGCCAAGGCCAATCAACTGCTGCTGCAACTCCACCAGC
>CAMDLX010000004.1 GCA_945901935.1 Bifidobacterium breve | reverse complement strand
GCCCGGTCGCTACCAGCTGCGATTTGACTGGCTAGTTCCTCGACTCCTGCTAGTCCACCGCCCGAAACTGCCTGATAGGTGCTCACGACTAGCCGAATAAGGCCAGCCTCGGTATCGAGGGGCTTGAGGATTGGCATCGCCGCCATAGTGGTGCAATTTGGGTTCGCCACAATCCCTTTGGGAAGGCTCTTCAGCGCCTGCGGGTTGACCTCGGCCACCACGAGCGGAACCTGCGGGTCCATACGCCACGCAGAAGAGTTATCGACGACGATCGCGCCGGCAGCTGCGACCTGCGGGGCAAACTCACGTGAGCTAGTTGCACCGTTGGAGAACAGGGCAATGTCGATGCCAGAAAAATCTGCAGTCGCAGTGTCTTCAACAATCACCTGACCATCGCCCCAAGGCAGATAAGAACCTGCCGAGCGTGAGGATGCAAAAAACCGGATCGAACCGACGGGAACCTGACGTTGCGCCAGCAGAGTGCGCATAACGCTGCCTACTTGGCCTGTCGCACCGAAGATGCCGAAACTGGGGGCGGAAGAAAAACTCATAGCTCTACAGGATAGTTCTCCGCTCTGCAGTGACAGACTCAGATAATGGCCTCTACCCCGCTCGGCATGTATATCCATGTCCCGTTCTGTTCTCGACGGTGCGGATACTGCGCATTCAACACCTATACCTTGAGTGAGCAGTCTGGCTCTGCTCAGATTCACTCCGACCCGATTGAGCAGTACCTCGAGGGTGTGCTGTCCGAAATCGCCCTTGCTGATGAATCCCTCGGCCAGAATCGACCTGCGCTGCACAGCATTTTCTTTGGCGGAGGCACTCCGACCCTGCTGAGCGCCGAACAACTTGGGCGCATTCTTTCTGCAATCGTTGAGCGTTTCGAAGTTGAGCGAGACATAGAGGTAACGGTCGAGGCGAATCCGGACGAACTTGCGCCTGGCCAACTCGAACAACTCCGACATCGTGGAGCAACCAGGGTGTCGTTCGGCATGCAGAGCGTCCAGCCCAACATATTGCAGCTTCTCGACCGTACCCATGATCCTGAGCGGTCACTACAGGCAGTCAGCGAAGCGCGTCTTGCTGGGTTTGATCACATCAGCTTGGATCTGATCTACGGCACCCCCGGCGAGACCGAACAGGACTTCTCGCTCACCTTAGAAGCGGCGCTGTCCACCCAGATTGATCACCTCAGCGCGTATGCACTCAGCATCGAGCCGAGTACCAAGCTGGCGGCCAGGGTTCGCAGCGGCGCACTGCCGACTCCTTCATCGGATGAGGCCGCTGATCGATACCTTGCTGCAGAGGCTGCATTGCAGCGAGCAGGTTTCAACTGGTACGAAATCTCGAACTGGGCAGCGAACCCTTCAGCTCAGTGCCAGCACAACTTGTTGTACTGGCGAAATCACAACTGGTGGGGAATTGGACCTGGGGCTCACTCACACCTTGACGGGCATCGCTGGTGGAACCTTGATGACCCAAAGCTTTGGGCTCAAACACTAAGCCGAGGTGCCTCCCCGATATCCGGTTCGGAGCGACTCACCGCTGAGCAGCGACACCTCGAGGACTTGATGTTGGGTATCCGTCTTGCCGAAGGTTTGCCACCGCACTTGGCTCCCCGAGATCACCGCACGGAACGCCTACTCAATGATGGTCTCGCTACCTATCAAGCAGACCGACTAGTCCTGACACTGAACGGTCGCCTTCTTGCCGATCAAGTCATCTCTGTACTTGCTAGCGACTAATAGCCTGGGGTGACTAGAACTCTGTTTTTTCGAGCTCAAAGACATCGTGCAGGACCTGAACCGCTCGGTCAGCTTGATCATGAGCGATGACACAAGAGATCCGGATGGCAGACGTCGAGATCATCTCAATATTGACCTCATGATTCGCAAGAGTCTCAAACACTGTCGCCGCAACCCCAGGATTGGACTTCATACCAGCGCCAATCACGCTCACCTTGGCGATGCTTTGCCCAGAAGTGACGTGCTCCGCTCCAATCTCGGCACGCTTATCCTCGCAAATCTGCAGTGCCTGATCGAGTTCGAGTCGCGGAACAGTGAACGAGATATCCGTGACACCTCCCTCGGAAGCGTTCTGCACGATCATGTCAACGTTCACATCTGCATCAGCCAAACGCCGGAACAAGTTCGCAGCGATTCCGGGACGGTCCGGCACCCCGGTGACTGTGACCTTGGCCTCGGACAAGTCAGCAACCACGGCACGAATAACTGCTTCTTCCATATTCGGATCCTCTTCAGTAACCCAGGTGCCGACCTCCCATGTGAATGCAGATCTCACATGCAGGGGCACCCGATGACGGTGGGCAAATTCAACTGAGCGCATGGCCGGTTTGGGGCAGCCTGCTGCAGTCATTTCGAGCATCTCATCGAAAGAGATGCGGTGTATCTTGCGGGCGGTATCTACGACGCGTGGGTCGGTGGTGAACACACCTGACACGTCGGTGTAGAGCTCACATGCATCGGCACCGAGCACCTTTGCAAGGGCAACAGCAGTGGTATCTGAACCACCGCGACCTAGAAAAGTGACATCGCGATCAGTCGACATGCCTTGTGAGCCAGCAACAACGGGAACCCGGCCGGCTGCGAGCGCCTCTCTGATTCGATCAGCATTCACTTCCAGAATCTTGGCGTTCGTGTGATTGGTGTCAGTCAGAAACCCAGCCTGGCTGCCGGTGTAGCTCTCGGAATCAACTCCCGCTGCGTGCAGGGCCATTGAGACTAAGGCCACTGCTTTACGTTCGCCGGCAGTGATGAGCATGTCCATCTCTCTGCCCGGGCGGATCTCGGATACCTCGTGGGCTAGCCGAAGCAGCTCATCTGTCTCTTTTCCCATTGCAGAGATCACGAGCACTACCTCGTCACCGCGGCGGCGGCAGCGCGCAACATGATCAGCTACGTCACGGATCCGAGATGGATCGGCCACGGAGGTTCCGCCGAACTTTTGTACTAGGAGTGCCACGGTGCAAACGCTAACACTGGGCAAGGTACTCACTACAGCTCAGATTCGCTACTCTTGCTCGCCGTGGGAACAAATGCAGAGAAACACGCCCGGCAACAAGATCATCGCAATCGGCTGAATGCGGCCCAAGCAGAGCTCGAATCTAAGGCGCGCAAGCGCAAAATTCTGAGCATTGTTGGTGGGGTTCTTGCAGTACTGATTCTCATCGGTGCCGTTGTTCTGCTCACTGGCAAGAGCTCAGACGAGACTGCTAGTTCCTCCACGACAACTGCGGCGGCTGATTCTTCGAGCACCACTTCTGTTGCGGGCGATCCAAACGCCGAGGCCGCTGTGCTTCCCGACCCGCCTGCCGGTGCAACCCTGACCGAGCCCACAACCTGTCCACCTGCTGATGGCTCAGCTGAACGAGTTCAGGTATTTGCCGGCCCTCCACCCGATTGTCTCCAAGCTGGGGCCAAGTACACAGCCACCTTCGACACTACTGAGGGTTCCTTCACTGCAGAACTCGACTCCGCTGCAGCACCCAAGGCTGTCAATAACTTTGTGGTGCTGAGCCGGTATCACTATTACGACGGAGTTCCGTTCCATCGAATCGTTGCCGGATTCGTGATTCAAGCTGGTGACGGTGATGGCGCACCCTGGGGCAACAACGACCTCGGCTACGAGTTCGAAGACGAACTCCCCGATTCCTCTGACGCCTACACCGACTATTCGCTCGCAATGGCAAACGCTGGGCCGAACACCAACGGCAGTCAGTTCTTTGTTGTTCTTCCCGGTGGCGGCCAGCAACTTCAGCCGCTGTACACGTTCTTTGGTCAAGTAACTGAAGGCACCGAAGTTGTAGACGCCATCGGCGCCCTGAGCACTCCGTCCCAAGAGCCCAGCAAAGCAGTCATCATCAACTCGGTAACAATCAACGAGACCTGAGCTACGGAGTGAATTGATTTATAGGGTGAGATGAGCACTGAGAAGAGAGATTTCGGCACGAGAGCCATCTCTAAACACATGAACGCTGCCCTCGCCTTCTACGCTCCAGACTCCTTCGGGTGACCGGATGAGCGCCGTGGCCTCGTCAATGCCCACAACTGCAAGCCCCGGCTGAGCTAGGTCAACCGTACGATGCCACTTCTCTGGCGACCACTGGTTATAACGGGGTATCACCGTCATGGTGTTGATCAGGTCAAGGCCAATGGTAAATGCCCCACCCCGACTATCCACCATGTGGGTGCACAACACCGAGGCAGCTTCTCCAGCCGCAGCAATGGTGGCGCCAGCTTGCCAAGCACCCATAATGCCGTCGAGCAAGGGGGTGTCCTTGAGAACCGAGCGCAGATGCATCGGCGAACCACCTGTGAGATAGAGCATCTGTGCTGCGGAAGCGAGTTCGCTTGGAAGTGGTTCCATGGCCTCAGCTCGGCGATAGACATCGAGAACTCGAACGCTCACGCCAAAGCTGGCGAAATATGCCTGAGCCCTTTCAATGACCTCACCAGGGTTTTCGTAGGCAAGGGCCGCTGGGAGGAGCAACACCTCTTGCACTCCTTGAAGAAGTGCAGCGTCAAAACTGCATGCTTCGGTGAACTCCTCGCCACCGACGAGCGCCAATGTTCCATTCATAATTCATCCTTCAGATCAGACACGTAGTAATTCTCGCACGTTGAGACTTGCAGCCGGGTCGGTTGCCGTGACTAGCCTCTCCTCTATGAGCATTCAACGTGTAGGAATTCTTGGTTCAGGCATTATGGGTTCGGGCATCGCCGAGGTTGCAGCGAAGGCCGGATTTGAAGTTGTGCTGCGCTCTCGACAGCAAGCCTCAGCAGATTCGATGGTGGCCTCACTAGAGAAGTCTCTTGCCAAGCAAGTTGAGCGGGGCAAGCTCGAACAGGCCGATGCCGATGCTGTTCGCGCACGCGTGAGCGCAACGGATCACCTTGGCGCCCTCGTTGATTGTGACCTTGTAATCGAGTCAGTTGTTGAGGATCTAGAGATCAAGCGAGCACTGTTTGAAGAGCTCGACAGCATCGTTAAGCCCGAGGCCATTTTGGCGACCAACACCTCGACCTTGCCAGTGATTGAAATGGCAATGGCTACGCGCCGGCCCGACAAAGTGCTTGGTGTTCACTTCTTCAATCCAGCACCAGCGATGTCGCTCGTAGAAATCATTGCTCCACTCACTGCATCAGCAGAGACAGTTGCCGAGGCCAAGGCATTCGCCGAAGCTTGCGGGAAAAATGCCGTCGAGGTGACAGACCGAGCAGGGTTCATCGTCAACGCTCTGCTGTTCCCTTACCTCAATAACGCAGTACGCATGTTGGAGGCAGGAACCGCCTCTGCAGAAGATATCGACACGGCCATGAAGGGCGGATGCAACTTCCCGATGGGGCCGCTTGCGCTGCTTGACCTAGTCGGCCTCGATACCTCTGTGTCCATCCTTGACGCCCTCTACACCGAGTTCCGTGACCCGAACTACGCAGCAGTTCCGGTGCTTCGGCGCATGGTGTCGGCGGGGCAACTTGGCCGCAAATCAGGTCAAGGCTTCTACGACTACGCCAAGAAGGCTTAGCATCTTGAGTCGTGCCCACTGAACCACCGGATTCCGCTTGGGTGTTCCCGCCAGTGCACGAGGCTGACCAAGACGGCCGTGTGGCAGTTGGTGGTGACCTCAAGCCGGGCACGTTGTTGGCTGCCTACAGAAACGGCCTCTTCCCAATGCCGTTAGGGAGACGGTCTCGGATTGCTTGGTGGTCGCCAGATCCTCGTGGGGTGTTGCTCCTTGACGGACTGCATATCAGCCGTTCACTCACCCGCTCCATGCGCAGCTTCGAGATCCGGATCAACACCTCGTTCGATTCAGTGATGCAGGCCTGTGGTGATCCCGCTCGTCCACACGGGTGGATCAACAGCGAGATTCTGACTGCGTATCAACGGCTACATCGACTTGGCTGGGCCCATAGCGTGGAGACCTGGTTCGAGGATGAACTAGTCGGGGGGCTCTACGGGGTCTGTATTGGCGGACTGTTCGCCGGAGAGTCGATGTTTCATCATCGCACCGACGCCTCAAAGGCAGCGCTCGTCGGACTAGTCGAGCACATGACCGTGGCTGGGAATCGGCCAGAGAACGGGCTGATCGATGTGCAGTGGTTAACGCCACATCTGGCCTCGCTCGGAATCATTGAGATTCCTCGCGAGGAATACCTCGAGCGAAGCGCTCTTGCCCGCCTAGCTCAGATCCCCGATGCGTTCAGCTTTGGCGGCTAGGACTGCCTTCAGCTTTGGCCGCTAGCGCTGCCTTCATCTTTCCTGAACGCGCTCGCCAGATCAGGAAGGTCACGACACCCAAAAGAACCTGAGGAATCCAACTTGCTGCACGCCACAGGAGCGTTGCTGCGAGCGCATCGGTGTTGCTGACACCAAAGGCCACCAACAGAGCCGTCAGAGCGGCATCAACCGTTCCGAGACCACCTGGAGTCACGGGGATAAACGCAGCGAGCCGGGCCAGCGCAAATGCAGCAAAGGCTGCGGCTACGGCAATCTCGGTGGATTCCCCTGTTTGGATGATCCTGAGCGAAACCAGCAGCACCCCAAATTGGGCGAACTGTTGCAAAAAATTCGTGGCCGTGAGAAGCGCCCACCGTGCTGTGACCACCTCGACAGTTGAGCCGCGAAATGCCACCAGTTGATCGGTGACGCTCGCCGGAGCCGGTTTATGAAAGCGGGTCGTTACTTTGGCAATCCAGACGTCTGCGCGGTTACCAAGCTTTCTGGCGTTCTCCTCGCTATGCAAGATCGCAACAAAAAATCCCACCATCGCAGCAATTGCCGCAAGTCCAGCCAGCGCTCCAAACACTTGCCCACTCGTTGGGGTGTCGACAAAGAGCAGGGCCAACACCCCAAGTACCGGGAGCGCCAGAGTGATCATCAGATTGAACACGCTGGTAATTCCGATTGCCGCAGTCGCCGAGGCTCCGCTGAAACCCGCTTGGGCCAACATTCCGTACTGAACGCCAAGGCCGACTGCTCCACCAGCAGGCACTGCGTTGCTGATCGTAAATGAGGTCTGACGGATCATGAACGCTGGCCAATACCGCAACCCCGGGAGTGAGACCTGAAAGGGAAAGACATAGACCATGATGCTGAAGATCACGGAACTAGCGAGTACTGCTAGTTGTTGGATCGACATGTCCTTGATCAAGTCCCAAGCCTCGGCATAGTTGCCAAACTTGGGCAGGATTCCTGCGAACACAATCACGAGGACAACCAGGGTCACAAACCCAGCAATCACCCGAGTCCGACGATCCCTGTCATCGTGAGTGGGCGGCGGGTCTACGGGTGAGACCTCGTCGGCTGAAGCTGTACTCATATCAAATCAGAGTACAGCGGCGCGGAGTGCATCAATGTTCTCCAAGCGCCGCGAGCCTCGGCCGAGAGCCATGTCTGGAACGATTACCTCGGTGACACCGACTGCAGCCCACTGCTGCACCTCCTCGACAAACCGCTCAACCGGACCAGCTATGGCTGCTCTTGGTGACACCCTGTCTATAAATTCCGCCGCGGCCTGAGCATCATCGGTGACCATGACGAGTGCTTGAGCAGAACGCAGAATCGTTGCTGGGTCCCGTCCGGCTTGATCACACTTCGCCTCCAAAACCATGGAGCGCTCAGAGATTGCAGGTGCCAATCCCCACATGTTCCACTCGTCTGCCTGACGGGCCACTACACCCAACATTCGGTCCCCCTTGCCCCCGATCAGCACAGGAAGGTGCGGCTGCAGCGGTTTGGGCTCACAGAGTGCGTGATCCAACTGATAATGCTTTCCTGCGAAACTGCTCTCTGGCTGCTGCCAGAGTCGCCTGAGCACTTGACAGCTTTCCTCGAGCATCTCGATTCGCTTACCTGGACTGCCGAGCTCAATGCCATATTGCTCATGCTCGTTGTGTTGCCATCCAGCACCAAGGCCCACAACGAGCCGCCCGTTTGTCACAATGTCAAGCGTGGCCGCCCAGTTCGCTAGGACGGCTGGATGACGAAAAGTGTTCGCAAAGACAAGCGAGCCAATCCTCAATCGCTCGGTGAGCGCACCGAGAGCAGCAAGCACGGCTGATGATTCCAGCGTTGGCGTTGTTGCAGGGCCAAAGCCTGCACCGTCGCCCATAAAGTGATCCCAAAAATAAACGCCGTACCAACCCGTGCGTTCCGCATGCTGAGTCAGTTCCAAAATCTCTGACCAAGGCTGTTGCGCATTCGGCCAGATTGAGAGTTTCATGAAGTCAGTATGAGTCAGATGGCAGGGGTGAAGCGACGCAGGCGCAGGCTATTGCTCAGTACGAACACACTCGACAGCACCATTGCTGCCCCGGCGATCATTGGATCGAGCAGTCCTGCGGCGGCCAGCGGAATGGCCGCTACGTTGTACCCGAATGCCCAAAAAAGATTGACCTTGATCGTTCGGAGCGTACGCCGTGACAGTTGCAGGGCGTCCGCTACTGCATTCAGATCGCTTCGAACCAGGGTCAGGTCGCTCGCTGCGATTGCAACATCAGTTCCTGAACCCATGGCAATCCCAAGGTCGGCCTGTGCAAGGGCTGCTGCGTCATTCACACCGTCCCCCACCATGGCCACCACTTTTCCTTGGGCCTGAAGTTCCTTGATCTTTTCAAACTTCTGTTCTGGGAGAACGCGAGAAATCACCTGAGTGATACCTACCTGATCAGCCACTGTCTGAGCAGCCGTTGCGTTATCTCCAGTCAGCAGGACCGGGACCAGGCCCAATTCCTGTAACCGTGAAATTGCCTCTGAACTGCTCGGCCGGGGAGTATCACCAACCACCAGAACTGCGCGAACTACCCCTCCCCAAGCTGCCAGCACAGCAGTTCTGCCAAGTAATTCAGCTTCGCTTTGCGCGGCATTCAACTCTGCAGTCACTTCGATTGCATTTTCTGTCATCAATCTCTGCGTGCCAGCAAATACCTGATGGCCATCAACTTGTCCCGTAACGCCTTTACCCTGCTCACTCCAGAACTCAGTGACCTCGAGCAGCGCTCCTGTCTTGTCGAGGGCAGCCGAAGTAATGGCTCTCCCAACGGGGTGTTCCGAGGCAGCTTCAAGCGCGCCTATTAGGCGAAGAACCTGATCTGAGTCTGTGCTGTCAGCGGCCACTACCTGCAAGAGGACCATCTTGGCCGAGGTGATCGTTCCAGTCTTGTCCAAAACAATCGTGTCAATCTGACGAGTCGACTCCAAGATCTCTGGACCTTTGATCAAAATCCCAAGCTGCGCTCCCCTACCAGTTCCCACCAACAACGCAGTGGGCGTGGCAAGTCCCAGTGCACACGGGCAGGCAATAATCAGTACCGCAACCGCAGCGCTAAAGGCAGTCTCAGCACCTGCTCCCGTGAGCAACCAGTACGCCAAGGTGAGAACTGCTATCAGCAGCACGACTGGCACAAAGACACCTGCTACCCGATCAGCGAGGCGCTGAACGGGGGCCTTGCCCGATTGCGCCTGTTCCACAAGCTTGCTGATCTGCGCCAAGGCAGTATCGGAACCCACGCTTGTCGCTTCAACAATGAGTCGACCACCAGCGTTGAGAGTGGCACCCGTTACGGAGTCCCCAGGGCCGACTTCGACGGGAATGGACTCACCAGTCAGCAGCGACATGTCTATTGCGGAGCGCCCCTCCACCACGATGCCGTCGGTCGAGAGTTTTTCCCCGGGGCGGACGACAAACTGTTCCCCCACCTGGAGTTCCTCTATTGGGATTCTGAGTTCTTCCCCGTTGCGAAGAACTGCCACGTCCCGAGCCCCTAAGTCAGCAAGAGCTCTCAGGGCGGCACCTGAGCGCTGCTTTGCCCGAGCCTCGAAGTATCGCCCAGCCAGTAGGAACACGGTGACAGCAGTAGCGACCTCGAAATACACCTCGGTCATGCCCGCCATTCCAGTCATGCCGTCCATTCCAGTCATGCCCGCCTGATTCGCGAGCAACTCGTACAGTGACCAGAAATATGCTGACAAGGTTCCAATAGAGATGAGTGTGTCCATGGTTGCTTTGCCGTGGCGCAGGTTCATCCATGTGGCGCGGTGAAATGGGTAGGCGCCCCAGAACACCACAGGAGTAGCTAGGACAAGGCTCCACCACTGCCAGTTGGCCACTTGCAGTGCCGGAATCATTGCCATTGCGACCACTGGAACAGTGAGCACTGAGCATGCAAGAAGTCGGTTACGAGGCGAAGTGAGTTGTTGCTGCTGCGGCTGCTGTTGTTCCTGCTGCTGTTGTTTCTGGGGCTGTTGGTTATGGGGCAGAGCCTGTAAGGATTCGGCCGAGTAGCCAGTCTGGATGACTGCTTGAATCAGTTGTGATTCATCAAGTTCGTCCAGGCTGGAGACAGTGGCGCGTTCAGTTGCATAGTTAACCGAGGCGTCGATGCCGTCTATCTGGTTGAGGGCCTTTTCGACGTGGGCCGCACAAGACGCGCAGGTCATCCCGGTGATATGGAGTTGAATCTCGTGGGGTTTCTCGCTCACTCGATCAGTCACGCTAATTATTCTATACCCCCCTAGGGTATATTCGCAACCACCCTCTGAGGACGGAAAGCCTGAACGCACCAGGGCAGATACAAGGACCTAGATGAAGACTCGCCGGCGCTGTATAGGCCGCGGTGAGAGGACCAAGCAAAGGAAACAAAGCAAGCCAGAAGGAAGTACGGGGCCGCACCCACTCCGAAGAGCTCGAGACCCATGATGGTGCAGGCAATTGGAGCATTTGCAGCACCAGCAAAAACCGCTACAAATCCCAGAGCGGCTAAGAACGGCACGGGAAGATCCAGCAGGAGAGCCAAACTTGCGCCCAACGTGGCCCCCATCACAAACAGCGGCGTCACTTCCCCACCGACAAAGCCAGAGCCAAGGGTGACTGCAGTGAGCAGCAACTTGGCTGCGAAAGCCCAAGTGGGCACTGGACCACCGAACAAACTCTGCTCGATCAGTCCAATCGAAAGCCCGTTGTAAATGCGGGTGTGCCACAACAAACTCAGTGCAATGACAACCAACCCGCCAAAGAATGGCCTGGCTGGAAACCAACTCAGCAGTCGCGCAAATATCAACTTGATCAGGTGCACCGTGACCGAAAACACCGTCCCAATCAGACCAAAGGCCACGGCCGCGATCGTTACCTTCAACAGCACAATGAATGACAGCTCAATATGGCCGAGATCGGGAGTGAGCGTATGGGAAATCCCAAGCCACGTGACGATCGCACTCCCAGTTACAGATGCCACCAAACAGGGCACCACTGCTTTCAGATGCTTGCCTGTTTTGCGTTGAACCTCTAAGCCAAACACTGCGCCTGCTAGAGGAACTCCAAACACGGCACCAAACCCCGCAGATATTGCAGCCACGAGCAAAATTCTCCGATGGGCTGGGCTGATGCGCAGCGTTCGCGAGGCCCAATCCGTCAGGCTGCCGCTCATCTGAATAGCTGCACCTTCTCGACCTGCGGAGCCTCCAAAGAGTTGTGTCATCACCGTTCCCACAAAGATCATCGGAGCCATCCGCCGAGGCACCCAAGCCTGCGGGTCATGGATCTCATCGATAATCAGGTTGTTTCCCTCGGCTGCGCGTCCACCGCCATAGTGGTACACAAGACCAATGGCCAGACCAGCCACTGGAAGGCCGAACAGCAGCGCCGGGTGCGAGAGCCGTGTAGCGGTTGCCCACTCAAGAGTCAGCAAGAACGCTGCAGAGGACAGCCCGGCTAGTAGCCCGACCAGCAGGCTCAACGCCAGCAGGACTACCTGCTCACTGAGACGCTGAGGCCAACTCACTTAGGCAAGCTCCACCAGTTCAAGCATGGACTCATCAAAGTGATCAAGCTGCCCCTCGGGCATCATGAGTACCCGATCAGGCTGCAAGGCCCGCACAAATTCCGGATCATGGCTGACCAAAATAATGGTCCCGGGCCACTGAGAAAACGCCTCGCCAACAGCAGTTCGAGACATGGGATCCAAGTTGTTTGTGGGCTCATCTAACAGCAGCAAATTGTGGCCGCCAACCACGAGTTGCGCCAGAGCAAGTTTGGTCTTTTCGCCACCCGACAGGGTGGCTGCATCCTGAAAGGCCTTGTCTCCGGAAAGCCCAAACATCCCCATGACGCCGCGTAGTTCCTGGTCGCCGATTGAAGCCGAAAGGCGCATGTGATCGAGCAGGGATTTTCCGTCCTCAATCCCCTCGTGCTCTTGGGCGTAATAACCCAGGCTGGTTCGGCCGCCAATGCGGACTCTGCCGGAATCGGAAACGGCCTGGTCGGCAAGGAGCTTTAACAGCGTGGTCTTGCCTGCGCCGTTGAGCCCCATGATCATCAGCCGCTCACCGCGCCCAGCATCAAAGCAGACATCAGAAAAAACCGTGACTGCTCCGAAACTTTTTGTCAGGTCTTTCGCCTCAATGACCTGACGGTCTGACTCTGGCGGGGTGGGGAGTCGCACTGCGATCACACGACGCTTTTCTGGTCCGGTTATTTTCTCAGCCTCAATACGAGCAGCCCGAGCGTCCAGATTCTTAGCTACCTTCGCTCGCTTTGCTGTTTGCCCGCGCATTGAATTTGCTCGTTGAGAGAGCCGGGTGATTTCTTTTTCTTGGCGATCTACGAGTTTGCCAACCCGCTCCTCTTCTACCTCTCGGGCAACGAGATACTTCGTATACGACCCGCGATATTCGACAATGGTTCCTGCAGCATCTTCAGCCTCGCGGTCAAGGTGGATCACCCGAGTAATCGCGTCATCTAACAGGCCCAGGTCATGGCTAATAACGATGAGAGCGCCTCGATATGCGCGCATGTAGTTCAATAACCAGTCCCGGGCATCTGCGTCAAGGTGGTTGGTGGGCTCGTCGAGCAGGAGTAGTTCGCTACCGGCAAACAGAATTCGAGTGAGTTCCAACCGGCGACGCTCACCTCCAGAAAGGGCCCCGATATGAAGGTCTAGGCGATCAGGTTTCAGTCCTAGGCCATCAGCAATTTTTCGGGCCTCGGACTCTGCTGAATAGCCACCAAGTGATTCGAAATGCTCGTGAGCGGCCGAGAATTGCTCAATATTCTCTGTAGATGGGTCGGCTTCGAGAGCAACCGTCATCTTCTCAATGCGCTCCATGGCCTCATCCAGGCCTCGGCCAGATAACACGTGCATCAAGGATCCGGTATCAGGCGGAGTGTGGTCACTCCGAGGGTCTTGGGAGAGGTAGCCCGTTGCCGGTGATCGGGTTACGGAGCCCGAGATTGCTTCGGTGGCTCCCCCTAAGACTCTAAAGAGCGTGGTCTTACCGGCACCATTGCGACCAACAAGGCCAACCTTGTCGCCCGCGCGAACCTCAAACGAGGTGCCAGTCACGATGGTTTTATTCTCGATCTCGACAGTTAGGTCGCGAACTATCAGCGTCATCGTGATCTCTCTTAACAAACTTGCCTGTGCAGGGAGTCTCAAGTATCGCTCACCGCAGGGCCGCTGGTCAGACTCAGCCCTCGCGAGCCATATTCGTAAACAGCGTGCAGTAGTCCAAGAACACCAGTCTCGTAGTACCAGTCGGTCCTGAGCGGTGCTTCGACACAATGACCTCTGCTGTGTCCTTATCGCCAGAATCAGCGTTGTAGACCTCGTCTCGGTACAGGAACATCACAACATCTGCATCCTGTTCGATCGAGTTGTGCACAATCACTCCATTGGCAACAAAGTTATGCGTCCCAAGCACGGTGGCGTCATACACCTGACGGTCCCCTACTGAGGTGACCTCAACAACCTCATCCCAAAACACCTCTGATTCTGCGAGCGCTGCGAGTGGTTTGGAATCTGTTGCTTGAGCAATCCGCTCAAGGCGGGCCCTGCTTGAGCACCGCGGGCGTGATTCGGTTCCGAGTAGGTACCCCCCGCAGTACTGCTCCCCAAGCGCTTCCGCTAGCTGCCGCAGCGTCATCTCTGCACGATGCAGTTCCTCGACTATGAGGTCACGCACCTCTGCTGGAATCGTGTCAACGTTGGGGTTTGAAGTCACCGAGCTCAGGGCTTGAATTGCATCTGCTGTGCAGGCCCCGCGGTCACCAGACACACCGATACGGCTCAAAAAGCGATGCTGATGCTCAGCACCATGAATCCAGAGTCGCCAGCGCGGCTTGTTTGGCCCAATATTGGTGATGCGGCTCAGAATGCCGAAGCGCAGCAACAACAACTGCAAGTCATCAATTAATTGCCGGCTGCTGCTCGTAGCAGTGAGTCTGACGAGTGGGCGCCCGCGGAGTTCTCCGAGGCCCAGAGATCCAATGGATCCGAACAAATCAGCCAAGACCACTGCTAGCTGAGCATCGGGGAGTGTGAACACTGCGGGGTCGACTGCTCCAGCTGATTTCGAACTTTCTGCGAACTGCCCAAGCTGATCTGCGGGGACCGACAGAAGCTGTTCGGGTGCACCAAGGCGGCGAGGAGTCGCAATCCGAGTGCCAACTGACAACTCATCCAATCGAAGCCAACCCTGTACGGTCCTGAACGGGTGGTTTGCTGTTGCGGTGACCTCTCTACCCGAAGCTAGGCGCAAACGAAATGCCTCTTTTGTGCCACTCGGGAACGCATGAGTCATGGTGGCGGGGACCATCTTGTACTCATCATTCAAGCTCCAAACGGGAATCTCTGATGCCCCTGATTCGAGCAACTCCCCAAGGGTGACCTCGAGATTTGTGTCTGCACGTAACACCCGAGTTTCGGCTATCAAGCAGCCGGACTCACGAAGATCAGCGAGCATGGGCCGCTTGTCAGCCCGCTGCTCCAACTGCCGCGACAGCTGTGACAGCGCCATAACCGGAACCTCGAGCTCACGAGCCAGGATCTTGAGTCCACGACTAATCTCGGACACTTCAACCTGCCGGCTCTCTGCAGAACCTCTACCAGACATGAGCTGTAAATAGTCCACCACGATCAACCCAAGAGGTTGGTCCAAACGGTCCTGCAGCCGGCGAGCCTTCGAACGGATTTCAGTAACCGTGAGTGCAGGGTTGTCGTCAATCCAGAGCTGGCCCTCGCCAAGTCGACCCATCGCCTTGGTAATTTTGGTCCAGTCAGAATCAGTCAGGCGTCCCGTACGCAGCTTGGTTGCATCAATGCGTGCCTCCGATGCAATCAGGCGCTGCGTGAGCTCTAGATGACTCATCTCAAGCGAGAAGAACAGCACGGGCCGCTGCTCACGAACTGCAGCATGAGCAGCTAACCCCAAAGCAAACGCTGTCTTACCCATTGCAGGTCGGGCACCGACGACAATGAGCGCACCAGGCTGCAGTCCAGCAAGCTGAGTATCTAGGTCGATGTATCCGGTTGGAGTACCCGTTACAGAATCCCCGCGCTCAAAGAGTTTTTCGAGTTGCTCCAAGCTGGCGTCAAGCAGTGGCGCCAGAGGAGACATCGAGTCTGTGTTTCTGCGTTGTGCGACAGCAAACATCATGCTCTCGGCAGAGTCGATGGTCTTTTCAATGTCGTCCAAGGGCGAATACCCAAGCTCGGCAACATCGTTTGCCGTCATAATCAGTTTTCGAAGCAGCGCTTTTTCTTCGACGATCTTGGCGTAATGAAGCGCATTGGTAATAGCTGGAGTACGCGCCTGCAATGTGATGAGCGTGCCGGACCCGCCAACGGCGTCGAGCACATCGGCCTGGCCGAGTTCGTCGGCAACGGTGACAGGATCGACTCCTTGACCTGCGCCGTACAGGGCTTGAATCGCATCGAAGATGTGCCTGTGGGCTGGTCGGTAAAAGTCATCTGAAGTGACGACGTTGGTCACGGCCGAAATTGCTTGCTCGCTCAGGAGCATTGCTCCGAGTAGAGACTCTTCGGCTTCGATGCTATGTGGTGGTACTCGGAGGCGTGATACGTCTCCGGCTTTCGAGGGTTCTGCCATTGAGATACATCTTGGCCGGAGTTGCCTGTGTGTAGCTAGACCCTAAACCCTGAGAATTTCCTGTGGATTCGCTGTGGGTAGCGACCACACCCTGTGGAAACTATGTGTACAACAGGGTGCGGTCGCGAGGATGTGGTCGCGAGACCGGAGTTATCCGGCTACTACTTCGATCATGATCGGGAACTGCACATCGGCATGCAACCGGGCAGTGGCCTGATGTGATCCAACTTCTTTGATGTGTTCTTCAATCACGATGTCTTTGCGATCCAAGCTGATTCCAGTTTGGTCAAGAATGGCCACGACCAGTTCGGCCTCGGTGACGGAGCCGAACAGTCGGCCGGTGTCGCCGGCCTTAGCTACGACTTCAATCTTCTTGGAGACAAGCTTCTTGGCAATCTCTTCTGCTGACTCGCGATCCTTGGCGTCTTTGACGTCGCGGGAGCGACGCATCGCGCCGGCCTGCTCTACGGCACCGTCGGTTGCCAAGAAGGCAAGCCCGCGGGGCTCAAGAAAGTTGCGGACATAACCCTTTGACACCTCGACGATGTCGCCGCGCTTGCCGAGTCCAGAGACATCGGAACGAAGGATGACTTTCAAATCGCTCATTCTTCTCCTCCCGTGGTCTCGACGCCGACAGCAACTGACTCAGTTGCCTCGATGTCAATTTCGGTGAACTCAGAGGCTGACTCAGCGGGAGCGGAGCTTGGCTCAGAAGAATCCTCGGAACGGTCACGGCGCTCGCGGCGATCATCACCGTCGCGGTCTCCTCGGCTACTGCGTCCGCCACGTTGCGTTGTGACACGGTTTGCATAGGGAATCAGTGCCATCTCGCGAGCGTTCTTGATTGCCATCGCAATAGCACTCTGCTGCTGAACATCGTTACCCGTCACACGACGAGCACGAATCTTGGCGCGGTCCGAGACAAACCTGCGGAGCAGGTTGACGTCTTTCCAGTCCACGTACTCGACCTTTTCGGCATTCAGGATCGAGATCTTCTTTTTGAACTTACGCCCGTTGTCTTTACCTTTCGGGCTGCGCTTTGCCTGTGTCTTTGCCATTAGAAGGGCTCCTCATCATCGCTATATCCGGCAGCGGGGGGCTCCTGTGCCGGGGGTGCCGAGTCAAACCCGCCACCACTGCCGCCTTCGCGACGCTCGTTTTTGCTTACTTGGGCTGTAGCCCAACGCAGGCTGGGACCAATCTCGTCGGCCACGACCTCTACCTTGGAGCGCTTGGACCCGTCCTTGGGATCTTCCCAGGAGCGTTGATCCAATCGCCCAGAGACCATGACCCGCGTGCCTTTGGTAAGCGACTCGCTGGCGTTTTCTGCCAGTTCGCGCCAGCAAACAACGTCAAAGAACGAGACTTGTTCTTCCCATTCGTTTGTTTTCTGGTTTCTCCACCGACGATTGACCGCCAGCCCAAAATTGGCAACTGCAGCCCCATTGGGGGTGAAGCGCAATTCTGGGTCTCTCGTGACGTTGCCGATGAGTTCGACTGTGTTTCCGTTTGCCATTGTGTCCTCCTCTTGGTCAGCCGGCCGGTGTCAGCAAGCCACGCTTGGTGGCTTCTGAGTCCGGCAGGCGGAACAGTTTGTGGCGGACGACCTCATCCGCAAGACGAAGGAAGCGATCAACCTCGTCAAGATTGGGTGCCTGAGTCACAATCTCGAGGACTGAGTAGACACCTTCTGATTTGTGATTGATCTGGTAGGCGAAACGCCGGCGGCCCCAATGGTCAACTGTGGGAACAGTTCCACCCTCAGCCTCGATCATTTCTTTTGCCTTATTGATAATGCCCTTACCGACCACGTCATCGACGTCCTGGTCAATAATGATCATCAATTCATAAACGCGAGTAACCACGTGCAATCCTCCCTATGGACCTCGGCATAACGCCATGAGGGTCCTGCGATCTGCAGGACAGGGTGTTCTGTTTGCCACGCCACTGAGGATCCTGCGGACAGGCTTCAGCGGAGCGGACGTCCAACTGTAGTGATCACTAGTGGGTGACCGCCAACTGCGGAACGTCTCAAGCGAAATATCGAGGTGAGCAACAGTCTGCTCACGGGCTGTGACAGTGACGCTTTTAGGAGGGTGAACCGTACAACGACAGGGCCTCTGCCTGCTGCTCTGATAGGTGATAACTCTCGCTGTCATCGGGGAAAGCGCCGGAGCGAACATCTTCAGCAAAGCGTCGAACTGCCGAGACGGCATCATCCTTGAGCGAGGCGTATTTGCGAACGAACTTGGCTGGGACGCGATCCTCGAGCCCTAACAAGTCATGAAAAACCAGAACCTGCCCATCGCATTGGCCACCAGCACCAATACCAATGGTTGGGATATCGAGCGATTCCGTCACCATGCGCGCTACCTCGTCCGGAACCCCCTCCAAGACAATGGAGAAACACCCGGCGTGCTGCAGCGCCTTGGCGTCAGCTAACAGCTCGAGTGCTGCTTCGGACTTTCGGGCCTGCACTTTGTACCCACCCATTGCGTGCAGCGACTGTGGCGTTAGGCCTAGATGGCCCATGACTGGGATCTCTGCAGAAATCAATGCCTCAATCATGGGGAGGCGTTTTCGGCCGCCTTCAAGCTTGACTGACTGCGCTCCAGCACGAATCAGCTCTGCTGCATTGCGAACCGTTTCCTCAGTGGAGACGTGATAGCTCATCCAAGGAAGATCGGCCACGATCAAGGCTGCGGGCTTTACCCGAGCGACTGCGGCAGTGTGATGGGCAATATCAGCCACTGTTACTTGAAGGGTGTCTTCGTAGCCGAGCACCACCATTGCCAACGAGTCCCCGACCAGAATCATGTCCACGCCAGCCTCATCGGCTATGCGCGCGCCGGGTGCATCGTAGGCAGTAACCATGACGAGCGGTTCCACAGCCGCTGCCGAAGCAGCGCCTGAGCAACAGTGGTCACGAATTGCTGGAACTGTCATCCGTTTGGAAGTAGCCATCACTGGTTCTCCTTGTTCAGGTCCAGCGCCCCATGGCTGCCAGCCGTCAAATTTGAGTGTACGGCAAACTCATCAAACTGCAAAGCAAAAATTACGGAGTTTGACCTACTGCAGCAGTTGTCGGTGGCGCAGGCGCCGCGGTCGTTACCGGAGCCGAACTCGTGGGGGGCACAGCAGAGGTACTCGGCACTGGTTTGGGTGCAACGGTGGTGACAGGATTCTTTGGCGTCGTCGTTGAACTGGAACTGCCCGAACCAGCCGCCAAAGCAGTACTGCTCGTGACGGACCCGGGCAGACTGCTCGTCGTAGTTGACCGAAGGCCGGACAACCGCTGATTCAAGATCCGCTGCCCAAAATCGCTATCCGGGAACTTACAGGCCTCATCGCCTTGAGTTGCCGATGACATAAATTGCCGCCAGATGGCTGCCGGGACCGTACCGCCCGAAACCTCTTTCCCACGGTATGACTTCATGGGTTTGGGCTGCTCGTATCCCATCCAGACTGCTGCTGTCAGATGGCAGGTATACCCGGCGAACCAAGCGTCTTTCGAGTCAGAGGTAGTTCCGGTTTTACCTGCAGCAAGCACTCGTAGGTTGGCTGCATTTCCAGTTCCCTTCGTCAACACGCCCGCCAGTACCGAGTTGACGGTATCGGCCACACCTTCTTCGATGACCTGTTGAGATTTCACATCTTTTTTGGCATCAAAAAGCACTACCCCCGAGGAGTCCTCAACCCGGCGAATGACAAACGGTGGCGTGTGCTTGCCGCGATCTGCAAACGTTGAATATGCCGAGGCCATATCGAGCACCGATACCTCCTCGGTGCCAAGAACTAGCGCATATTGCGGGTCCAACTCTGCGGTTACCCCAAGTCGGTTTGCCATCTCGGCAACGCGATCGGGCGTAACAAGATTGACCATTCCTGCGTACACCGTGTTCGAGGACTTCCAGGTCGCTTCTTCAACGCTCAGCACTCCAAGGTCAGACTTTCCGAAGTTCTGCGGCGACCAGAGCTTTCCAGGCTCTGTAAACACCCCAGGGAATTGCGTGGTTGGGGGGGAACGGAAGGCAGACTCAATGGAGTACCCGTCTTCAATAAAGGCTGCGAGAGCGAAGGGCTTGAACGTTGAACCGGGCTGCCGGCCAGAGCCGCCGCCTGCTTTACCCAATGCCAGGTTGACCTTGTTGTTAGCAAAGTCTGTTCCCCCAACCATGGCTCGAACCTGCCCTTGCTCATCAACTGCGACAAGCGAGCCCGAGGGCCCGTCTGCTTGGCTGAGCGTGCCCGTCACGGCCTTGTATGCGTCCTCTTGCATCTCTGGGTCATACGTGATGTACACCCGAAGTCCTTGGGTTTCTGCACCTGGGCCGAACCGCTCTCGCAGTTGTTTACGTACCAACGACACCCAGTATTCAGACCCATACTCTGCGTAGCGAACGTCCCCAAGGTCAGTCTTCTCTGCGGGACGAGGCAGAACCGTCATGGTCTGAGCGTCACCATCCTCGTTGGTCGGACTCGACACCCAAGGCACCGCATCAGCAGCATCAGCCTGAGATTGGGTGATGTAGCCCTCCGAGACCATGCCGTTCAGAACAGTCTTACGGCGACGTGTCGCCTCTTTGGGATCTCTCGTAGCCTCGGCCGTTTCCGGCGAACGAATCAAGCTTGCCAAATACGCGGCCTGATGAACCTGAAGGTTCTCTACGCCCATGCCGAAATACGCTCGGCTAGCAGCCTCGACCCCATAGGCACCACGCCCAAAGTAAATCTCATTCAGGTATCGGGTCAGGATGTCTCGCTTGTCGAGCTCGCCTTCAAGCTTGACTGACAGCACACCCTCTTTGAGCTTTCGAGTCAGGGTCCGTTCCGAGGTGAGATAGGTCAGCTTGACGTATTGCTGAGTGATGGTCGAACCACCCTGCTTTGATTTACTCGAACCCAAAACCGATTGATAAACCGCCCGACCGAGACCGGCGGGGTCAATCCCGCCGTGATCAAAGAAATTCCGATCCTCTGCTGACAACACTGCCTGCACCAAGACCGGCGGGAGTTGTGCATACTCGACATTGACACGGGCTTCCGTGGCAGACAGCTTGGCCATGGAATTTTGAAAATCACACTCGTTATTCGCCACGTTGATATCGCAAACAAACGTGGTCTCCATAGATCTCTTTGCCGGCGGGAGCTCAATTGTGCTCAGAGCCATCCAAAGTCCGCCGAGCGACACCACCATCAACACCAGCACCACATAGGCAGGCCGGCGCAATCGCCAGAGGAAACTGCGTGATGTGGACATCGCACCATTCTGGCCCGGGAGGGGACAAACCTTCCATCTGAGCTGAGGGTGCAATCAGCTACCCGGCTCTCATTCCTGAGAATTCCGCTACAGCGGGGCGACCTGCAACAGGTGATTCCACCGGCATGCGGTGCAAACCTCAACAGTAAAACAGCGCCGATTCTGCCGCTCTGAGGCCAGTTTCTGTAGCTCGGCACGAGTCTTTACTGGTCTTCCACCTGGAGGTAAACGCGGTCCGAACACAAACTTGACGACCCTCAAGGTGGACTCATCACAGACGGGGCAGGACACCGTGGATCGCTGCGAACAATGCAGGGCAATACGCATGAGTTCAGAATGAGCGTCACAAACATCTCCGCGGGAGAGTTCACCGGCGCGGTAACGAAAGAGCAACTGCCGCCGGGCGAAGCGGTAGTCCACACTGCCTGGGGCTTTTCCCGGGCGACCAGAGGATTCAGGCTGAAGGAACGGCACGACGCTCACGATACTGCTCGGTGGGGCATCCGCGGGTCAGCGCGAAACCTCCGACAGACTTTCAGGCAATGTCTGATTCGAGCTCAAAAGCCCCCCTCCCGCTTCGCCACCCATCCGCGGGAAACCTAGATACGCGCCCCACCCTGCTTCGAGCGGGTGACGGTCCAACTCCGCTTCCGCCAGCGAGTTTCCCCCATGGTGCAGAGGCTCCCCTCGACACTGTTCGGTTTGCACCAGATGTTGATGACAGTATTTTGAGCAAGCTCGTCGGATCAGTGGGGCCGCTCGAAGGCAAGCGGGTACTGGACTTGGGGTGTGGGGCTGGCGGATGTTCACTAGCTCTGGCCCGAAAAGGAGCCCATGTCATTGCCGTTGAAGGATCCACCGCCCGGCTCACTCAGGCTCGGGCCGCTGCCGAAATCGCTCAGCTAAAGGTCGAATTCCATCACAGCGATCTGGCCGATCTGGCATTCCAGCGCGCAGATAGCATCGACCTTGTTATCGCGGTCTATTCCCTGTCTGGCGTGCAAGACCTTGGTCGAGTCTTTCGACAACTTCATCGCATCATGAAACCAGAAGCTGCTCTGGTCATGTCGGTACCGCACCCGTTTTCATTAATGCTCGAGCTTGATGCTGATGAGCAATCCACCCCGTATCTCACCCGCACGACCTGGCATGACCAGGCCATTTCATGGCGAGCAAGTGGTGACGAAGGGGTCACGCACGTCCATCAAGTCAGTGAGCTCTTCACAAGCCTGATCCGAGCAAACTTTCGAGTGGACACAATTGTCGAGCCCGAGGCTGTCACTGCACCCGCTGCTACTCGACCGCCAAGCGTGCACTTTTCTGAATTGGCGAACTGGGTTCCGAGCAGTCTCGTGATCCGAGCGCGCAAAGAAGGGACCTGAGCCCCTAGCTCATTTCCTGCGAACTACCACGACTGGGCAGTGCGCATGATTGACCGTGTAGGTGGTCACCGATCCGATGAGCAGGCCCGCAAACCCGCCATGTCCTCGGGATCCAACTACCAGTAGATCGGACTCTTTAGAGGCCGAGATCAGAAGCTCACCAGCATGGCCCTCAAGGACCTCTGTGGTGACTTCAACACCCTCAAGGTCACCAAATTCGCGCACTGTGTCGATTGCTGCACCCAACATGATGTTGGTAGCGGCTGCATAATCAGACAAGTCTGTGGTTGCCATCTCATAGCCAGTGCTCAGAATCGCTCCCGAGAAGACTGCTACGACATGAAGAACAGATCCACGAAGCTTCGCTTCTTTTGCAGCCCAGCTCAGGGCACTCACCGACTGCTCTGATCCGTCTACTCCAACCACAATTCCAGCCACTACTACTCCTTCGTCTGAGCCTTGTCTCCAAAGCTTTGCGGCAACACGCTAGAGGGTAGCGGTCCCTGCAGGGTTCTCTGGCTGTTGAGCCCACCACGCATCAAGATCGGCCACGGCTTGCTCCTCAGAGACAGGGCCGCGTTCAAGGCGTAGTTCCAAGAGGTAGCTCAATGCCTTGCCGACTACCTGGCCCTGAGTGAGCCCCAGATGATCCATTACCTCTCGACCGTTCAGGTCTGGGCGGATCGACTTCAGTTCTTCCTGCTCGCCCAGTTGAGCAATGCGCAGTTCAAGATCATCAATTCGGCGATTGAGCGCATCGGCTTTTCGTTGATTTCTCGTGGTGCAATCAGCGCGGGTCAGAGCGAGTAGCTCGGGGAGTAATTCCCCAGCATCACGAACAAACCTGCGCACTGCCGAGTCGGACCAGCCCATGTCATAGGTATGAAATCGCAGGTGGAGGTAGACCAGTTGCGATATCTGCGCAACCATCTCATTACTGAACTTCAGAGCCTTCATACGTTCCCGTGTCATTCGAGCACCAACGACTTCGTGGTGATGAAACGAGACCCCGTTCGGGCCAATCGCCCGAGTAGCTGGCTTGGCAATGTCATGAAAAAGCGCTGCAAGCCGAACGAGAAGCTCCGCAGGAGCTTGTGCAACCACGGCAATAGTGTGTGTCAGGACATCCTTATGGCGGTGAATGGGATCCTGTTCCAACCGCATGGCCGGCAACTCAGGGAAGAAATGTGCCGCTAGGCCAGTGTCGTGCAAGAAGTACAAGCCATCTGATGGATCGGCCACCACCACCAGTTTGCAGAGTTCGTCTCGAATGCGTTCGCTCGACACAATGGAAAGTCTGTCAGCCATGGACTGCACAGCGACAAGCAACTCGGGTACGGCTTGTAGTGAGTACGAAGAAATGAACCGTGCAGCGCGCATCATCCGTAGGGGATCATCGGAAAAGGATTCCTCAGGGGAAATCGGGGTACGCAACACTCCCTCTGCGAGGTCCTTCAAGCCGTCAAAGGGGTCAATCAACGTTGGCTGATCACCCGTGATTTCGATTGCCATTGCGTTCACGGTGAAATCACGCCTTGAAAGATCCGCATGGATCTCGCTGGTGAATTGCACCTCTGGTTTACGGCTATCTGGCAAATACGTTTCTGCCCGATGCGTAGTGATCTCGTAGGTGCACCCGTCGATTTCACAACCAATGGTTCCAAAACGCTCACCGGTAGCCCAGACTGCGGATGCCAAAGGCCTGACTAGCGCTTTGACCTCTTCGGGAAGGGCATCAGTGGTCAAGTCAACGTCGTTGCTGGGGCCTTGCCGATCAAGGAGTAGATCACGAACTCGGCCACCAACGAGATACAAGCGCTTGTTGTTATTTTGGAATACCTCGCCAAGCGGCGCGAGTGCATCAAGTTCCTGTTTTGCTCTCGCTGGAATCACTCGGCAAGGCTACCGGCGCGGCAAGAGGTCTCGTGACCTATCCTTAGCCGAGCGATCGGAGCGATCGGAGCAGCAGGTGCAGGAGACCTAGTTCAAGCCTATGAGCACGCGTCAGACCCTGACTCTTGGAAACGAGCGGTTTCATGTGGGCCCCTGGCACGCAGATCCCGGCATTGCCTATCTCACGGTTAAGTCGAACGTTATTGAGCCATCTGCTCAGGGACTCAATGCCTGCGTTCAACAAATTCGCCAAGATGGATATTCATCGGTCATTACAGCAGCGCTTCACCCGCTAGAAGCGCGACCTTACTTCGCAGCGGGATTCTTGGAATATGACCGCCTTCGAGTGCTCTCTCATGATCTCAGCAGAGTCGGAATGATGGGGAACTCAAAGCCCGCAGAGTTGCAGATTCGCAAGGCCAGGCGATCGGACCGTGCCCTTGCTCTGCAGGTTGACAAGCTGGCCTTCCCTCGCTTCTGGCGACTCGATGCCGCTGGCCTTGACGAGGCAATCTCGGCCACACCTCGGACGCGATTTCGCCTAGCCGAGGTTCATGGCCAAGCCATTGGCTATTCAGTCATTGGCCGATCACGCAACCAAGGCTTTCTGCAGCGGCTTGCTACTCACCCCGACTACGCAGGCACCGGAGTTGGTTCAGCGCTTGTGGTTGACGCTTTGCTCTGGGCTCGCCGCCGAAAAGTCACTCGTGTCTTGGTCAATACTCAAACAGATAACCAGCGTGCTCTGCGGCTCTACAAGCAACTCGGATTTCAGCTCACCCCAACTGACCTAGTTGTGCTGACCAAAGACTTACCGTGAGATCACTTCGCAGAATCCTGAGCCGGTCCAGAACACTCAAGCTTCTAGCTGTGTGCTGCGTCGCTCTTGCGATTGTCATCGCAAGCGTCTCACCCGCACTAGCCAGCAAATCTGCGCCAGCTCAGCAACCCGAAGAGGTCCTCCAGATCAGCTCAATTTCGCCTTGGGTAGCTGCTTCGGGGGAGTTTCAAGTTCGATTTGATCCGACGGTAGTGGTACCCCCCGGTTCGATACTCACCTACACCGTTCATCAGGGCCTACAACCGACTCGCTCGCAAACCCTGCGAGACAAAGTCGATGGGGTTATCGACGGTGCTTCGCCCGGCAAGGTTCTACAGAGCCCCGTATCAAAGCCGCTTACCGAGTACGGAGACCCTGCTGCTGGCTCGGTTCTCACCATCCCAATTCGTCCGACTCCCGACCAGGATCGCCTCCGTGTACTCCTTCCAAAGGCAGGTATTCACCCGGTGGAGTTGGTCCTCACTAGCGCGGAAGGTCCCGAAATCTGGAGCCAGGTCGTCTTCTTGAATCGACTACCCACGAATTACTCTACGCAGCAGCAAGACCCAAGCGCTGTCGCCGTGACCCTGCTGGTACCCATCGAAACAGCGCCGAGTCTTGACTCAGCCGGACTCGCCGCCTTCGGCGTTGAAGACCGCTCACGCATTGATGCCGCAAGCACCCTGCTCGAGGAAGTACCAGAAGCGCCGCTGACCCTGGGACTCCGCCCAAACACCCTCGATGGTCTCGTTCGCAGCAAAGAGCCCTGGGCTGAGCGGTTTGTGAACGCTCTCACCTCGGCGCTGTCACCACCCGAGTCTGGGCCACCCGCTGCTGCGCGACCGTCACTACTGTCGATGCCGTATGTGCACGTGAGTACTGCTGGGCTTGTTTCGACAGGAGCCATCGGTGATTTGCAGCGAGAAATCTCTCTGGGCGACCGGGTCACCCGGCAAATCACTTCCACTGAGGCGCATCAAGGTATCTGGGCCTTAGATGACACGCTCAGCCCCGAGTCGGCTCAAGTACTCGCTGGTTTCGGAAACACGGCATTTCTCGTAAATCCTGCTCAACTCGAACGACCTGCGGACCTGACCGAGCAACAAACCATGACAGCGGGTAGTCAGCTTGGCAAGGATTCCGGCCTGCGGGCTCTGGCATATGACACCTTGGTTTCTGCCCGGTTCGCTGACTCTGGGGTCGATCCGGCTCTTCGAGCACATCAGGTCATCTCGATCATCATGGCAGCCTGGTTCACAGCCCGAAGCCCCGGATTTGAAAGCTTCTCTGCAGGCGGGCCTGCACTTGGGTCAGTCATTGTTATTCCGACCACTATTGACCCTGCTGTTATTTCAGCCCTCGAGCCAAGCTTGCTGAGCGGTGGGCCACTTCAAGTCCTAGCGAATGCGGCCCCTCTCGGACCTGCCTCGACCAAATCAGCAGAACCGGTGGTGCAATTGGCCCCAGTGATTGCCCCCGATGAGGGACTCGCCGTTACTCAAACCACTGAAACACGAAGACAGATCAGTGCCTACCGCACGATGACTGCGTCACCTGAGTCTGAAGTCGAATTATGGACCCGCATGAACGCTCAAACGCTGGCCACTGAACTGGGTGCTGCGCAACGCCTCAGCCTGCACAATTCTGTGCGATCACAGCTCGCAGCCAATCTGGCCGAAATAGAGCTTCCACCGCCACGGCAGGTCACCATTACTGGCCGCAGCACAAATATTCCGCTTCGCTTCCGCAACAACTTGCCCTACGAGATAAAGCTCCGCCTGATAGCTCGATCTACTCGACTCGCAGTGGCCGGTGGCGATTCCCAAGAAATTGTTCTGGCACCAGGCGAAAACCGAATTGACCTAGCAGTGACAGTGCGGGCCCCTGGCGAGTCAGACCTGCGCATCAAACTCGTCTCGCCAAACGAGGAACTCGAAATTGGGCAGATCGAACTGCCCGTCCGAGCAACTGCAATTTCTGGAGTGGGAGCTGCCTTATCGGTCATCTCGATTCTGTTCTTGCTGCTGTGGTGGACCCAAGCTCATCGGCGACGTAAGCGTGAAGCATCTCGAACTGCCGGTGATCACCCTGCTCTGAATGCGCCCCTAGTGCCACCGGCAAATTGACCTCAAAGCTTCCACAAAAATCTCCCGTTGGCCCGATAGCTTAGGGAGTGGTGGCTGATGGACGAGCGAGGCCGAACCCGACTGATGTGACGCGAGTAGAAGCCGCGCCGGTTCAGGGTTTTGTCGGTCTCACACTGTGCGGAAGATACGAGTTGCACGGTCTCATCGGATCGGGTGGCATGGCTCAGGTCTGGGATGCGACTGACTTGATTCTGGGCCGAGAAGTTGCAGTCAAAATACTGCATCCTCACCTTTCTGGGGACGAAACATTCGTCACTCGGTTCCGGGCTGAGGCCGTTTCGGCTGCTCGTCTGAGCCATCCAAACATTGTTGGTGTCTACGACACCTGTTCCGATAACGGAAACGAAGCAATTGTTATGGAGTTGCTCGATGCCACCACCTTGCGAAGCTACCTTGACGAGCATCACATCGTTGATTCTGATACCACGATTCGCATAGGGCTCCGCCTGTTAGATGCCCTTGAAGCTGCCCACCGCGCAGGCCTTGTGCACCGGGATGTCAAACCCTCAAATATCTTGCTGTGTGTTGATGGCCGGGTAAAGATCGCCGACTTTGGGATTGCCAAAGCAGAGGACCAAACCGAACTAACCCAGGACGGTGCCTTGGTTGGCACGGCAACCTATTTGTCGCCAGAACAGTTGCTCGGCAACAAAATCGATGGTCGCGCCGACCTCTACTCGCTTGGCATCGTCATGTACGAATGTCTGACCGGCAGAGTCCCCTTTCAAGGAGACACGGGTGCAGCGGTTGCCCTAGCACGACTTCATTCCGTTCCCCTTGATCCGCGTAGGGTTCGATCAGATGTTCCCCCCGGCTTGGCAGCCACAGTCATGCGCACCCTTGAACGAGACCCCGATGATCGCTTCAACTCTGCTGCAGATCTTCGGGCGGCACTGCTGAATACAAGTGTTGAGGCCCAGCCCGTCAGGAGCAGGCCCCCTGTACAGATCGACCCCGATCCCACAGATCCAGGTGAGTCATTCGCAAAATCCGAGCGCAAATGGCTCTATCCGGCGCTCTTTATTCTGCTCGTTGCCACTGCCTTGGTGATTGCAGGGTTACTCGTGCGGGAGACCACCCTTGATGACGAATCCAGCGGTAGTGCGAGCAGCGCAACCACTTCTGTTCCTGCATCAAGTGAACTCGCCATTGCTGATGCAATCCCGTTTGACCCACAGGGCAAGGGCGAACCAGGAGAAAACAATCAACTCAAAGCAAACGCCTTTGACGGCGACCCGGAGACGGCTTGGCGCACCGAGGGCTACGACACGGCAAACTTCTTTGGCAGTAAGAAGGGCGTAGGCCTGGGTCTGGTTCTGGAAGAACGTGCTCTCGTTGATCGGGTACTCATAGAGGGCTCAACAAATGGGTGGAGCGGATCGATTTTTGTGATCGATGCCGAAGATCTAGATGGGGTTGATCCAGCCACATCAAAGCCAACTGCAACCTTTCAAGATGTCAGTGGCGCAGTGGATCTTGACTTGACTCAGCTCGACGCATCCCAACGCACCGGTAGTTCTGTTCTGATCTGGATTACCAACCTTGGTTCACCCCAAGAAGACGAGCGTCACCGTGTAGAAATCGCCGAGATCACTTTGACTGGGTCAGCAGCCGCAAACTGAGCGAAGCCCAGAATCTTTGGCTCACCCCACTAGAGTATGAGGCAATGCCGGAAGAACCCGTAGCTCCCGAGACCAGCGACTGGACTGATCAGGTCACCGACCTGATTGTTGACTCTGTAGACAAAGTCCGTGATCGCGCGACCGGCCCCATCTTAGAATATTCAAGAATTTCAGTACATGCCCTCGTGGCGCTGATTCTGCTCACACCCGTCGGCATATTTATGTTGATTGGCACCCTCCGTTTGCTGACCTGGGCTGTCGGTGAAGCTTGGATTGCCTACACAATCCTCGGAACTATTTTCGTTCTGATCGGCGCCTTCCTCTGGTCGAAACGATCCAAATTACCGCTGTAGACTGATAGGCCCGCAGAACAAAAAGGGCCACCATGTCTCCCGAGAACTCTTCCCCTACCGTTGAACCGACCCCTCGCAAGGTCATCATCATTGGATCTGGGCCCGCTGGCCTAACAGCAGCTATCTACACGTCCCGCGCCAATCTCGAGCCGCTCCTGATTGAGGGCGAGCCATCCTCAAATAGCGACCAGCCCGGCGGACAGCTGATGCTGACCACTGATGTTGAGAACTTCCCCGGCTTCCCGACCGGAATCATGGGCCCCGAGCTCATGGCGAACTTTCGGGAACAAGCCGCCCGATTCGGAACCGAGATCCTGACCTCGAAAGTCTCCAAAGTTGACCTAAGCCAGCGGCCATTCAAGGTTTGGATCGGCGACAGCACTGCAGAGCCAACCTATCTAGCCGAAAGCATCATCGTTTCAACAGGCGCTCAGTCGCTGATGCTCGGCCTAGAGGCAGAAAAGCGGCTCCTTGGCCATGGCCTTTCCACATGCGCCACTTGCGATGGCTTCTTCTTTCGCGATCAGGACATAGCCGTAGTTGGCGGCGGCGACTCTGCTGTGGAAGAAGCCATGTTTCTTTCCAGATTTGCCGCAACTGTAACGATTATTCATCGCCGTGACGAGCTTCGAGCATCCAAAATCATGCAGGACCGGGCGCACGAGAACCCGAAAATCAAGTTCATCTGGAACACCGTGGTCGAGGACATACTCGGCGAAAGTTCCGTTGAGGGCCTAGCACTCAGAAACCTGCTCACTGAGGAACGGAGCACTGTTGGATTCACTGGTGTCTTTGTAGCCATTGGCCATCGCCCCTCAACTGACTTATTCAAAGGACAACTGGACCTAAAAGAGAATGGCTACCTGATCACTCAGGGCAGCAGCTCAAAAACAAATATCGAGGGAGTCTTTGCCTCGGGTGACGTTCAAGATGACTACTACCGTCAAGCAATTACTGCCGCTGGTAGTGGCTGCATGGCCGCTATTGACGCCGAACGATTCCTAGAGGACCAAGGCCACTAGTATCTCTGTCAGGTTGCGAGCCTGCTCGCACCACCGCCCCAAGTAACGAGAGGACATCTAATGTCGGGTTCAATCAGTCAACTCAGTGAAGCGACCTTTGCCGAGCAGGTCAACAGCAGCGCCGAGCCAGTACTCGTAGACTTTTGGGCCGAGTGGTGTGGCCCGTGCAAGACGATCGCTCCCATCCTCGAAGAGATCGCAACAGAACAAACTGGCTCTCTCAAGATTGCCAAGGTAAATGTTGATGAGAACCCTGGTCTCGCCCGTGAGTATGGCGTTCAGAGCATTCCCACCATGATTCTGTTCAAAGATGGCGAGATCGTGCAGAAAATAGTCGGAGCAAAGGGCAAAGAGGCGCTCCTAGCTGACCTCCGCCCACACCTCTAACCGCTCTCTTGTATCGAACATATGTTCGGTAGCATGAGTCTGCTCCCCTAATTTCTGGAGTTTTGTTATCACTCTCGCCTCGCTTCCGTTGATCGCAGGTTCTACTGGGCCTGACGTAGCTGACCTGCAGCGAAGGCTGCAGGCTGCAGGGTTTTCTATCTCTGATGACCCCGGGAACTTTTCGTCTGCCACTCAACTGGCCGTTCGAGAGTTCCAAAAGGCAAGCGGCCTCGACCCTGATGGAGCCTGCGACTCAACCACCTGGGCCGCCTTGGTAGAGACTGCGTTCAGTATTGGTGATCGCCTGCTCTGTCTGCGCTCCCCCATGATGCGCGGAGACGACGTATCTGAACTTCAGTTGCGTCTTGGTGCCCTGGGTTTTGATGCCGGCCGAGTCGACGGGATCTTTGGGCCACACACGCAGCAAGCCATCGCTGATTTCCAACGAAACGCCGGACTGGTGAGCGACAAGGTCTGTGGACCCGAGACTGTTGACTCGCTAGTTCGACTTGAAGGCCGTGGTGGTAGCGCTACTGTGACTGGAGTTCGTGAACGAGATCGCCTCCGGCGCCGACTCACGGACTTGACTGACCTGCGCGTTGGACTGGGATCAATTGGACAGATCCATCCTATTTTGAGTGGGTTTGCTGCTGGCCTCCAGGGCTCAGGCATGTCCACCCTGCTTCTCGATGATCAGGATTGGTCGCTCCAAGCTGAGGCTGTCAACCTGTTTTCAGCCGATCTATATCTGGGATTTGAAGTCTCAGATGATGCTCAGGCCGATGCGAGTTATTTTTCGGTTCCGGGCTACGAGTCAGACGCAGGCAGACGTTTCGCTGAGTTGATCATACGAGAACTTCCCGCCGCTCCCGGTTGGGGAGTAGGCACAGTGCAGGGAATGCGCCTGCAAATTCTGCGCGAAACACGACCACCCGCTGTGCTTCTTAGATTAGGCCCACCCGCTGTTTTAGAGGCTAGTCATGCACTCGTGATCGCAGCGTTGCACCGGGCTTTGGAAGCCTGGGCAAGCGATCCCTGCTAGCTGAGTCGATTCGCAGGTTCAACCCTCAATCTGAGCCTCAGCTTTGGTTAACCACAAGTTTTCCCACAGCCTGTGTATAAACCTTTCAGCAGGGCGGCGTTGAGTCTCTACTGCTAAGTCGCTGCTACTGAATGATCGCTACTGAATGATCGCTACTGAATGACCGCTACTGAATGACCGCTGAATCTGCTATTCAATAATTCTGCGGTACAGACGTTCCAGGTCTTCAAGATTCGCAAATTCAACCGTCACCTTGCCGCGCTTTGCAGTCATGGACACTCCCACTCGAGTATCTAGGTATGAGGCCAACAGTTCTTCAAGTTCCAAAATGCCTGGGGGTCGCAGTTTGCGCTCGGGGTCAGGAGTGGGTTCTGAGCTCTCGGAGGAGCCACCACCGGCTGAGGCTGCTCCGCCAAGACCAGCCTCAAGATCGATTCGTTCCTTGATCAGCTGCTCGACCTCTCGAACACTGAGGGACTCAGAAACTACTCTTTTGGCCACTGCCTCCTGATAGGCACGATCAGGGTGACCAAGAATTGCTTTGGCATGCCCAGCCGAGAGGAGTCCCTCGCCGACCAGCTTCTGAACAGCGGGGGAGAGCTGGAACAACCGGAGGTGGTTGGCGACAGCCGAGCGACTCTTACCAACTCGCTTGGCCACCTGTTCTTGGGTCATAGAAAAATCATCTATCAACTGCTGATAGGCAGCAGCCTCTTCTAGCGCGTTCAAGTCCTGACGATGCAGGTTCTCTACAAGAGCCTGTTCTAGTGAACTGACATCGTCTACCGTCCGAACTATCGCGGGGATAGTGGGAAGACCAACACGCTTTGCTGCACGCCACCTTCGTTCACCAGCAATGATTTCAAACCCTGTATCAGTCTGCCTAACGAGTATCGGCTGCAGAACCCCGAGTTCACGAATGCTATCGACTAGGCCTTCTAGGGTCTCTTCGTCGAATGCTTTTCTTGGCTGTAAGGGGTTCGCGTGCACGGCGGATAGTTCAAGATTATGCAACCCTGCGGCGCTTTCCTCAACCTCTGAGTCACCGGTTGGGATTAATGCTGACAACCCCCGACCTAGTCCACCTTTACGAGACACCGCTAACCTCCCGGGCTAGTTCCTTATAAGCCACGGCACCCCGAGAACTCGGATCAAACGTGGTAATTGGCTGCCCGAATCCAGGCGCTTCTGATAGGCGTACATTTCTGGGGATCACAACGCGACACACCCGTGAGCCGTAATGTCCTCGAACCTCATCTGAGACTTGCTCACCCAACTTTGTCCTGCCGTCATACATAACCAGAACAATATTGAGAATCTCTAGACTCGCATTGAGATTGCGGCGGATGAGATCAACATTTCTCGTCAGTTGCCCAAGCCCCTCAAGTGCGTAGTACTCGCACTGGATCGGCACCATTACCTCGGTAGCGGCTACTAGGGCGTTCACGGTGAGCAGCCCGAGCGATGGGGGACAGTCAATGAGTACATAGTCGTAATCATCGATCACCTCATCCAAAGCTCGCTTGAGTTTGCTCTCGCGACTAAATGCTGTGACAAGCTCGATCTCTGACCCAGCCAAATCCAAACTCGCGGGGGCGATAAAGAGTCCCTTTACTTCGGTGGGCTCTACGCACTCATCAAGATTGACGTCCTGTAGGAGCACGTTATAAATCGTCACATCAAGATCATGGTGATTGATCCCCAACCCAGTCGTGGCGTTTCCCTGTGGGTCAAGATCAATGAGTAGTACCCGATACCCCAGATCAGCAAGAGCTGCACCCAGATTGACAGTGGTCGTGGTCTTGCCCACACCGCCCTTCTGATTCGCTAGAGCTATGACTCGCGGCAGGGCCGGAGTTGTACGAACGAAGCCCTCCGCTGGAGAATCCTCAGATCCAGTGGTCGGTGCCTGACCATCGGTCGGTTCATCTGCGTCTTTTGGTTCCTCGACTCGCCGATCGTCTGGTTCTTCTGGATACTCAGTAACAAACTCCTCTTCGGACTCCTCTTCAGGAGGCGCCTCGGTAGGGAGGTCCGTACTGGCCAGATCCGTACTGACCGAACTGAAAGCCTGATCTTCCCGGTCTTGTACCTCTGGTTCAAATCCCTCCGCCTGAAGCGTTGGGGTTTGCTCTGGCTCAGGCGGGGACTGCAGGTCGATCATCCTCTGTATACTTGACGGTTCTGGTCCTAAGGTCAAGGACCCTCGGTGTGTTCCACGTGGAACAGTACAAAATTGGGCGAGATTTTCTTCAGTTGGTTAGAAAAGAGGCCTTTTTGTAGGTATCCCAACTCTCCGTGGATACTTATCTGAACATGGTGCAACCATGGTGAACACCTGAATTGTTGCCTGTTTCTGAGTCTGTCGTTCGCCGAGTTGTAAACCGAGTAGTTGTAAACCCTGCTCTGGCCATCGGTTCGGTTCACTCTCTGGCGGCTCGCTAATGAGCAGAACAGAACCTGGACCCGACATGAAACCGATGGCACATTCGGCAGTCACAGCGGGAGGGCCGAAGGAGCGGGATACGACGGAATCAAAACTGCCTCGCAGTTCCTGATCTCGAGCGAGTTCCTCAGCTCGGCCCGTAACGACCCTGGTCCGGTCAGCAATATCAAGTCTCTCAATCGCCGCTTGCAGAAATGCGCATCTCCGCTGATTGCTGTCTAGAAGCACAAATTCCGAAGCTGGTAGGGCGAGGGCCAAGACCAGTCCGGGAACTCCCCCACCACTGCCCAAGTCAAGAATTCTCCCTTGGCCTTCTAAGGAGTCGAGGAATGCCTGAGCATGATCAATCTGTGGCGAGACTGGACCAGGTCCTAGAAAGCCAAGGCTTCGACTTTCTTCTAAAACCAAAACGAGTTCATGAGTTGCATCATCCACGCTAAGCATTCTCGCAGGTTTCAGTAGTCCCCGGTTAGTTGTGCCGAAAAATGAAGGTAGGCACCCTCTCGGGTGCCTACCTCAAGTCTGCTTCATTCAGTTCATCAGCTTCATTCAACCCATCAGGCAGGCTTCAGAACTACCCTGCGCCGTGGGTCTTCTCCCTCGGAGACTGATGAGATTCCATCGATCTCTGAGGCAACATCGTGTACCTGCTTGCGGTCAGCACTGGACATCACTTCGAATACCACTGTGGTTCCGTTCGTCACGGTAGTGGCCTGCTCGGTCACGAAAGCGGTGAGCGCCTGCTTACGGCGTTCTCGTATACCTTCGATGTCCACAGTAACTCGGCCGTACTCCCTGCCTTCTGCCTGACGCTGCAAGGTGTTTCGGGTGATCTCTTGAATAGCCTCAAGCGTTACCAGTCGAGGTCCGACCATCACACCTAGACCTTCTCCCGAAAGGTTGACTCGTAGGTCATCTTCTTCAAATACTGCCTGTGCAGAAGCGGAGAACCCGAATGACTCAGCAAGGCCAGTCAGGAACTCCTCGACGACAGTGCATTGCTCTGCTTGATCCATCGGCTCCTTATTGCGCCGCGGTTCTGACCTCTCACGAGATGCTGATGTTCCACGTGAAACATTCCGATCATCCGCTGTGTTAGTTGAGTTATCGGAATTGCCTGCTGCAGGTGCAGAGCCCGCTTCATCCTTGCGAGGCCGGCGCTTGCGCTCAACCTTGGCTCGTGGAGACTTTGGAAGTATGCGTGCCCGAACCCTTGCATCACCGCGAGGGCGACCAAAAAGGCCAGTCTTTGGTTCTTCTAGTAACTCAAACTCAGCATCTTCCTGATCGACTCCGAGCTGATCTAAGGCCAATTCCTTGGCTTCTTCTACCGTCTTACCGGTGGTTTCTACCCACTCCATCACATACCTCAGTTGTTATTCGTCTGGGAACCTCGACGGGACTCGCCGGAACGCCGCGGATTAACCTTGGCCTTACTCGGTGTGCTCGACGTGATTCCGTCCGTCGAGTCTTGTCCTGATTGCTTTTTGTGAGCTGCTTGGCTTTTGACGCTGTTCCCAGGGGTACGTACCTCGGGCTCAGGATTTGCAGACTTCTTTGAACCACTGGCTGCCTTTTTGGAGCCACTCTTGGCAGAGATCTCGGCCGTGGTTGCGATTGCAGCCTTGCCTGATTTTGTGGCCGTGCTTGATTTTGTGGTCTTAGAACCCTTGGCTTCTTTTGAGCTGACCTCAATGGGGTTCTTCTCGTGTTCCTTGCGGTATACCGAACGCGTGATATAGCTGTTTGTCCCAATACGGCAGAAATTCTGAGTACACCAATACAGCGCCATGCCGGCTGGGAAGGCGAAAGAGAAAATCGGCAAGAAGAACGGCATGAACTTCATGATCATCTGCTGCTGAGGATTCACGTTGGCTGAAGTGTTCCGCGACTGCAACTGATGATTCTGGAAAAGTCCGGTGGCCAGCATGATGCCCAACAAAGCCAGATAGGGGATGGCAAGTAACAGGCCGAGTTTGAGTGCTTGGCTAGCCGAGAGGGAGAGGTCCATTCCAAGAAAGTCCATCTTGTTCGTCTGGCTCAAAGCTTGATAGAGAGCTGTTGACGGATTCAGGTGCTCTGGGTGAAAGACCTGCTCGGAGAAAATCCAAGGTGTCGTTTCAAGGTTCTTTTGGACCTGAGCCAGAATCTGGCCAGTACCCGAGCCCAAACCACCATCGCGAACCGTTAGCCCTCGAATCAATTGGTACATGATGATGAAGACTGGCATCTGGGCCACCATGGGCAAACAACCACCGAGCGGGTTGATGGAATTCTCCTTATAGAAGGCCATCAACTCAGAATTGAGCTTCTCTCGATCGTTCTTGTACTTCTCCTGGATGCGTTTCATCTCCGGTTGCATCCGCTGCATCTGCAGCATCGAACGTGTGCTCTTCACGGTTAGTGGCGTGATGAGTGCCATCACCAACACCGTGAGCGCCATGATCGAGAATCCGTACCCAAACCAAGGACGAATCCCCTCTGGTACGAGCACATAAAAAAAGTTCAGGATTGATGCAAGGGCATCAAAAAACTGTTCGAACATCAGCAGGCCTTCTGGCTGGGTGGCAGGGGGACAGGAGTTGAAGAGTGATCGCGACAGGTGGCGTTTGTAGAATCTGGAACGGGGTCATAGCCCTGACCACCCCAGGGCTGGCAACGTAGTAACCGTCGAAGCCCGAGCATTGATCCCCGCACCGCACCATATTGTTGCACTGCCTCGGCGGCATAGGTTGAACAACTTGGTGTAAATCGACAGGGAGAGGGTCGGCCTTCGCGAGCCTGCTGATAAAATCGAATCGCAGCCAGACAAGCACGGGCTACGAGAGAAGGTCTGATAGCTGACGCCTCAATTACTTCCGATTGCGTGCCTACTGTCATCGGTCCACTCGAATTATCTCTCAAAACGATCAGATCCTGCGCTTAAATCACTAATTCCGGTACTTATTTGCTTACTCAGAGTCGTTTGCTTACTGAGAGCTTCTTGCAAGTAACCGCTGAGTTCTTTCATTGAGCATCCGACAGCAGGGGGGTGAACAATGACCAAATAGGGCGCTGATTCAAAGAAATTCGCCTGTTCCAACTGGACTGCAGCATGCCGAATCTGGCGACGGAGGCGGTTTCTAACCACTGCATTGCCAACTTTGCGGGAGATGGCAAACGCCAAAGAGGGCCGCGTTCTTCCAGTCGGGCTCGCTCTGACCACCGTAAGTGGCCCGCTACGGGACCGAACTGCGCCTCGGCCGAACTCCCGGAAGACTGCACGTTCGTGGATCCGGTCGATCAGGCAGACAGACGCTGACGGCCCTTGCGGCGCCGTGACTTGATGATGGCTCGACCAGCGCGGTCGGACATACGGTGGCGAAAACCATGCTTACGGGCACGGCGTCGTTCGTTCGGCTGGTAAGTACGCTTCACAGAAACTCCAAAAGACTACGAACAGATTGTTCATCTGCTCTATGAACCTGATCAGTAGATGTGTCCACTAAGCAGGCCGGCTACCTGGGGCAAGCGTCGTCGGTTTACCGGACGCTAACGGCATTGGTTCGAAAGCAGAACGCGAATAGTTGCCCCGGACAGACCCGGACTCCAGAGGATAGATTGCTCAGCCTGACTCTGGCAACTATCCAATCCAATGGCCAATCCAATCGCTAATCCAATGGCTACTTCAATGGGACAAAAGTCACTGCTCAATTTGCTAGGACCTTGGCCACTCACTAGCCTTTGCAGACTTTAGAACCACGAAGTTATCCACAGAGTGTGGACGTGGTTGTGGACGAAATCATACTAAAGCAGAGCTTTGGCTTGGTTTTCGGCAAGTTTTCTAAGCAGTAGCATCGGATCACTGAGTTTCTGTGCACCAACGCTGCACACCCCCGAGGGAAGAAGGCACATTGGAAGGAGAGGGAGCAAAGATCTGGGCCTCGGCTGCACCCTTGCTCGCCCTTCAAGTTAGCGACAGCGTCTGGAGTTCGACTTTCCAGGATATGACTGGCATAGAGATCGTTGATGATATTCTGACAGTCTCGGTTCCGAGTCAATTGGTCCGCCAACGGATCGAGCAGCGCTATGTCGAGTTGCTGCTCTCGGCCTTGACAGACGCGGGATATCCCGATCTCACCTTGGTTATCGAAGTCGAAATTGACACACTTCAACCAGAACCAGAATCCGCCGAGACACAGAACAGATCCCTGTCTCTCGATGACGCAGCTGCAGTTTCAGGAACACCAACAGCCGGATCCCAAACAGGAGTGGCTCCACAATCAAATGCTGCGCGGCGATACACCTTTGACACCTTCGTTATTGGGCAGTCCAACCGCTTCGCACATGCTGCAGCCCTGTCAGTTGCCGAAACGCCAGCGCGCAGCTACAACCCTTTGTTTGTCTACGGAGACGCTGGCCTCGGCAAAACGCATCTGTTGCAGTCCATTGCCAACTACGTCCGAGAGAACTACCCGCAGTACAAAGTTCGATATCTCTCCACAGAGACCTTGCTCAACGAGTTCGTTGACGCTATTCGCAAGAACTCCCAGCCTGAATTCAAGCGGAGATACCGAGAGATCGACGTTCTACTCGTAGACGACATTCAGTTTATGGAAGGGAAAGAACAGCTACAGGAAGAGTTCTTTCATACTTTCAACACCTTGCATGAGGCTCAACGACAGATCGTTTTGTCCTCGGATCGGCCACCAGATGCGATAGCTACCCTTGAAGATCGGCTTCGTAGTCGATTCAAGATGGGCCTCATCACCGATATTCAGCCACCCGACTTCGAGACCAGGCTGGCTATTCTGCTCAAAAAGGGTGAGCAGTCGAACACAAAGGTTCCCGCTGACGTACTTGAGTTCATTGCTACCAATATCACCTACAACATCCGTGAACTCGAAGGTGCACTCATCCGAGTCAGTGCTTACGCTGCACTCAATGACGAGCAACTGACAGTAGAACTTGCTGAAATCATCCTTGCCGACTCCATAAGTGCCACGAAACCCCGGCAGATCACTGCGAGTTATATCAGCGAAAAAACAGCCGAAATGTTTGGTGTGGAAGTGGAACAGCTCCGCAGCAAGAGTCGAACCCGCGATTTAGTGCACGCCCGACAAGTTGGCATGTACGTCTGTCGAGAACTTACTGACCTCTCATATCCGCAAATAGGCAAGGAATTTGGCGGACGTGATCACACCACAGTGATTCACGCCTACGACAAAATCTCGAACCTGATGCAAGAGCGTCGCAAAACCTATGACGACGTCACTCTGCTCATCCAACAGATCCTGGCTCGATGATGGCTACACAAGTGGTGATGCTCAGGCCGTTGGGAGCGGGATCGCGACCACGTTGGGAGCGGGATCGCGACCGCGATGGGAGCGGGATCGCGACCGCGATTAAGAGTCTGAAACAACACTGCTCATACACAGACATCGATGAAATTTCAAAGCTGTCTGGTGGATTACCAAATCGGGTTGTGGACAGCCCGCCCATACAATCTCTGGCCTGCACTAGGTTTCCCACAATCCACAGGCCCAACTACTACTACCACTGGATGAATAACAAAAAGATGCCAGTAGTGGGGAAAGCGAGTAATCGTGAAATTTCGTTGTGAACGCGAAGAATTGTCAGAAGCGTTGGGGCTCGCTCAACGCGCAACATCACCACGGCCATCCAATCCGATTCTCGGGAATTTGCGCCTCCACTTGGTTGGAAACCAACTCACCGTTACTGGTGGCGACTTATCAATCACCATCACCAGTGTCATTACTGTTGGCGGAGAGACTGATGGAGTAGCGGTTCTGCCTGCGAAGTTGATCAACGACATTGTTCGTTCCTTCGAAAGTGGAGCCGTAGAGATCGACACCGACTTCGAGGACGGTCGGGCTCGCATCAGTTCTGGTCGTTCAAACTTTGAGTGCAATATGAGTCCAGCTGAGGAATACCCTTCGGCAGCTGATCTCGATGGTGAGCCGATCACACTTGGTGCAGGCGATCTAGCTGAGGGTCTTCGGCAGGTAGTCAAGGCAGCCTCAAATGACGAATCACGACCAATTCTGACGGGTGTATTGCTCACCACTGAGGGAACTGGCCTGCGAATGGTCTCAACTGATTCGTATCGACTCGTAGTGCGAGATCTTCCTGGCACGACTCAGTTGCCAGCTGGCGAAAAAGTCATCGTGCCCTCTCGAGCACTCAATGAACTTTCTCGTTTTCTGACCGAGGAAGACGATGTGAAAGTCACCCTCGGTGACCGTGACATTTCGTTTGAAGTGGGAACCCTTCGACTTAGTACCAAGTTGATTGATGGTGAGTTCCCGAATTATGAGAACCTGATCCCGGAGTCGCAACCCAATCGACTGCAAGTTGAGCGGGTAGCGCTCCTTGCGGCAGTGAAGAGAGTTCGGCTGATGGCACGCGATCCGAATACACCAATTCGCCTGACCATGTCAGCGGATTCCTTGGAACTTCGGGCGACTACGCCTGACGTTGGTGAAGCTTCCGAACAAATGGACGCAATCTATTCAGGTGAAGAACTTCAGGTTGCCTTCAATCCTGAGTACTTGATCGACGGTCTAGAGGTTACGCCTGGCGACGAGATCACTCTCGGCACCGTAGACGGACTCAAGCCGGCCTTGTTACGTCCAGTTGATTCTGGGGACTTCTTGTACTTGCTGATGCCAGTTCGAGTTACCTGAGTCTGATTTCGAGCAGGCAACATGCACCTACGCCATTTATGGCTCAAGGATTTCCGATCATATGAGTCAGTAGATTTGGAGCTGACATCGGGAATCTGTGCGGTACTAGGCCCAAACGGTGTTGGTAAATCTAATTTGTTGGAAGCTGTCTCCTATCTGGCGCTGCTTGAGTCCTTTCGAGGGGCTCCAACCGACGCAATGATCCGTACCGGTGCAGCCCAGGCCGTGGTGCGCGGAGAAGTCCTCGAAGCTCAGCGCGAACAGCTGATCGAGGCTGAGTTGCTGCGTACTGGACGAAACAGAGTTTTGGTCAATAAGCAGCGAGTGATACGAAGCAGCGATCTGAACACTGCACTGCGAGTCAGCGTGTTCTCACCGGATGATCTTGAGATGGTCAAGGGGGGACCCGCCGGCAGACGGAACTATCTCGATCAGCTCTTGGTGACCTTGGATCCGAAGCATCATGGGATCAGATCTGAGTTCGACAAATCCCTGCGTCAGCGCAACGCACTACTCAAACAAAGCAGAGGACGTCTCGATGAGGCAGCTGAGTTCACCCTCGAGGTATGGGATACCAAACTTGTGGAGAGCGGTGAAAAGCTTGCCGACCTGCGGTCGGAGCTAGTCGAACAACTCGCGCCACTCGTGCGGCAGGCCTATACCGATGTGGCTTCTGAACGGGCTGCCACAGAGTTGCGTTACGAGGCGCCCTGGCGGACAGGCGGTCTTGCGGAAGCACTACACGCAGTTCGAAGTGATGAGCTCCGGCGAGGGTTGACACTGGTTGGACCACATCGTGATGATCTATTTCTTGAACTCAATGCCATGCCGGCACGCACGCACGCATCGCAGGGTGAACAACGATCAATTGCTCTGGCACTCCGGCTAGCCGCTCACCGACTTGTCCTAGAGGTGACCAAAACCGCACCGGTTCTCTTACTTGACGATGTGTTCTCTGAGCTCGATCCGTACCGATCTGCTGCGTTGTTGCGGTCCCTTCCCGAGGGGCAGACATTGTTGTCTACAGCTTCGGGGCTGCCACCTGAGGTCGTTGCGGCCCAAGAGATTCACATTGCTTCGAGTACCCGCCGTCTTCCAGAGATGGCTCCTGACCACGAAGTAAGCGGGTAGCGGGCGCGAAGGAGTACGGTCGGGTATGTCTTGGGAACCACTTTCTTCGCCAGCGGATCACACGCATGGCATAGCCGAGACGATTGAAACGCTGCACCGCCGCCTTGGCTTGGCTTGTTCAGATGTCCTTGGCACGCTGGAAGATAATTGGGTTGGACTCCTGGGAGCTGAACTGGCGAGCCACTGTGTTTTGGAGTCAGTCCGTAACCAGGTGTTGGTTATTTCAGTTGACGACCCGGCGATAGCTGACCATCTCAAATGGAGTCGAACCGAGCTACTCGGAGCCGCAAATGCACTTTCTGGTGGTGAGAACTTCATTGATTTGAAGCTCAGGGTGCAGCGCTAAACCCGTTGCCAGGTCAACTTCCGTCAGACTGCAATAAAACCGGGGCGCGGGACCCTTAAACGGTCCAATGTTGGCCTCAGCAGGTGGTATGATAATCATCCGACACTTTACAAGTTTCACCAGTTACTCCACAGGTTGTCCACAACCGGAAAATTGGTGAAATGAGCAGTGTCAGTATGCTACTTAGCTGCCCGGAGGCAAGGCTTGTCCCCAGAATCCAATGACTACGGTGCCGACGCGATTCAGGTACTCGAAGGCCTCGAAGCCGTTCGAAAACGACCTGGAATGTACATCGGGTCCACGGGGCCTGCTGGGCTCCACCATATGGTCTACGAGGTTGTAGATAACTCCGTTGATGAGGCCATGGCGGGTCATGCCAAGTCGATTCAGGTTCGGCTGCTACCTGATGGTGGTTGCGAGGTGCGAGACGACGGTCGGGGCATTCCCGTTGACCAATCAAATTCGGACCCTGAACTCAAAGCAGCTGAGGTTGTCCTGACCGTGTTGCACGCCGGCGGCAAGTTCGGCGGTAGTGGTTACAAAGTCTCTGGCGGGTTGCACGGCGTTGGAATCTCTGTGGTGAATGCTCTATCTCGGCGAGTAGAAGTAGAGATTGATCGCGGCGGCACGACCTATCGAATGGTCTTCGTTGACGGCGGTAACCTGACAGAGCGGCTTGAGCCACTGAAGCCTTCTGAGCTGACCGAATCAGGGCAGCCACGGACTGGAACAACCGTCCGTTTCTGGCCGGACCCCAAAATCTTTGTCGAGGGAATTGTTTTCCGCGCGGCCACACTCACGGAACGTTTCCAAATGATGGCCTTCTTGAACGCCGGTCTAGAGATCAGCTTTGTAGATGAGCGGCCTGAGCAGAACCCAGAGAAAATGGTGTACTGCTACGAGGGTGGTATCAAGGACTTTGTTCGCCACGTCAACGCGGCAAAGGAAGCGCTGTTCAGTGACGTGGGGTACTTGAAGCAGAGCGAAGAGACCGAGAACAGTTCTATGGAGTTCGAGGTGGCCTTTCAGTGGAACACCGGGTACAACTCTGATGGCTTGCACTCTTTTGCCAACGGAATTAGCACTATCGAAGGTGGAATGCACGAGGAGGGATTCAAGAAGTCCCTGACGAACACCATCAACAAATACGCACGTGATCATCAGTTCCTGAAAGAAAAAGATATCAATCTGCAGGGTGAGGACATTCGCGAAGGACTGACCGCAATCATCTCGGTCAAGTTGACTGACCCGCAGTTCGAGGGGCAAACCAAAGCCAAACTGGGCAACGTTCCGATGCGCTCACTCGTAGAGAGAGCAACCAATGAAAAGCTGGCTGAATGGTTAGAGGAGCACCCATCCGAGGCGAAGAGGGTGTTGCAAAAAGCAGTTCAAGCTGGCCGGGCCCGTGAAGCTGCCCGGAATGCACGTGATGCAACTCGTAGAAAGTCCGCACTCGATGGCGCCGGGCTGCCAGGCAAGTTGGCTGATTGTGCCTCGAAAGACCCTCGAGAGTCCGAGTTGTACATCGTGGAAGGAAACTCCGCTGGCGGATCAGCCAAGGACGCTCGCAACCCTGGAACGATGGCAATTCTGCCGATTCGCGGCAAGATCCTCAACGTCGAGCGCGCACGCCTAGACAAGATGCTCAAGAACACCGAGGTGCAAGCCTTGATCTCGGCTATTGGTGCAGGAGTAGGCGAGGAATACGACCTAGACAAGATCCGCTATCACAAGATCGTCCTGATGTGTGATGCGGACGTGGATGGTAGCCATATCCGGACGTTGCTCCTCACATTTTTCTTTCGGCAGATGCGGCCACTCATCGAAGGTGGGCACATTTTCATTGCCCAGCCCCCATTGTTCTCAACCGAGGTTGGGCGCAACAAGATCTATCTCAAGGACGATGCAGCAAAATCAGCCTTCATCGCTGAGCACCCAAATCACAAGAACGAGTTCCAGCGACTCAAGGGCCTCGGCGAGATGGATGCCGAGGAACTGTGGGCAACCACCATGGACCCAGCGCGACGGACCCTGCTGCAGATTTCTGTAGAACAAGCAGTCATTGCAGATGAGGTTTTTTCGATTCTTATGGGCGATGACGTCGAGAGCCGGAAGCATTTCATTCAGACCAACGCCTCAGACGTGCGTTTCCTAGATATCTAGCTCAACAACACCGGAGTTTGACTGCATGAGTGATGACACTGCGCCGGAGGAATCTGGCCAACAAAGTCCCGACACGCCCGTAGACGGAGCAGTGCCTGGAACAACATTTGGTCGGATCGAACCGATTGAAATTCAACAAGAGATGGAGCAGTCCTTTTTGGACTACGCCATGTCGGTCATTGTGGCTCGGGCGCTTCCCGATGCTCGAGACGGGCTCAAACCAGTACACCGCCGCATTCTGTGGGCCATGCACGAAGCGGGCCTGCGCCCCGATAGGAACCATCGCAAATGTGCCACGGTGGTCGGTGACGTACTTGGTAAATATCACCCCCATGGCGACCAGTCGGTCTATGACGCCCTAGTTCGTATGGGTCAGGACTTCTCGTTACGCCACCCGCTGATTGATCCTCACGGGAATTTCGGTTCACCCTCGGACCCGCCAGCGGCCTACCGTTACACCGAGTGCCGGCTCACTCCGCTCGCTATGCATATGTTGGCTGGGATTGACGAAGACACCGTCAACTTCTCACCGAACTTTGATGGTTCAACGGAGGAGCCAAAGGTTTTGCCTGGCAGGTTCCCGAACTTGTTGGTGAATGGCAGCCAAGGCATTGCAGTGGGAATGGCAACGAATATTCCGCCCCACAATCTCGGTGAAGTCATCGATGCAACACTGCACTTGATTGATAATCCCGAGGCAACTCCTGATGACCTGATGGAGTTTGTGAAGGGCCCCGACTTTCCTACGGGCGCACAGATTATGGGTCGCGCTGGTCTGATCTCGGCCATCCGTACAGGCCGTGGTTCCATAAAAATGCGGGCGAAAGCAGAGATTGAAGAGGGACCGAAAGGGGACCGCATTGTTGTCACCGAGATCCCCTATCAAACCTCTGTCGAAACCATCGAAGAGAAGATTGCAGAGCTCGCCAATGCTCGGGTGATTGAGGGAGTCAGGGAGATTCGTAACGAACGATCTCGAGGCGTGACCCGACTAGTCATTGAACTGAAGCGAGATACGCCCGCCAACGTGCTCCTCAACAACTTGTACAAGCACACACCGTTGCAGACCACTTTTGCAACGAATTTTGTGGCCCTCGTAGACGGCGTCCCGCGAACGTTGAACCTTCGTGAAGCCCTCGTGCATTACATCGATCATCAAGTCGAGGTGATTACTCGCCGCACCCAGTTCCGCTTGGACAAAGCGCAACGTCGTGCACATATCGTTGAAGGATTCCTGAAGGCGCTTGATCTGATTGACGAGATCATCGCAAAGATTCGAGCTTCGGCAGATCGTGCTGCGGCGATCCTTGCCCTACAAGGTGAGGGCTTTGAGTTTAGTGAGATTCAGGCCACGGAAATTGTCGATATGCGTCTGTCTACGCTCACCAGGCTTGGTCGGGAACGCCTAGAAGAAGAGATGGCCACGCTTCGTGAGACCATCGAGTTTCTGCAAAACATTCTCGCCAATGACAGCGTTCTGCGACAGGTCATCAAAGACGAGATGACAGCAATTCGTGACGAGTTCGCAACACCACGTAAGACAACCCTTGAGCACGACGACGGTGACCTAGAGATCGAGGACCTCATCGACGATGAGGAAGTCGTTGTTGTGATGACAGCACGTGGCTACGTCAAGACTGTCGCTGCAGACACCTTCCGGACTCAGGCAAGAGGAGGCCGCGGCGTTGCAGGTGCGCGGCTCAAGGATGAGGATTACATCACTGATCTGATCTTCACTTCGGCGCATGCCTTCTTGTTGTTCTTCTCGAATAAAGGCAAGGTCTATCGCCTCAAGGCTCACCGGATCCCCATGCGTGACCGCACTGCTCAGGGCCTAGCAATCGTCAACCTATTGCAACTTGATCAGGGTGAAAAGATCCAGACCATCATCGATACGCGTGACTACGAATCGCACCGCTACCTGATGTTTGTCACTCGCAATGGAATCGTGAAGAAGACGATGTTCAACGCTTATGACAGTTCACGTCAGGCCGGACTCATTGCGATCAACCTGCGAGAGGGTGATGAGCTAGTCCGGGTCATGCCGACTTCACCAGAGGATGAAATCATGGTGATTTCAGAATCCGGCCAAGGCATTCGTTTCTTGGAAAGCGATATCCGGCCCACTGGCAGAACAGCTAGCGGTGTGCGTGGCATGCGCCTAAAGGCCAACGATGCAGTGGTTGGCGCAGATTCAATAGCCGCAGCCTCTGAGCTATCAGACCAGGTAGCGGACCACGACGGTGTGGACAGCGAGGGAGGGGACCACGAGGGTGTGGACCCGGCCGAGACACTGCGCTTGCTAACCATCACCGACGGTGGCTACGGCAAGCGAACAGAACTAGAAGAGTTCTCGCGGCAGCGGCGCGGAGGCCAAGGTGTGCGTGCCCACAAGATCCATGCTGCTCGCGGGCGGGTCGTCACAGGGTTCTTGGTTGGCGAAGACGATCATTTGTTGATGATCAACGATGCCGGAGTCGTGATCCGAACCAAAGTTTCTACGATTTCCATTCAGGGCCGAACTGCTTCTGGGGTCCGAGTGATGAATCTTGACGGTGAGAGCAAAGTTGCCGCTGTTGCACGAGTTCTGACAGGTCCGGACTCCGAAGACCCTGAAGATTCAGAAGAGCTAGAGGACGCAGCAGACGCAGTTGAGCAAGTAGATCCAGCAGATCAAGTTGACCCGTCAGACTCTGAGACTGAAATAGGTCAGTGACCCAGACTGAACGTGGATCGGCTCTTCCTCTGATGCTGGTGATCTGTTGTCTGAGCGCAGTCTGTCTGGTTGGTCTTACGCACATCGGCGAGGCATCGGTCAGTCGTGCCCGCGCCGATGCCGTAGCGGATGTTGTTGCCCTCGCAGGAGTTGGTTATGGGCAACTCGGCGCTCAGCAAGTGGCCGAAGCGTCGAAGGCCGGCTTGTTGAGATTTGATCAGACTGGACCCAGTGCTGTTCAGGTCACGGTTCAACTCGGTGGTGTGCGCTCAACTGCTGCTGCAGATGCTCTCGGAGCAGAATTTTCTGATCAACTCGGCAACGTTGGTAATCCCGACTACCAGAACAAGCCTCGGTAGGATGAGCACGTGAGCGATACTCCTCAGGTACAAAGACAACAAGCCCTAGCAACCGAACCTGAGGTAACGAACCGCCGTATGGGCTATCGGCGTCAGCGATTCGAAGCACGCAAGGTTCGTCGACTTGTGCGCCATGTCGACCCATGGTCAATCCTCAAACTCTCGTTGCTGCTGGCTTTGTGCCTCTGGTTAATGCAGATGATTGCTGCGGTAATTTTGTGGACGGTGGCTTCTAACGCTGGAACAATCTCGAGCATTGAGAACTTCGTCAACTCATCACTCTCCCTACAAGATTGGTCTTTGGATGGTGAATTTATCTTTCGGCAGTTCGGTCTGGTGAGCTTGTTAGGTTGCCTTGGCCTGGCCGCAGCAGTGGTGATTTCTACTCTGGTTTTTAATCTGATTAGCGACATCATCGGCGGAGTTTGGATCTCGGTGATCGAAGAGGAAACAGCTCGTCCGGTTCGCGAATCGAACCAGTAGTTGTACCTCCGCTAGTGTGACCGTCTCTGTGAGATTCGTTTCGGATCTGACAACGCAGAGGGGCTATAGCTCAGTTGGTTAGAGCGCACCCCTGATAAGGGTGAGGTCGCTGGTTCGACTCCAGCTAGCCCCACGCAGTTTGTAGTGGTACTCCAAGGGAGGAAAATATGCGTGGTCTGCAACGGGCAGTGCTCGCACTGGGCTTGGGGCTGTTAGTCAGTCTGGTAGTTCGGTTCCTTGGAGGAGACGCAACTCCGCCCTCAACTGGTGGTTGGCGTGAGCTCGAAGGCCCTGAGCTCAGATGAGCAACCAGCGAATTGCTGTCATTGGTGCGGGAATTTTAGGTGCACGAATTACTAGGGAGCTCCTCGGACCGCGTGCCTTTGGCCGGCCACAGGAGGTTGCTATCACCACGGTGAGTCGTCGACCTGAGCGATTGAGTGTGCTTCGTAACTCCTTTGGAACGGAGGTGAAGATGCTGAGCGATCAGAACGGTCAAGCTCAACTCGATGACGATGTCACAACTGTGATTGTTGCTCGCGCTGCAGGTGAGCAGTTTGTTGTTGCACATGAGCAGCTTCTCGCTGGCCGTGATGTTGTTGCCACTTCGGATGACCCCGTTGAGGTCCAAGAACTCTTAGAACTAGGACCACTGGCGGAATCACTCGGACGCACCTTGGTGGTTGGTGCAGCATTCGCCCCAGGGTTGTCATGTTTGTTGGCTAGTCATGCTTCGGGGTTGTTGGACCGTGTAGATGAAATCCACGTAGCTCGCCACGGTGCTGCTGGGCCTGCGTGTGCTGCGCAGCGCCTACGTGCGCTTCGCGGGACAGCCACTGACTGGCGTGACGGAGCCTGGGTCAAGAGGCCCGGATTTTCTGGCCGAGAGTTGTGCTGGTTTCCTGACCCGATAGGCGCCCGTGACTGTTATCGGGCTGCTCTTGCCGATCCCATGTTGTTAGTACCGGCCTTTGCCGGGGTACAGCGAGTAACAGCACGTCTAGCTGCAACACGCAGAGATCGAGCGCTTGCTCCATTCCCGGTTTGGCTTCCTGCCCCAGCTGAAGGCGGAATTGGTGCAGTCCGGGTAGAGCTTCGCGGGGAACGAGATGGCCAGCGGGAATGGGTGGTCTACGCAGTATTGGATCGACCCGCGGTGGCTGCTGCGGCTACTGCTGCAGTAACGGGGCTCTGGGTTGCGACTAGAACCGCTGCGCCCGGTGCAACGGGTCTGGCTGGCCTTGGCGCTACACAGGAGTTACTGGGCGAATTGGCTCTTCGAGGCGTACGAGCTGCCGTATTTGAAGGCGCGGAGGGCTCTGAAGGCTCTGCCCAGCAAGAAAACCAACAAGAATCTGACGCAGAAGCTCAGGTTTTGGCCAAGAAGGCCGATAGATCTCACCAAGAGTGATATTTGCCGCCACTTTCCGTCTATTTCGGGTCGTGTCAGAAATTTGTTGGGAATTTCTTGGAAAATCGCTCAAGTTCCGCGCGCCTGTCTGCCGATACCCCGAGTGTCGACGTTCGACACGGAGGAGATTGAGTCATGGGCGAAACAGTGACACTCAGTTCACAAGCAGGATCAACGGCATTGACACAGCAGCAAGTCACCGCACTTATCGAGGAGCACATGCCCTTGGTGAGTCATGTGGTGTTCCAAGTGGCTGTCAACTTTCCAAGACACGTTGAGCGTGAGGAACTCGCTCGCGCAGGTGCTCTTGGTTTGGTTGAAGCAGCCAAACGATTTGATGAATCTCGAGGAGTTCCCTTCAATCGCTTTGCTGCGCAGCGAATCCGTGGAGCGATCATCGATGCCGTTCGTGCGGCCGACTGGGCGCCGCGTTCAGTGCGGGCACTAGCTCGCAGTTTGGATCAGGCAGAACTTGATCTGGCTCACCGCCTTGGACGTGCACCATCTCTTGCAGAGACTGCGAAGGAACTAGATATTTCTCGAGCCGAACTCGACCGCCTCCGGGATCGGATGTTCCGCTCGGTTGTTCTTGCGTTTGATTCCTTGCTGGGGTCCTCTGATGATGCCGAACTCACTCTGGTTGACGTGCTGGCCGATCGCACTGCAGTTGAGCCATCAGAAGAACTTGAGGCTCGGGAACTCCGGGCGTATCTGCGTGACGCAGTTCATCTGCTTCCGGAGCGTCACCGAATCGTGGTCGTCGGGTACTTTATTGAAGAGCGCAGTTCCACTGAATTGGCTGCTTTGATTGGTGTAACGGAGTCCCGTGTCTCGCAGATGCGAACCGAAGCGCTTGCGATGTTGAAAGACGGCATTGAAGCGCAGTATTCGGAGCAAGACTCCGAAGCGACTGGCCTGGTCGCTCGTCGACGGGCTCAGTATGCATCGTCAATCTCTTCGGCCTCGGGTTGCGGCGAGCGCATCTCGAAGGTTTCTGAGGATGCCAATTTAATTCTGGCCTAGTTGCAGTTCGAACCGTCAGGGCTGGAGCAGTCAGGGCCGGAGCAGATCAACGATCTGCTCATGCAGGAGTCCGTTTGAGGCAACCGCGGAGTAGACACCCGTTGTGCTGGTGTCAGCGCTGCCGTCCATGTTGAACGCTGTGGATCCATCGCGAGCAGTAAGTACGCCACCGGCCTCGGGAATAATGACCGTCATCGGGGCGATATCCCACCAAGCCAGCACCGGGTCCATCATGGCTTCAATGCGCCCCGAGGCCACAAGTGCGTAGCCGTAGGCATCTCCCCAGGTGCGCAGACGGGGCCCAGCGGCGGTGACCCTGTCGAACATGTCTGGAGTCCACATGTGAAAGCCGGTGCAAGCGATGTAGCTGCCATCAAGTTCACCGCGGTCAGAGACTGAACAGGGCGTTCCGTTGAAGAAACAGCCAAGGCCGCGTCCAGCGTAAATGGTTTCACCGAGTGCTGGAAGATTGATAACGCCAATTGCTGGGCCGTGTTCGTCCTCGAGGTATAACAAATTTGAGTAGGTACCCACTCCGTGTGTGAAGGCCTTGGTGCCGTCGATTGGGTCAATCACCCAGCCACGTCCAGAACTGCCGACACGTGCTGCCTCTTCTTCTCCTTGGATCCCATCGAGGGGAAAGGCATCCGAGATGAGTTCTCGCAGCAAACGCTCCGCTGCCCGATCCGCTTGGGTGACGGGGGTTCCATCACCCTTGGCATCGATTGCAAGTTCGGGATGATTGAACCATTCAAGGGTGAGCGCACCTGCCTGCTGAGTCCATCCAACGGCGGTTTGAAGTAGTTCTGCATCAACAGCAGGCATAGTGGAACTCTCTCAGTAGGGGATCGCTTCGGTGCCTACATACCGTATCGGTCACGAACGGCTGCCGAGACTGCCATGATGCTAGGTACAAAGTGCGTTCCTGTGAGGTACGTGCAGTAGTCACCCCCGGAGAACTTGTGGACCTACGAACTATTCTTGAACTGTCCGATCATGGGCCCGACACCTTTGTTGGCATTGGGCCTCAGTACCCATGGGGTGGGCTGTACGGCGGGCAGATTGTTGCTCAGGCATTGAGCGCCGCCACGCGAACCGTGGAGGACGAAGACCTTCACGTGCATTCGCTACGCGCTTATTTCATTCGCCGAGGTGACCATAACGAGCCAGTTCGGTACGAGGTGGATCGCATTCGCAATGGCCGTTCGTTTGCTACCCGGAGGGTTGTAGCCCGCCAGCCAGTGGGAGCAATCTTGAACCTCGAGGCAAGCTTTCAGCGCCTCGAGGTTTCTGATGACATCGAGACCGTTTCTCTGCCTCCTGATGTTCCGCTTCCCTCAGATCTTGATCAGGATTCCTGGAGTCCTGTCTTTGAACGAGCCTTTGTCCCCGCAGAAGCAATCACCGCTGGCGGTAGAGATGGGACCGGCCGGGCCGCAGCATGGCTCAGAGTTTCTCAGGAACTGCCAGAAACAGGTCCGTTACATGCGGGCGGTTTGGCCTATCTATCCGATGATCTGCCTACTGATGCCGTGGTTCGAGCGCATCCCGTCAGGCGTGAACCGGACGATGTCTTGCACAAGGTGCTTTTTACGGCCTCGCTTGATCACACCATCTGGTTTCACCGGCCTTTTCGGGCCGATCAGTGGCAACTCCACGACTTCACTTGCCATACCTTCGTTGGCGGCCGGGGTCTAGCGATTGGGCATGTGTTTGCCCTCGATGGAGCGCATCTCGCGACGATTGCTCAAGAAGTCTTATTGCGAGATACCCGCGAGCGGTCATAACCCAGCGTTTATCACTGAGCAGTCATAAACAGCTTTGATTACAGAGCGTTCATTACCGAGCGTTGCCGGCCTTCGCAAAGAAGTCGTTCACCTTTTGTACAACTTCGTTCACCAAACGTTTATCTTCTTGGTGGGTCGCGCGTCACCTTCGTGTTCCAGCATCTAGCACGTGGCGCTGACATCCCCCGAACTCCAGGCGCTCGAGGAACAAGTTCCTCGAGATATTGCGCGAACCGTGACCCGCGGCGACCGCATTTTTCGGACGTTATGTGCCAGCGCAGCAGCAGTCAGTCTGTTCATTATCGGTGGAACTGCACTGTTCTTGGCTATCAAGGCCTTACCTGCGCTGCAGAAGGCCGGCTTGCTCTCGTTCTTTACCACCAGCGTGTGGAACCCAACCGTGGGCGACTTCGGTGTGTTGGGATTGCTTATCGGAACCATCATCATTGCGACGGTTTCGCTCATCGTTGCCGTTCCCTTGGCAATTGGGCTGGCATTATTCATTAACGAGTATTCCCCAGCCAGGATTCGCCGGGTCCTGACCTCTTCGGTTGACCTGCTCGCAGCAATGCCCAGCATCATCTTTGGTATGTGGGGGTTCTTTGCACTTCAGGCCCCACTCGTGGGCGTTGCTTCTTGGTTGAACCTGCATCTCAGTGCGATTCCCTTCTTCCGGTTATCCGAGCCGGATGCTCCGCTGCTTCGTTCGAGTTTTATCGTCGGTACCGTGGTGGCTCTGATGATCGTGCCGATCATCACCTCGGTTTCTCGTGATGTGATGGCGCAATGCCCGCGATCACAATGCGAAGCAGCATTGGCTCTGGGTGGGTCGCGCTGGGGAATGATCAAAGAAGTGTTGCTTCCCTTTGGGAAAGCCGGAATCACGGGTGCCGTCCTGCTGGGGTTTGGGCGGGCACTGGGAGAAACCATCGCCGTTGCACTCATCATTGCGTTCACCATTGAAGCGAACCCGTATGTGCTTGAACAGGGTGGCGGTTCTATTGCCTCGCTCATTGCTATCAAGTTCCCCGAGGCACAGGACCTAGAGATTTCGGCTTTGATCGCTGCAGGTCTGGCGCTGTTTGGTATGACGCTTCTTGTCAATCTTGGTGCTCGAGCGATTGTTCGCCGAACACAGATTGCAGCTTGAGGTTGATGTTGACATGAGCCTTCTCGACGAACGCCCCGTAGACGAAACCCCCGTTCCAGAACCACAAGACCAAGAACCCATCGAGGAGCAGGTTCCGTTTCGGCCGCGTGCTCTGGTTCGTAGCGAGCGGGTAGAGATCCTGTTGTCAGCCGCTGCGGGTGTGACAGGCAGTGGAGTCATGTGCCTCCTGTTCGACTGGACACATGCGCTGACCTTTGCAATCTGGGCGCTGCTGATTTTCTTAGTATCGGTTTACCTTCTGGCTCGTGACAGCCAAAGCCCAATCGTTGCAACTGATCGTTTGATCACCACCCTGGTCTGGACGAGTGGTGGCATCGCCGTAGCGGTGTTGGCTTGGATGCTCGGCTACGTGGTGGTGAAGGGCATCGCCGGGCTGAACTACGAGTACCTGACCTCGGACATGTCCAAGGTGGGGCCTCTCGACGATGGTGGTGGAGTGTTCCACGCAATTGTCGGAACGCTTGAGCAAATGCTGATCGCGTCAGTTCTGAGTATCCCGATTGCAATTCTGACTGCGGTCTATCTGCATGAGATTCGTGGCCGTCTGGCCGGAATTGTTCGCTTTGTCATTGATGCAATGAGTGGGCTTCCTTCTATCGTGGCCGGTCTCTTCATCTACACCGTCTGGGTTTTGCAGGGACAAGGCCCCTCGGGTCTAGCCGCCGGCCTAGCACTAGCAATCCTGATGATCCCCACGGTTACTCGCACAGCCGAGGAGATGCTCAAGACGATTGACGACGGCCTGCGTGAATCGGCGCTCGCACTCGGAGCTCCTCAGTGGCGCAGCGTTATGCAAGTAGTGCTGCCGACTGCTCGTTCGGGTCTGATCACGGCATCGATTCTGGGTGTTGCGCGAGCAGTGGGCGAGACCGCCCCGGTGTTGCTGACGGCCTTTGGTAGTTCTTCAATCAACTGGAGCCCATTCAATGGTCCCCAGGCAGATCTGCCGTTGTACATCTATCAGTTGTTGCGACAGCCCAACCCGGCGCAGATTGCTCGAGCATGGTCAGGCGCCTTGGTTCTGGTGTTGCTTGTGCTCATTTTGTTCGTTCTGGCCCGCGTCATTGGTGAACGCGGAGCCAGAGTAAGAGGAGGGTCCCGATGACCACAGTTCAATCCCCACAAACAGCCGAGACCCCAGCGGCAAACCGTCAGGTGGTGAGCAGTGAAATCCTCCCAGAAGAGCAGCATCCGTCTTCTCGGATCGATGCAACTGACGTCACCTGTTGGTTTGGTAAGCGCAAAGTTCTAGAGCGCTGCACGCTCTCAATGGAGCCAGGAGAGGTCACGGCTCTGATTGGGCCGTCAGGCTGTGGCAAGTCGACCTTCTTGCGGTCTTTGAACCGCATGCATGAACTCGTACCTGTTGCTGCCATTGCAGGCACCATTGAACTTGACGGGGTTGACATCTACTCCGAGGAGATGAGCCCGACCGAGGTTCGTTCCCGAATCGGGATGGTGTTCCAGAAGCCAAACCCCTTCCCAGCTATGTCAATTGCTGACAACGTGCTAGCTGGTCTGAGCCTATCCGGGATGTCGAACGAGGATCCTAAGGCCCTTGTAGAACAATGCCTGCGACGGGCCGGCCTGTGGGCAGAGGTGTCTGATCGCCTCAACGAAGGTGGCATGTCACTCTCGGGTGGTCAGCAACAGCGCCTGTGTATTGCGCGCGCACTTGCCGTGCACCCCGATGTGTTGTTGATGGATGAGCCTTGTTCGGCACTCGATCCGATCTCGACTCGAGTGATTGAACAGACGATTCGCGAACTCTGCGAAGAGATCACCATTGTGATTGTGACGCACAACATGCAACAGGCTCAACGAGTCAGCGATAAATGCGCCTTCTTTTTGGTGGAGTCAATTGGCGACCCGGGGCGCATTGTTGAGGCAGGACCCACGGCTCAAGTCTTTGAGAATCCCTCGGATCCCCGCACCTACGATTATGTGACTGGGCAATTCGGATGAACCTCATGCGTCGGCGGGCGCTTATTACTCCAGGTTTTCGGACTGCTTCTGCAATAACGCTTTCAGTGATCGTTGCCGTTTCGGTTTTGTGTACCGGCGTCGCGCATGCAGCTGGACCAACGGTGACGGGCACTGGGTCTTCATTTGCTGCGCTCGAGATTGAGCAGTGGAAGAGCGATGTTGCCAACGAATATGACATTGCCATCAACTATCAGGCAGGCGGATCAACTCAGGGCCGACTCAACTATCTGAACGGGACTGTGGACTTTGGGGCTTCGGATATCGAGTATCAGCCTGATGAACAGAACTTGATTAACAGTTCCTCTCGTAAGGACTTTGTCTATGTGCCTGTCTCGGCTGGACCACTGGCCTTCATGTTCAATCTGACCGGACCAAGCGGTCGAATCAGCGACCTGAGTTTGAGCCGCCGCGATGCCTGCAGGATTTTTACGGAACCAGAAATCAAGTGGAACGATCCTTCGATTCAAGCAACAAACCCCGGGGTTGCGTTGCCGGATAAAAAGATCCGCCCTGTGGTGCGAAATGACGGTTCTGGCACAAGTTATGTGCTGAGCGAGTACTGCATCAACGTGGCTGGCGATATCTGGAATGCATTCAAGAGCTATGTCGCAAATAATAATCCTGATCAAAACTCCATCCCGCTTCGTGAGGGTGTCCCCGTTTCAACTTGGCCTTATGGAATCGGCAGCGCAACAGGAGCAACAGCCTCAACTGGTGTGGCTCAGACTGTCCAGTTGTCGCCGGACACGATTACCTATGTAGATGCTGCGACTGCGGTAACAACCTTCATCGATGGTGCGACCTCACCGGTAGCCAGCGTAGAGAACGCCGCCGGTGTGTATATGAAGCCAGTCCCATCAGCAGCAACCATTGCGCTCGGCTATGCCGAGGCCAGGGCGAACGGAACATTTGCTTTGCGCTATGACGGGGCTGACCCTGGCGCTTACTTCCCCTCCACCTATTCCTATGTGATTGCCCAAACCGCCGGATTCGATCCGGCCAAGGGCAAGGTGTTAGGAACATTTCTGAACTACGCAGTTACGGCTGGGCAACGCAACGTTGAAGAACTGAGTTACTCCCGACTCTCAACAGTTCTCGTGAACCTGGCTCTGGACAAGGTGCAGCAAATTCCGGGTGCTCCAGCTCGCCCGACTGATCTGGCCGGGGCACCACCGCCTCCGAATGTGCTCGCTGGAACTGGTGCTGGTGGTGCTGCAGGTGCTGCGGGTCTGGCTGGTGGTGTGGCTGGCGGTGTGGCCGGTGGTGTGGCCGGTGGTGCGGCCGGTGGTCTTGCCGGTGCAGGGGGAGCGGTACTCACCCCCGAGCAGGCACAAGCTGCTGCTGCAGCGGCAGAAGTATTGGCAGCACAGGCCCAGGCTGCCTCCGAGGCTGCAGCAGCTGATCAATCAGCTGCAGACGAGATCCTCGCAGTGCAAACAAACGGCCCTGGTGGCCGAGAAGTGATCTTTACTCTGCTTCAGGGAGCGCTGTTAGTAGGCCTTGGAGTGTTTCTGTCGAAGGGAGTTCGAACCTCATGGCAAAAAAAGTAGTAACCGGTAAGTCGACCGCAACGATGCAGGCAGGGCAGGCAATGAAGACGAATAAGAAAATAGGAGCTCGCAGCGGTCTATTGCAGCGAGGCATTCTTTCAGCAGGAGCGGTGTTGCTACTTGGCTGGGCTGTGGTTCCGTTTGTTGCCGGAGCACAAACTGATCCTGCTGAACCTGTTGAGCTGCGGATTGGAGTGACTCACGAATCCCTTGCACCGGCGCTTACCTGGCTGGGAGCAGTAAAGAACATTCCTGGGTCCACCACGGCACGCCAGATTTCCGGTGGTGATGCACAGTCCAAAGAGCGGATGATAACGGGCGGTGCCGATATTGCTGTGAGTGGTACTCCCTTTACTGAGGCCGAACGAAAGGCCCTTGAAGCAACGGGGCGGTCTGTGATTGAGGCTCCGATGCAAGCAGTAGGTATGTCGTTTCTGGTTTCGGGGCCGCGCCCAACCGGAATCGACCTATGTGGGTTCGTCGAGCAGAGCATCGAGGACGATCCGTTGAATGAGTTGCCACCGGATTGTTTGAAGGTTCGCGATTTTGAGGGGCCGCTTCGACTGACCTCAGAAAACCTCGCCGATGTCTTTCTAGAGAGCCCAGTAAACAACTGGCAAGATCCCACGTTTTTATCTCTACTAGGCGAATTCCAGCCGGGTGGGCTCTCGATGGTTTCGCCGCTTCGTCCCGCCTCGGCAGTGCTCAGGAGCGATGCCGGGATGGCGAACCTTGCCCTTGGTACTTATCTCAGAGCGACCCAGCCAACCAAGTGGACCGACCGCTCAACAAGTCTGTTCCTCAATCCGGAGCCAGCACCAGACGCAACCTGGCCCTTTACTCGTGCACCCGCAAAACAGGGTCTGCCGGACGCGGTGGGTGTGATTCGGCAATGGAAGACGGCTTCAGCAGCAGTAGATGTCCCCGCCGAGAGTGGTGCCATGACCATGACCACCCCACTCGCAGCAGCAGAGGCTATTCAAGCCGAGGCAGAAGAACCGCCATTTGATGCCACGGGCGAAGCAAATCTCAGGACCGACTTGTATGTGGCACAGATGAAGAACGGTGCGGGTGAATGGCTATCACCTACCCCCGCCGCCATTTCAACTTCTTTGGCTGCAGGAGGCGGAGCGCCCCTGTTTGCTGCAACGCAGAACGTGCCCGGAGGGTGGCCATTGTCTTGGGCGAACTCAATCTATGCACCGGATTCAGGCCTAACTGGAGTAGAGGCCAACACCGTTGCAGCGATTATCCGTTGGCAGTCAACAGTTGGCCGGCAGCGCTCGGCTGAACTGAGCGATGGGCAGTTGCCCGATGTACTGGTTGCCCAGGCCCTGGCTGCAGCCGACAAAATTGTTAGCTCCAACTGCACTGCTGCAGGACTCAAGACAGTGCTGACAAGTGACGTCACGCGATTTGCTCCTTCGGGCAGCTTGGCAGACCTCGGCGAAACCCTCTGGTGTGACACTCCTTACGATGGCAGTGCTGTTGTTGATGAAGGGCCTGCAGTGGACCCGTTTACGGGGGCTGTGGAAGCGTTTACGGGGGCTGTGGTACCCGTGGTTGCGGGAGTTTCGGCTTCGTCTGGATCAACTTCAGGGACGAACCGCCCCCTTTCGGCGAGTTCGGCAACTCCTTCATCAGCAAGCGCCACCGCTGGCAGCGCAGACTTCTCTACTGAGAGTGCAGACACTGCCACGGGTGGCATCGCTGCGACTCTGCCGCCGGTGAAGGTGGCTCGAATCATGCCGCTACCGCTACCGGGCTCCGACCCGCGCTTTGATCGGTTAGCAACGCTTGCACTCGGTGGCTTGATGTTCCTGGGCGTCCGAGCGTTGATGAGACGATCGGGACTGATTTCTGCATGACTGACGTCATTGACCTGCGGCCCGACCCCGATGAAACCGAACCAAGTTCTGTAGAGGAGTCGACCCTTGACTCCGATCAGATTGATGAGGTCGCGGATCCTGCGGCCT
>CAMDLX010000003.1 GCA_945901935.1 Bifidobacterium breve | reverse complement strand
GAGTCAGCCCGATCCCGGGTATCCGCCGCCGTCGTACTCTGCATCGAGTGTCTCGTAATCAATCGGCCAGCCCAGACGGGGGAGCGGCTCGGTTCGAAACACAATGCTCTTAGGTTTCTTGTACGAGGCAATGCGGGACTTCACTGACTCGATCAGCTCAGCCTCGGTGATCTCTGCACCATCATTGAGCACAACGATTGCGCAGACAGACTGTCCCCAAGTTGGGTCAGCGATGCCGATGACTGCAGATTCGCGAACCGAATCCTGGGAATTGAGTGCAGCCTCAACCTCGGCAGGGTAGATATTCTCTGCTGCGGATTTGATCAGTCGACCCTTCGGCCCCACGAAACTTAGCGACCCGTCGAGTTCTCTTCTGCCAAGGTCGTTTGTGTGGTGCCAACCGCCTTCTTGCCTTCGCTGGGTTTCTTCGGGGTGATTGCAGTAGGCCGACATCACCTGCGGCCCTGCGGCCACGATTTCTCCCGTCTCACCACTGGCAACCTCTTGCCCATCCGGGTCGAGGATGCGAACCCTGACCATGGGAGATGCGCGGCCTGCGGACCCTACGCAGTCGCCACCGACAGCATTAAACGTGAGCATCCCCATGACTTCTGTCTGCCCAAAGCCGGCTGGTTTCACAGCCCAGGGTGAATCATCCACGGTGATCATCGCATTCCACTCTGGCTTACCGCGAAAGCTTCGCAGCGTGGAGAGGTCATAGGGGGAATCACCGTTTTGGTCTGCTGCGTTGAACTCGAGGATCTGATCGATGGTTGGACCCATCAGGAAAGCACCCGTACAGCCTTGGTCTTGAATTAGGCGACACACTGCCTCGGCCTCAACTCGCGGTAAAAACAAGTTGGTTCCGGCCATCACCAAGGTGGCCAGCGTGGTCATCAGGGTTGCAACATGAAACAGCGGCCCGGAGTTGAGGTATCGGTAGCTTGCATCGATGCGCTGCAAGTTCGCCATCATCAGACTCTGGATCAGCAGGGCGTTATGCGAGAGCAGCGCACCATTCGGGGTGCCGGTGAACGCTGCGGTGTACAACATGAGGACTGGGTCTTCGGCCCCTGCTTGGACGGCGATCGGCCGGTCCTGAGGATCCACTAACTCGCCTGAGGCCAAGAATGCCTCGTAGCTGAGCGAGTCGGTGGAGTCAGTTCCCGTGTCCGGAGCGTCATGTTGAAGCCAGATAGCAGATCCGAGACTGGCAGAATCCCGAGCCCCTCTGATGGTGTCGCCCACCTCTTCCTCTTGCCAGATCACGACTGATGGCTGAGAATCTTGCAACACAAACGCTGTCTCATCTGCGGATTGCCGCCAGTTTGCGATACAGCAGACTGCCCCAAGTTTTGCAGCGGCTCCGAGGCACTCGACAATTCGGAAGCTGTTCTGGCCGAGCCACAAAATGACGTCGCCCTGGCCCACCCCGGCTTGTGTGAGTGCCGAACTTAGCTGGTTGATTCGGTCGTCCAGCTGTGGCCAGGTCAAGCTCATCTCGCTGTCTACCGTGGCTAGTCGATCGGGGTAATTACGTCGATGCTCTCGGAAGGTGTCGGCCAAAGTGAAGCTATGAAGTCGTTCTTGGTTCACGGAAATATCCTGCAATCTTCGTTGGGTTTGCCGGTCAGGTTTGCTGTGGTCAGGTTTGGGGTGCTGGTAACTCGCGTTTGAGGACTTTGCCCGTTGGGTTGCGTGGCAACTCATCTAAGAACGTGATGACGCGTGGCACTTTGTAGTCAGCGAGTCGCTCGCTGCAGAACGTGATGATTGATTCAGAGTCGGGAGTTACCCCCGCTCGAAGCACCACCCAGGCGCCGATATCTTCACCGAGCACCTCGTGCGCAACAGCAGCCACCGCGGCCTCGGCGACATCTTCGTGTTCATAGAGAACCGTCTCGACGTCGGTCGCATAGACGTTGTTGCCACCGCGAATGATGACCTCTTTGGCCCGACCAACGATGTACAGATAGCCATCCTCATCAAGTCGTCCAAGGTCGCCACTGTGCAGCCAGCCGTTCTTCCACGTAGCAGCAGAAGCTGCGGGGTCTTTGAAGTACTCGCGCTGAGAGTCGCCGACTCCAATCAGAATCTCGCCGATCTGCCCAGCTTCAACCTCGATCCCATGTTCATCGGCGATACGAATCTTGGTTCCCATAGGGATTCCAACTGACCCTGCTCTTCGTTCGACTTCTTCTTTGGGGAGGTACGTGAACGAGGTGCCCGACTCGGTCATTGAGTAGTTGTTCGTGACCGCCGCTTCGGGCAGCAACTCAGCCAAGCGACGATGTAGGCCTGCGGGTAGTGGTGCTGAGCCGATCGAGACCAACTGCAGACTCGATAGGTCCGCCACACTGATGCCCGGATCGCTCATCAAGAGTTGTGCTGTTGCCGGCACCAAGAACGCCATCGTGGGCCGACGCTCCTCAACAGTCTCCAGCCAGATCCCTGCATCGAATTTTGACTGGTACAAGGTGGACATGCCCATCTTCATAGGGTTATAGATGAAGCTCAGACCTGCGAAAGTAAAGAGTGGCGAACTGTGCAGCCATGCCTTGGAGGTCCACTCCGGTGTGCCGTTCGCAATGATGTGAAGGCCGCAGTGCCGCACGGCTATCCCCTTGGGAATTCCCGTGGTGCCAGAGGTGTACATGATGTCAGCGAGGTCGTCCTCGGTTACAGGAACCCGAAACGTTGAGTCTGACTCGGCTGTTGCATCTGGCCAGGAGTTGCCTAGAGCCTCAAAGGTGATCTGCAGCGAGGGAATCGACTCGGAGCGTGCGGCCTCAAGCGAAGCACGCAGTGTGGACGAGGTAAGGGCTGCCGTTGGCTCGGCATGGCCGAGAACAGTTGCCAATTCTCTTGTAGAGAGTCGGGTGTTTGTCGGCACAGCAACTGCGGCGGCCTTGTGAATGGCCGCGTAGGCGATGATCCACGCGAATACCTGAGTGGTTTCAAGGTACAAAGCAACGCGGCTCCCAGGAGAGACACCGGAGCTGACTAACTTTCGGGCCAAGCGATTGGACTCTGCCTCCCACTTACTAAAGCTCAGCGAGTCGCCGGAGCTGAGGTCTACGTACGCTGGTTGGTCGGGGTACGTAGTTGCCATGAAGCTGAGCTGATCAATGAGCAGGGCCATGATGCGCTATTCCCCAAATCCCATGGCAGGGCGGCCAGTGGAGTGCTCGCCGAATAGCTCAGCAGACTTGGCTTGCAGATCATCCACAGTCCAGGCACGCCCCGAGTTCTCTATGCGGCCAACGCGGTGCCACCCGGACATCAGGTGCACCTTGTCACCATTGACCACAAAGACCTGCCCGGTGATTCGATTGGACTCATCACTCACGAGCCAAGCGACCACGGGGGCAATATTCGCTGGGTCCCACTCGTCAAAGGCGCCTTCCTCGGGGAGCAGTGAACCCAGAACGCTCTCAGTCATTCGAGTGCGCGCCCGAGGCGCGATGGCATTGACCGTGACCCCGTATTTGTGGAGCTCTCGGGCAAGGACGACTGTCATTGCGGCAATCCCTGCTTTGGCAGAGGCATAGTTGATTTGTCCGGCGAGACCGTAGAGTCCCGACTCTGATGCAGTGTTCACGATGCGGCCAGAGACCCCTGACTCGCCAGCCTTTGAACGGTCGCGCCAGTGGCACCCGGCAAAGTGGGCGCAGGCAGCGTGGCCTTTGAGATGGACGCGAATCACGTCATCCCACTGTTCCTCGTTCATGGAGAAACTCATGGTGTCGCGAATGATTCCAGCGTTGTTGACCAACACGTCGAGCTGCCCAAACTCCCTGACCGCACCAGAAACCGCTTCCTCTGCACCCGCCCAAGTGGCGATGTCGGAATTGTTCCTGCAAGCAGACCCTCCTGCGGCGGTGATTTCATTCACCACTTCCTGCGATAGGTCAGTATCTACGTCGTTGACCATGACTTGTGCGCCGAGCTTGGCTAGGTAAAGGGCCTCCTCGCGGCCGATCCCTCTGCCGGCACCGGTGACGAGTGCTGAGCGTCCAAGAAGAAGTTGATCCGTTTGCATGTGTGCGTCGCTCCTGATTCGGCTGCCCCCCGGCAACCTAGGAATCGTAGCCATCTCGGCTGACGCATGTGTCAGGTAGGATGACTATTTAGTCCAACCGGGGGTATTTCCAACATGGCGAATCAGACTGACTCGGGAAGCCTTTCCCCGACAATGCCCGTAATACTGAGCGCGTGCCGTACGCCGATCACTGATTCCTATAAGGGGTCCTTGGCAAGTGTGGACGTGCGCGACTTGGCTGCACTGGTTGTCACCGAATCAATTCGCCGAGCGGGTATTAATGCAAACCTGGTGGACGATGTGATCCTCGGAGAAGTGCTGCAAGGTGGCGGTTGCATTGCGCGCTACGCCGCTATCGCGGCGGGTTTGCCTGCAGACACTCCTGGGCTGTCAATGAACCGTCAATGCGCATCTGGTCTATCGGCAGTCTCTGCGGCGGCGGCGAGTATTGCTGCTGGGATGGATGAGGTCGTCGTAGCCGGCGGTGCTGAAAATATGACGCAGTCTCCGCTGACCTATCGCAAAGCGCCGTACCCCTATGGCGCGCCCGAGCTATTCATTTCACCTTCACATCCAGACACTGCAGATGCGCCAAATATGAACATGGTGGTCACTGTCGGTGAGAACACGGCTCGGGAACTCGGTATCACTCGCCAGCAAGTGGACCAGTGGGCCTGGGACTCTCACCGCAAGGCAGTTGCTGCAATTGCCGAGGGTAGGTTCCTCGAGGAGATCGTCCCCGTGTCCGTTCCCGGTATGGGTGGCGCCGTGTCAGTGATCGATACTGATGAGCACCCGCGAGCAAATTCCACTCTCGAGAAACTCGGCTCGCTTCGGGTGCTGTCGGGCTGGCCTGACGGAGTAGTTACTGCAGGAAACTCCTCGCCATTGAATGACGGGGCAGCAGCGCTCGTTGTGGCCTCGGCCGGACGAGCACAGCAAGAGGGAATCGAGCCGCTCGCTCGGATTCGCTCTTGGGCCGCTGCAGGTGTTGACCCAGCTCGAACGGGCCTAGCTCCAACGGTTGCCATTCCCCGGGCGCTTCAGCGAGCGGGCCTCACACTCGAAGACGTCGACCTGATTGAAATCAACGAGGCCTTCGCCGCCATGACTGTTGGGACCATCGAAGTGCTCGGGATTGACCCAGAGAAGGTCAACGTGAACGGCGGTGCAATAGCGCTGGGTCACCCCGTGGCTGCATCAGGAGCGCGCCTAGTGGTAACCGCAGTACACGAGCTTCGTCGCCGTGGCGGTGGCATCGGTGTGATTGCCCTGTGCGCAGGCGGAGGTATGGGCGCAGCCATGGTGGTTGAAGTAACAGCCTGCTAACGGGAGAGTGCTGACTAGGCGTCGACCACGCGCTTGAGCTTGTAGCCGGACCTAGGAAGAGTCTCACGGTCGAGAACCAAGACCTCGGCTTGCATCTGGAGTTCCTGACGAACAACCGCACAGATCTGATCATTGATCTGCTGCTTGTCTCCCCCAGAGACCCCTACTTCTATGCGGATCTGAAGCGGTCCTTGGGTTCCTTGCGGGTTCACAACCACAAACTCCAACGTGGGATCGACAAGTTGGGGAACTCCGGTTGCCAGCACACGTTCAAGGTCAGTCACCTGGAAATGCACACCCTGACAGGAGAGCAAATCTTTGAACCGGCCACCCCAGAATCCTCGCTTGGTGGTCTCGCCTGTGGGGCATGGCGAACTATCGAACATCGCAGCCTCTTCGAGGTCATAGCGAAGTAGGCCGTTGTCTCGGTCGAGTGTGGTGACCACCAAATTGCCCCACTGCCCTTCGGGCACGTCCTGGCCAGTATCGGGGTTGATTGCTTGGACGATCGCCCAGTCCTCATGAATATGTGCCCCATCGCTCACGTTGTTGGGCCCGCCGATAAATCCGTAGCACTCAAAGCCGGCGGTCATGAGCGGCATGAGGCCGCGACCAAATCCGCCCATCTGAAAATCAGGGAACCCGCAATCCACTTTTAGGTCCACACCCAGCTTGGCGGCGACCTCCTGAAAACGATGTTGAGAGAGGGTAACCATCGACAAATCTGGGTGGATTCGCTGCCACATCCGGATGCCTTGCTCGGCCAACTCATCAGTGTCGGGCGGGGCCACCCACAAGTTGAGAAACCCAAAGTACTCAAGAGTTCCCGACAGCATGAGTCCGCCGCCATACAAGTAGGCGGGATGGCTGTGGGTCACAATTTGCCCAGGTCTCCATCCGTTGCGCCACCAGTTTCTGGCAGCTGATTCGTATTCGACCCACAGGTCGTGCCGGGTCAGCATGGTGACGGTCGGGGTACCGGTTGTGCCAGTGGATTGCCCGACACGCACACAGTCGTGGATTGTGGTGAATCGATAGTCGCCGAGTGGTGGATGATCGGCCTCGGAGTCTCGGAGATCTTGCTTGAGCGTGGTTGGGATTGAGTTGAGGTCATCCAGACTCTTGATGTCGCCGGGGCCGCTTACCCCAGCGGATTCGAGTTTGCGACGGAACAAACCAACATCGGAGTCGAATACCTTTCCGATCATGGTTCGCAGGCGATCTAACTGAAGTTCCCTGCGTTGGGCAGGGTCCATCGTTTGCATCTCTGGGTCCCAGTGGACTTGGTCAAGTGAGCGTGTTGGTGGTCCGAGGACCTCTGGACCGTAGGACGGCATTTTTCCTCCAAGGCGGATGTGGTGTCTGCGTTGACAGGATACGCTCCCAAACTGACGTGTGTGTCAGGTTTTATCCAGATCGGTTCTCGGGGAGGTGGCGAGCCAATGAAAGTAACGATTGGAATAGATATCGGAACAACCTCTGTGAAGGCTGTGATCGCGTCTGAGGACGGAACCGTGCTGGGTTCGGTGCGGCTCGAACATGCCGACCGGTCTACCAGCATGAGTGGCGAATTCGGCCGGGTCGAACATGATGCTGCAAGAGTTTGGCGAGAGTCTGTGCTGGAGGCTGCGACGGGGCTCGCGCATCAAGCGGTGAGCAGCGGCCACCGCGTGATTGGCGTACAGGTTGCAGCCATGGTCCCGTCGATGTGCGCTGTAGATGAGTCCGGGGTTCCACTCGGCGAGGGTCTTCTCTACGGCGATCAGCGCACCATCGGCGGGAAGCGTGGAGCGGACCCCTCAACTTCTGCTGAGTCGGAACGCATGTTGGCGCTGCTGACTCAGCTCTACCCCGAGGCAGCCGGCTACTGGCCTGCTCAGGCAGTTGCGAATGCTGCACTGTGCGGTACAGGAGTTGTGGACTCCGTCACGGCAATGACTATGGTCCCACTGTTTAATTTTTCTGGTTGGGACGAGGGAGTACTCCATGCTGCCGGCGCTACGGCTGGGCAGCTTCCAAGGATTTCCTTTGGGTCTGAACCTGCTGGCATGGCCCTAGAACAGCTCGGCCCTGATCTCAGCGGCGCAGTGATTGGCGGTGGAACAATCGATGCATTCGCGGAACAGCTTGTTGCAGGCGCCGACCAAGCAGGTGATGTGCTGGTCATCATTGGAGCCACTTTGATCATCTGGGCGGTTGTTCCTGACTGGGTCGAGATAGCTGGACTATGGACTGTTCCGCACACGGCGCCTGGGATGGTCCTTGTGGGTGGACCCTCAAATGCTGGTGGGCTGTTCAGAAACTGGGCAGGTGGATCTTTGAGCGAGCAGCCGGCAAACGCAGAAATCGAACCAACTTCTGTGCCGGTCTGGCTGCCGTTTATCCGCGGCGAGCGCACTCCGCTACACGACCCAACTCGGCGGGCTGAGCTTCATGATGTCGATATCACACACGGCCCAGCATCCATGTGGCGATCAGTCTATGAAGCCGCCGGGTTTGTAACTCGCCGTCACCTTGAGCTTGCGGGGCTGCTCGAGGGCGGTGGCGGGCTCACCGTTGCGAAGCGCCTTGTTGTTACTGGCGGCGGGTCGCAGGACAATCGCTGGGTGCAGGCGATTGCCGATGTCACTGGTCTGGCGGCGGACTGTGTGGCTGTTCCTCAGGGTGCCGCACTGGGATCTGCATATCTGGCTCGCGTGGCCGCCGGCGAAGTGCCGGACGCATCGGGCGCAGGCATCTGGTCTCGCGTCGGAAAAAGAATTGAGCCTGATTCGGCCTGGTCTGAGGCGGCGTTGAATCGTTATGAAAGATTTGTTGAACTCAGCGGTCCACCATTCCAACCTGAACCAGAATCGAGGGAGTCGTGAGCGCACCACTTTCGGGAGCAACTGCACCATCTACCCTGAATCCAGATCGTCTTGAGTTGGCACGAGTTGCTCGTCGATGGCTTGGCGCTAGTTCGCCTATCTCGGTCGTGCGACAGGCCTTGGAATCAGAGACTGAGGTGATGCCAGAATTCTGGCCAGAATTGGTGGAACTGGGTTGGATTGGCCTGAGCGTTTCTGAAGAGCATGGTGGTCAGGGGGGCACTTTGGCCGACCTGGTAACAGTGCTTGAGGAGTGGGGACTGGCGGTTGCGCCCGGGCCCTTTCCTAGTTCAGCGTTACTTGCAACCCTGCTGGATGCACATGCTCCGGAATTTCTCGCACCGATCATTGCGGGCGCGGTGGGCGCTGTGGCCGTCGGTGGTGGCGCCCTGCAGGCGGTCGACCATGGTTCTACGGTTCTGTTGACGGGTGAGGTGAAACCAGTTGACGGTGGATCGCTAGCAGAGTGGTTTCTCCTGCCGGTTGTTGTTGAACATGCCACCGAGAGCGAGGCGGATGCTGACTGGTATCTGATCCATCGCGATGAGCTGCAGGTGACCCCTCTTCGTTCGGCGGACCCGGTGCGAAGACTGGCAGCGGTGACAGCGCACAACCTCTCGGTTGGCTCGGATCGCCGTATCCCGGTTCAGACTCACCAAGTCCGCAATCTGGCTGCAGTAGTACAGGCCGCTGAGTGTGTGGGTGTTGCTGCATGGTGTGTCAGTACTGCCGCTGAGTACGCAAAAAACCGGGTGCAATTTGATCGTCCGATCGGACAGTTCCAGGCGGTCAAACATCGTTGCGCAGATGCGCTGTGCCGGTTAGAAGAAGCTCGAGCAGCAACTTGGGATGCGGCCGAACTAGATCCAAGTGATGCGCAGTTTCCGTTGGCCGCTGCTGTAGCAGGCGCGTTGGGGGCAACAGCGGCCTTTGAGTGCGCCAAAGATGCAATTCAGATTTTGGGTGGAATCGGGTACACCTGGGAGCACGATGCTCACTTGTACCTTCGGCGTGCCACCGTGGCGCGGCATCTGAACGGTGATCCAATACCTTGGCGGCGAAGGGTGTGGCAACAGGTGCAGTCCGGTTTGCGCAGGTCTATGGCCGTTGACCTTCCTGCAGCCGCAGAAAGTTTTCGCCCTGAAGTACGCAGCCTGATTACACAACTCCAGCAGGTTGACCGAGAACACTGGAACAGAGAGCTTGCCGACGGGGGGTGGATCGCTCCTCACTGGCCCACGCCTTGGGGTCGTTCGGCAAGCGGATTAGAACAACTTGTTATCGACGAGGAACTTCGCGAGGCCGGGATACGGCGGCCACATATCCAGATCGCTGGATGGGTTTTGCCAACCTTAATTGCTCATGGAACCAGCGCCCAGCAGGAGCGATTTATCAGTGCTTCTCTGCGCCTCGATCTGCGCTGGTGCCAGCTCTTCTCGGAGCCCGAGGCTGGCTCTGATTTGGCTTCGGTCACGACCCGCGCCGAGCGGGTTGAAGGTGGTTGGTCACTGACCGGACAGAAAGTCTGGACCACTCTGGCTACTGAAGCCGATTGGGGAATTTGCTTGGCGAGAACTGACCCCACTGCAGCCAAACATGAGGGCATCACCTGTTTCTTGGTAGATATGCGCAACCCGGGCATTGAGATTCGCCCCCTTCGCGAACTCACTGGGTTTGCCATGTTCAACGAGGTGTTCCTTGATCAGGTTCTGGTGCCGGATGACTGCGTTGTGGGAGAAGTCAACGGTGGTTGGAGTTGTGCAAGAACCACGCTTGAAAATGAACGAGTGTCGATGGGATCGGGGTCATCTTTTGGTCCGGGGCTTGAGTCCGTCCTGGACCTATCACACCGGACTGGATCGACCCCGGATGCTCGAGTTGTAGATGTCTTGGGGGCACTACTCGCTTCAGCTCAGGCATTGTCCGTGATGGGGTTGCGCACCACTCTTCGTGCGCTGAGTTCTGAGCTCGGGATGGCCGCAGTCGGACCGGGACCCGAGGCGAGCATCCGTAAGCTCCTTGGTGTCGAACATGAACAGCGGGTGCAAGAGGTTGGCATGGAGTTGCTGGGCTCAACCACGGTGATCGACGAGAATGAAGGTGCAGTTTGGTTCGGAGGATTCCTTGGGAATCGAGCACTGTCCATCGCCGGGGGTACCTCCGAGATCCAGAGAAACGTCATTGCTGAACGCCTATTAGGCCTTCCGCGTGACGAACTCTCAACATAACCTGACACGCGTGTCATACAGTGAAGGTTTACGTCAATGGGGGACATAACAAATGAGTTCGGCAACAGAGGTCAACGTATCCACAGGAGAAGCGAACCCGTACACGCCATCGGTGGCCGCTGACCCGATTCCTTTTTACGATGCTCTTCGATCGCATTGCCCAGTGGCCACGATGGAGGGGATGCTCGGTGCAGGCGTCTACATCATCAGCCGCTATGAGGATGTCCGTTGGGCGCTGAAGCACCCCGAGATCTTTAGCTCCGACCTTGTTGCAGTAGACATCGGCCAAGACCGCCCCCTGATTCCGCTGCAGATCGATCCGCCGGAGCATGCAAAGTACCGGCGGGTGATTGACCCAACGCTCGGCCCGCACGAGATGGCGCCGCTCGAGGATGAGATCAGGATGCGGGTGAATGAGGTCATTGATCAGTTCGTAGCGGATGGTCAGGTCGACGCACACGCACAGTTCTCGGTTCCACTTCCCGGCAGGGTCTTCTTGCAGATGACGGGTCTGCCACTAGAAGACTTGGACCTGCTGCTCAATTGGAAAGATGAGATCATCCGACCAGGTGGGGGCCTGCTACCCCCCGAGGAAGCAACCCCTCGCAGGCGTGCAGCTGGCGCCGACCTGTATGGCTACTTTGCTGACGTCCTGAAGGATCGGGCAGAGAATCCCGGCACAGACTTGCTCAGCAGATTCTTTGGTACTGAGGTTGACGGCAGGGAGATGTCGAACGATGAGATGTTGGACATCTGCTACCTCTTCATTCTTGGAGGACTCGATACCGTCACTTCAACGCTGGATTGCTCGCTTGCGTACCTTGCACAAAACCCGCAGTACCGGGCCGCACTCGTTCAGGACCCGAGCCTGATCCCCGCTGCGGTTGAGGAGTTGCTCCGCTTTCATACTCCCGTCATGCAGATTCTCCGAGTTCTCAAACAGCCGACTGAGTTGCATGGCGTCAAGATGAATACGGGCGACACGGTGCTGTTGATGCTCGGGGCTGCCGACACTGATCCCGACGAGTTTGGCGAAACTGCCGGGGAATATTGCATCGATAGAGAGGTCAACAGACACCTTGCCTTTGGGGGAGGGCCGCATCGGTGCTTGGGTTCTCATTTGGCTCGACTCGAGCTTCGTGTGGCGCTCGAAGAGTGGCATCGCCGGATCCCCGAGTATGAGATTACCGAGGGGTTTGAATTGGCATATTCACCAGGAATCCGAGAGGTAGAAAAGTTGCCGCTCGAGTTCAAGCCGCTCAAGTTGAATCCGGGAGTCTGACCCAGTGAGCAGAATGAGGATTCTCTTGGACCTTGACGCGTGCACGGGCCACGGTCGTTGCTATTCCCTAGCTCCAAAGGTTTTTGGCTCTGATGATCTAGGGCATTGCGAACTCTTGCTCGCTGAGCCGCCCGAGGAACTGCGCGAGTCGGCCCGCCGTGCCGTTGCGACCTGCCCAGAAGGCGCGCTCACCATTCAGGAGACCGCATGATTCAGGAGACAGCATGAAACTTCCCATCATCGATGCTGACGGTCATGTGTTTGAGCCGTTTGATATGTGGATGGAGCGGCTACCGGAGGAATATCACGACAGGGCCTGGCGGCGCGAGCGAGCCGAAGATGGCACCGAGCAAGTTCTGTTCTACGGACACCCCACCACCATGGAGTGGACAGTTGGCACCCTGTGTACCCCGGGCGGGCTTGCCGAGGGAGGTCGCCTAGACATTGATCTCGACACCGAAGTTGATCGCGGAGTCGATGACCCAGTGCGGCGTATTGAGCTGATGAACGAACAGGGCATTGCTGTCAGCGTGCTGTTTCCCACAATGACTTTGGGCCTTGATGACATCCCCGAGGTTGATTTTCGCAATGCCTATGCGAGGGCGTATAACGACTGGATCTGCGAGTTCTGTGCCGAAGATCCCATCCGACTGCGTTGGGCCGGGGTCATCCCACTTGCAGACCCGGAATTCGCCTTGGCCGAAACCAAACGCGTGTTGGCTGCTGGTGCCAGCACGGTGATGCTGTCGCCAATCCCCACTCCCTCCGGCCAGACCCTAGGAAGTATCGAACTGGATCCCTTCTGGTCGCTGATGGAGCAGGCCGGTCTGCCAGTGGTTGTGCATGCCTCAAACCCGGGGTCGCCCTCGCTGCGGATTCACAAGCTGCTCAAGAACCGTGCGCAATGGCAAATGGGTGTTCCGTTCCAGCTGCAAATCGGAATCATGTATGTGATCGATGGTGGCGTCCTTGAACGCCATCCCAACCTAGAGGTCGGCTTCTTTGAGGGCGATGTCGGCTGGCTGCCACATTGGCTTGGACGTCTCGACGAGACCTATCAGAAGATGGCTTTGGTCGTGGAGGTGCCAACCCGATCGGCAGTGGATCAGTTCAAGGCCCAGTGCGTGATTTCGGGTGAGCCAGCCGATTCCGGACTGGGGGCGACGGTTGATCTGATTGGTGCAGAGAATCTTTTATGGGCAAGTGATTGGCCACATCAAGATGGTGCATGGCCTGATCCGATCGCCTTGCTGAAGGAGCGCTCTGATCTGAGCAGCGAGCAGAAGCGCAGCATTTTTGTCGACTCGCCGGCGCGGTTCTATCGGATCGATCTGGATGAACTGATGGTTCACCTCGGTGAAGGCTGGTCTCGGTCAGCCGCGATTGCGGGCTGAGTGACCTTCTCCTGCTGGGGCTAGTGACCAGTAAACTTGGGGTCGCGCTTCTCGGTGAAAGCTGCCATTCCCTCAACTAAATCGCTCGAGGCAGTGGCCAGTGCTTGGAAGTGCCCCTCGGCTTCGAGCAGGGTTCCCAGATCAGTCTCGAAACTCCGATTGAGGAGTTGTTTCGACAAGCCGAGGCTTCTTGTGGGGCCCGTGGCTAGTCGTGTAGCTAGGCGCTCAGCCTCGAGGGCAAGCTCCTCGGAGTTCTCGAAACATCTCATGGCTAGGCCCTCGGCTACGGCCTGAGAACCAAGAATCTTTCCGCCTAACAGAACAAGCTCTTTAGCTCGTGCCGGGCCAAGCAATCTTGGCAGCAGGTAGGCGCCTCCTGCATCGACAACGAGTCCCCATTTGGCGAAGGTCCACAAAAACGCGCTGTCGGGCTGAACGAGGACTAGATCACAGGCAAGTGCAATATGGGCGCCGGGGCCGACGGCGTAGCCATCGACAGCTGCAACTGTTGGCTTATCTAGCTGCCAGAGTTGCTGCACGATTGTTTGCACACCCACGCGGAGTGCCTCAGATGTGGTTCGTGGATCAAAGCCTGGTCGGCCTGCTTGTGAAACGGTCGAGGCTCCTAGGTCCATACCTGCGCAAAAGGAGCCACCACGCCCACTAATGAGAACAGCACGGACCATATCGTCCGATCGTGCCCGCTGAACTGCTGTCACGAGCTGATCGCGCATCTCCACGGTAAGAGCGTTACGTGCCTCAGGTCGATCGAGCGTGATTCGCAAGAGGCCAGAGTCGAGTTCTACCGAGATCATTTTGCATTCCTTGTCAGGATGTTCACAACGGATACGCCTGAGCCGCGGCCGCCCACATTGTGTTGCAACGCGTAGCCATTTCTTAGCGCCACTTGTCGAGGCCCGGCCTCTTCACGCAGCTGCCACCAGAGTTCAATGATTTGGGCAATTCCGGTGGCCCCGATGGGATGGCCCTTGGCCAGCAACCCGCCCGAGGTGTTGACTGGCATCGAGCCTCCGATTGCAGTTTCTCCAGCGGCCGAGAAGGCACCACCACTTCCTTTTTCACAGAATCCGAGGTCTTCAATGTCTAGAATCTCGGTGATCGTGAAGCAGTCGTGCACCTCGGCACAGTCCAACTGTTTGGGGTTGATCCCCGCCATTTCGTAAGCCCGAGTGGAGGCCAGTCGACTAGCGAGCAGTCCCAAATAGTCCTGTTTTTCATGTAGGTAGGGGTGATCGGTGGCGACTCCAAAGCCCGCTACGAACACGGGAGTGTCGGTGAACTCGTGAGCGCGCTCGGCAGAAACGAGCAACACGGCTGCGGCACCATCGGTTTGGGGGCAGCAGTCGAGTAGCCCGAGCGGGGAGCAGACTTCTGGAGCAGCCAGAACTTGATCAACGGTGATTTCGTTCTGGAAGTGAGCGAAGGGGTCGAGTGCGCCGTTGTAGTGATTTTTGACTGCAACAGATGCCAACATCTCTTTTGTGGTGCCGTACTCGTGCATGTGACGCGTGGCGAACGGGGCAAAGAGCACGGGTGCAGATTCGCCTCGTGTGTAGATCGGGTGTCCACCGGCAGCTCGCGCTAGCAAGCCCTCCTCGGCGGACTTATCTCGCATCTTCTCGACACCGATGACAAGCACCACGTCGTGCACCCCAGAGGCCACCGCCATGGCACCCACTCGGAACGCATCAGACCCAGTCGGGCAAGCGTTTTCGATGCGGGTGCAGGCAACACCGCTCAGCCCGATTGCGCTTGGCACGGTGTTGCCACCGATGCCTTCTTGGCCCCACAGGGTGCCTCGTTGAGTGGCGACGAACATGGCCTCGACCTGTGACGGGTCGAGACCTAAGTCAACCGACTCTCGGCAGGCACGCCAAGCTCCGGCGGCCATCTGCTCGTAGCTCTGATCGAACAGTTCGCCGAAGCGAATCATTCCTGCGCCAACAACGGCAACTTTGTTCCATGGCCCTGGGGTTTTCATGCTGATGGCCTCTCGATTGTGTTCTCGCTCGCAGTAGATACCAGGGCCGCGTAGCCATAAATGGGGACGCCCCTCTCAAGGGCGTATCGACGTAACTGCAGGTCTACAGCTACCCCGATATGCAGGTCTGACCCATCGCTCGCTCCCTGAACGGAGATTCGAGAGCCATCTTCTAAGTCGAGCACGATCAGCGGCAACGGTGCGACGAACGGTGCGGGCATGGTCTGGTTGACCACGAAAGTTTGCACGGTTCCGTGCAGGGGAAGCGGAACGATCTCAAACTCGATTGCCCCACAACTAATACAAGTCGGGTGGACATTAGGAGGAGTGTTGACTGTCGCACAGGCCAAGCAACGGGCGCCGAGAAGGGCCAACATCTCATGTGAGCCGCGAACAAACATGGCAGAACCAGGGGGCACGGCCATCTCTACGGTTTCGCCAGAGGCAGAGAGTTGGCCACGGCAGCGGAGTGCCTCGGTGTAGGACACCTCTTGGCCACCGCTCAGATGTTGCTCCACTAGGGAGGATCCAGGAACTGGAGCGTTGATCTGAATCGAGATGGCAGTGGCACGCCCACCACCGAAACCAACAGCAATCAGAGTTCCGGGGTCTCCCATGGCAGCCGCAAGGCCAAGAAGCGGCGCAGCCGCCCCTGTATCGCCAAGTTCGGATCGGGCTGCAGTCGACACAACCTTCACTGACCCGAGTCGCTCACCGAGTGTTCGACCAAGGCGACCATCTGGATCAGGTAGCGACCAGCGGCTGCTCGGGTCTGCTGTGAGCGCCGACCCAACTGTCTGACACAGGGGCAAGAACACTTGCTCTCGAAAGAGGCGGCCGTCGTAGACCTCTCGCGTCTCGGTTTCTAGGTCTCCTCTGTAGCGGTCCAGAACCGGTGACCACTGAGTGGTGACTTGGCCCAGTAAGGCAGGTCCCTCTGCTGACAGCAGCACTGCCACTGCGCCGGCACCACTCGCAGCCTCTAGCCCGGATCCAAGGGCTGGGAGGATTGAGTCTGAGGCAATGACGAGGGCCGTGCGGACCCGTCCAGAGGTGATCGCATCATCGGCGGCAAGTAGTGCATCGATCCCGGCATGAGGCGAGCCTGATAGCAGTGCGGCCTCGCTGTTTGTTTGCAGCCTGAGCGCTGCTCCAAGAAAGCTCAGGCTTGGACCTTCTGCGAAGGGTGCTCGGGTGCACCCCCACCAGATCCCGCCGATTTCTTCAGGAGGAATGCTTGCAGAATCGAGTGCTCGCCGCGCTGCTAGCCAAGCAAGTGTGAGGGCATCTTCAGATGGGCTACAGACAGCGACCTGACCGCGACCGCCGGCTCTGCCCCAGCCGGCTGCCACTTGCGCAGCAGGAAGGCGAAGGGAGGGTGCCGCTACACCGATAGACAGGATTGCGCTGTGACATTCACGAGGTGTGTTCACCTAGCTAGCTTACCTGACGCTGGCGTCAGTTCTAGCGGCCGCCTAGTGCCCCTTGCTCTGCGGCCTGCAAGATGGTGACCGAGGCGTTGGCGCCACGACCGATCGTATGCGCCAAGCCAACTCTGGCCGACTCAACTTGGCGAGGGCCTGCGTCACCTCGAAGCTGATGCACGAGTTCAACAACCTGACCCAGCGCAGATGCTCCAAGAGGCTCACCTTTTGACAGCAACCCGCCCGAGGGATTCACGGGCAGGCGGCCGCCAAGGGCAAAGGACCCCTCAGCCAAAATCTGTGGTTGCTGGCCCCCATCACACAGCCCCAGCTCGGGCCAGGTCAAGAGTTCCCGAGCGGCGTCAGTGTCTTGGCATTCGATCACGTCAAGGTCGGTGGGGCCGAGGCCTGCCTCTTCGTAGGCCGCATCAGCAGCAAGGGTGGATGGCGGTGTGATTTGGTCGGCGCTGAGCCCAGCTAAGGGGGTTGATTCATCGAGAACCGAGCCTGGGAGGTGACTTCGTAAAGCTGTGGCAAGCAGGCGAACCGAAGCGGCCGGGGCCAGATCTGCTCGCTGCAGCACGACAGCCGCAGCACCCTCATTTGGTGAGCACAGCATCCAGAGATGGAGCGGGTCACAGACCAAGGTCGACCCAAGGACTTGCTCACGAGTGACAGCCGAGCGAAACATGGCGTTGGGGTTCAGAACGCCATTGGCTCGGTTCTTCACGACAAGGTCGGCAAGGTCCTGCGATGTAATGCCTTGCTCGATCATCAGGCGTTGAGCTCGAAGCGCAAAATATGCCGGGGTGGCGGCAAGGCCAGCGGCTTCCATCCAACTAGGAAAGAACGAGGAGCGGATAATCCCTTTCGGCATCTTTTCAATGCCAAGAACTATGACGGTGTCGTATTGGCCCGACTCGATTGCCGCGGCCCCGAGTCCTAGCGCTGCGCCACCGGACGCGCAGCCTGCCTCAACATCGATGATCGGACCACCAGTGAGCGCAAGACTGCTGAGCACGCGATGCCCGGCGGCGACTCCGCCATAGGCCGTGGCGCAGAACGTGGCCTGGAACTCTCCTCGACGTATTCCGGCCTGGGCGAGGGCGGCGCGAAGTGCTGTGGCTCCCATTTCGGTAGCGGTCAGCTCACCGTGTCGTCCAAATGGGTACATCCCTACCCCGGCTATAGCTACCCGCCTCATGTCGCTGCCTGATCGAGGGTGGGGGTGAAAGCCCAGATTTTCATGGTCCCATCCTCTTCGCTTGTACCGAGCGGCAGATCCTCTACCACGAGCTGCATGGGTTGCCCGATCTGCAATTCTCCGGGCAGGTCTGCCGCAATCCGAGTCACGATTCGTAGACCGTCATCGAGTTGCACAACACCGAACCCGAAGGGGACTTTGCCGAAGTATCCCGGCGGCGCAGAGTTGATGACCGTGCATGCCCAGAGCACGCCAGTTTGTGGCAACTCGTGATCCACAACATCCTCTGCCGCGGTATAGGGACACACCGAGCCTCGCGGAAAGTGGCTTCGCTGACTCTGCTCCGAGAACCCACCTAGGAGGACTGTTTGGCCGGCGCTGTTCTTTCCGAGCATCGGGTCGGTCATTGCGGCGAGGTCTGCCATCAAATACTCCTACCCGCATCGGACCAGGCTTGTTGGCGGAGCACCCTCTTGAGGACCTTACCGTTAGGGTCTCTGGGGAGCTCTTCGATGATCTCGAAACTGTCGGGGCATGACCAGCGGTCAAGGTGTGATGCACAGAAGTCTTGCAACTGCTGGGGGGTGGCTTGGCTTTGGCCTGCACGCAGTTCAACAACGGCGTGCAGGTGCTCGCCATCGCGTTCGTGCGGGATTCCAAACACCGCGCAATCAACCACCTCGGGGTGCTGATGCAGTACCTCTTCAATCTGCCGCGGGTAGATGTTCACCCCTCCCTTGATCACCAGATCTACGTGGCGATCCGTGAGATAGAGCCAGCCTTCGGAATCCAAATAGCCAATGTCGCCAACCGTGAATGAGTCTGCCAGCCAGGCGTCTTCGGTTTTGGCTTCATCTTGGTGGTAGTGAAAGCGGCCATAGGCCGGTTTCACATAGACCAACCCCGCCTGCCCAGCCGGTAGAACCTGTTGTGTCTCGGGGTCGATGATCTGCAGTTCCACTCCCGGCCAGGGTGGCCCAACGGTGCCTGGCCTTTCCTCGAACTGCGTAGGCGAAGCCCGGGTTGCTCCTCCCTCGCTCATTCCGTAGAACTCCCAGATTTCAGCATGGGGCAGCGCTTCAATCATGCGTAGCTTGACCGAGATCGGACAGGGTGCGCCGGCATGGAGAACGTGGCGCAAACTCGTGAGGTCAAACTCAGCGAACTCCTGTGGAGGCAACTCCAAGAGCCGGATGAAATGCGCGGGAGTAAGAAACGTGGTGGTCACCTGATGCTGCTCAACGAGGCGACAGAATTCGCGGGCATCCCACTTGGTCATCAGCACCACGGTGCCGCCAGCAAACAGCGTCAGGTTTGCGTATCCCTGTGGGCCACCGTGATACAGCGGACCAGCTACAAGGTGAATGTCCGCCTCTGTGTAACCCCACATTTGCGCCATCATGTTTTGCGAATAGGCCAGCACCTCGGCGCTTGCTAAGGCGCCATGCACGACTCCCTTTGGTCGACCAGTGGTGCCTGAGGTGTAGATCACTGGCCAAGGTGCGGGCCACAGATAGTGGACCGGTTCGGCGCTAGCGGCAGCCAATCTGGCCTCATAGCCAGAACTGGACTCATCCCCGATGAAGATCACTGTGCAAGTCGGCTCGGCTGCAGACACAACTTCTTTCAGATCCGTATGGGCGATCAGAACGCTGGCCTGCGAGTCGGCCAACACGTAGGCCAACTCGGCCGGAGCAAGGTGAAAGTTCACCGATAGCGCTGCGCAGCCCAGCTTGGCGCTAGCGGCTAGGCACTCGATGAACTCAACAATGTTGGGCATCATGATTGCTATCCGGTGGCCCTCGGCGAGACCTTCTGTAGCGAGTACCTGAGCCAATCGAGAGGCTCGATCGTGGAGTTGGGAATAGGTCAAGCTTCGTGCTTCGCTCCGGACAGCGATGTGATTACCGCGCAGAGTTCGGTTGCCTTCGTAGCCATTCATGCAACCTGACGTTAGTGTCAGTTAGATATGGATGAGTCACTGTTCGATCAGTCGCAGGGGAATAGGGCAAACAAGGTCTGCAGTTTGGAGGAGGCCATCGGCCATGTTCAGGCCGGCGATTCGGTGCACCTGTTGTGTTCACATACCCGCTGGTCGGCTGCTGCGCGTGCCCTGATTCGAAAGTGGTGGGGTCAGGACCCAGAGTGGACTCTGGTGATGCTGTCTTTATCGAGCCTGGGCACCTTGTTCTTTCGAGGTGGACTCGTCAGCAAGGTCGTGACCGGGTATTCGGGCGATGTGTTCCCAAATTTCAGTCCCAACCCTCGCTTTGGAACCGCGTATCTCTCTGGTGAGGTGCAGGTTGAGCACTGGTCCTTTCTGAGCTTTGCTCAACGGATGGAGGCCGCAGCCCGAGGCCTTTCGGCCATCACGACTCATTCACTTGCAGGATCTTCAATGGAGGCAAATCAGGGCTATGCGACTGTGGACACACCATTTGGAACAGTAGGGATGCTGCAGGCCTACGCTCCTGATATTGCATTCGTGCATGGCGCGATTGCCGACGCAGCCGGGAACATCGCCTTTCACCCGCCAATGCTCGAAGGTGTCTGGGGCGCCCTCGCTGCCAAGCGCGGCGTGGTTGCAACGGTAGAGAGAATTGTGGACGACATTCGCCCATGGGCCCACCTCGTTCGTATCCCAGCCCATCAGGTCTTGGCCGTTGCAGAGTGTCCGCTCGGAGCTCATCCCGGAGGACTGTACGGGAGGTTTACTTCGGCCGAGCCCTACGGAGAAGACCTGCAGTTCTGGTCTCAGGTTCGAGAGGTCAGCCGTCAAGATGACGCGGCATTCGATGAGTGGATTAACAAATGGGTGCTTGAACCCGCAGACCAGACTGAGTATCTGGAGCTTCTTGGGTCTGAACGCATCAGTCGTTTGCGCCAGCGCGCTCAGAGCGACTCCTGGAAAGCCGAGGCGGCTTCGATGCCGCCCGACCTTGACTCCCCGGCGAATGACTGGGAGCGCGCGGCGATTTTTGGTGCGCGCACACTCGCCGATCGACTCGTAGCCACGCAGGCAGACACGGTGCTCGCAGGTGCTGGAGTTGCCAACCTTGCAACTTGGCTGGGCGCAGAAATGGCTCGTGAACGCGGCGCCCCAACTGTGCTCACTGCAGAGCTTGGCTTGCTGGGATATGAACCCACTCTTGCTGACCCTTTTGTGTTTAATCACCGAGCCTTCCCATCGGCGACCATGCTGGCGGATAGTGATTGGGTGCTGGGGGCGATGATTCCCGGCCCCAATACCAGCTGCGTTGCCTGTCTTGGTGCGGCTCAGGTTGACGCTGCAGGAAACATCAATTCCACCGTTATTCCGGGCAAGGTTTTTTTGGTGGGATCAGGAGGAGGCAACGATGTTGCAACCACAGCCGACGAGGTCGTGATTGTGACCACGCTGAGCGCAAAGCGAACCGTGAGTCAGGTTCCGTACATCACGTCACCGGGGGACCGGGTGACCAGAATTGCGACCGAATTGGGAGTGTTCCGTAGGCGAGAAACTGCGAACGGGGAAGCAGGAAGTAGCCGGACGCTCTTCGAGTTGATTGCAGTCGCTTCCGGTATGGAGGCAACGATTCGTGAGCGGCTCGGCTGGGACCTTGTCATTGCTGACGACTGCGTAGAACTTGAACCACCAACAGCACAGGAGCTTCAACGTCTTCGCGGGTGGGATCCTCAGGGGTTCTTTCTGCGTCCTTAAGAAGTCTGTGAGCTAGCGCCGGAACTCTGCTCGAGGAGTTCGCGCACTGCGACGAGGTCAGCTTTGCCTGATCCCAGCAATGGAATGGTTTCGACTCGGTGGATCACCTCGGGCCATTTGAAGCGACTCAGCCCCTGCTCGGCACACCAGCGGTGACAATCCTCAAGACCAAAAGGCAAGCCGTTTCGAGTGGTGAGCGCTGCGGCCACCCGCTGACCGAGCCGAGCATCCTTCAAGCCCACTACAACTGCCTGCAACACGTCAGGATGAGCAGTGAGAATTGATTCAACTTGCGTGGGACTGATGTTTTCGCCGCCTCGGATGATCATCGACGAGGTTCGTCCAGTTACGGTGATCCATCCGTCGGTGATCTGCGCCAGATCCCCCGTGCAGAACCAGTCATCCGCGGTGATGCTCTGAGCGGTGAGCGCTGCATCGGTGTAGCCCGCAAAGAGTCCATCTCCTCGCAGTTGAAGTTCGCCCGTCTCACTCAGCCGGAGCTGAGTGCCTGGTGTTGCTCGACCATCAGTGGCGTGCATGCACTCGCTTGGGTCTCCCGCCCAAGAGGTGGTGACCGTTGGGGCTTCTGTAGATCCGTAGCTTCGCTTGACCACTGCCGAAAAACGCTGACTGATTTCTTCGCAGAATGCGGGACTCACACCCGTGCCACCTGCTGAGATCAGGCGGAGTGATCTCACCTTCTCAGAGGTGAACCCCGAGGTTTGGAGCAGACTCAAGAAGAACGTCGGTGGTCCGACCATGAAGCTGACTCGCTCGGCCGCAATGAGGGCGAGCGCTCGCTCGGGGTCCCAACGATTCATCAGCACGCTCCTCATGCCTGCTGCTGCTACCAAGGTCACCCCGTTCAAGATTCCCGAGATGTGAGCCATCGGTGCAGGCATGAGCACAACATCTTCTGCCCCGAGGGCGTGGACCTGAGCCATGCTCTTCGCTTTGAAGTAGAGCGAGTCATGAGTATGAATCACGGCTTTTGGGGAACCTGAAGACCCGGAAGTATGCAGAATGAGAGCAATACCGTACGGAGGTGGAACCACTTCGAGTAACGCTGATTCGGTGCGAATCATGTGCTGTGTTTCGCTGGCTGTGATGCTGAATGCATCTGGAATTGCTGCCAGCATGACGTCGACCTCTTGAGCGGATGCTCGATGATGTAGCGGGACTGCAGTCGCACCGAGTTGCCAGCAGGCCCAGAGCAGCAGGGCCGCCTCCGTACTATTGGGGAGCTGCCATGAGACTAGGTCTCCTGGGCGTACCCCAAGTGTGCGGAGCCCTCCAGCTAGGCGGTGAATGCGAGTGTCGCTCGGGGCGATGTTGCTCAGCGAGGCCGCAGAAGGGGAGTGGTCTACCTGCAGCCAGGTTGGAGCCAGTCCAGCATGTGTCATGTGAAGTTCTGGGGAATCCAGCCGGGTGAGTTTGAGGTGCGACCGCGAGCCACGTTACTGCCGATGTAATTCAACTGCGCCTCGATGGTGCCTGCCCCAATGCATAAGCCGCGGATATCTCGATACACGCGCTCCACGGGGTATTCGCGGCTGTATCCGTAGCCCCCGAGCAGTTGGATGGCCTCGTCGCACACGTGCTTTGCTGCTCTGTTCGCTGCGGTTTTTGCCATGGCTGTTTCCATTGCCGGGGGCGTTCCGCCAGCTCCCGCCAAGTGAACAGCGCGACGTAGCAGCAGGCGGGCTCCGTCAAGCTCGATGGCCATCTCGGCCAGCTTCCACTGAAGGCCTTGAAGATCAGCTAATGCCCGTCCGCCAATCACTCGTTCATTCAGGTAACGCGTGGCGTATTCCAAAGAACCCTGAGCCGCGCCGATACACATGGATGCATTTCCGCAGCGTTCGTGATTGAGATGCGAGAGGAGGAGTTTGAATGCAGATGTGTCCTCAGGCTGCCCAGCGATCAGAACATCATCTGCTGCAATCTGGACATCCTCGAATGCAATCTCTGCCTCGGTTGCGGCATGCACTCCCATGGAGTGATGTACCCCAGTGAGTGCCACCCCGGGCCGGTCCATCTCGATGAGTACTGCACCGATACCGCGGGCTCCAGAGCCACCGGGCCAACGACACCAGACCAGGATTCCGTGGGCCGCGTGACCCAGAGTCGAGTAGTTCTTGTAGCCGTTCAGAAGGTAAGTCCCGTTGCCCGTGTCGGTGAGAGAGGTGCGCATGTCTTGCACTGCTGACCCAGCGTCGGGTTCGGTAATACCGATAGAAAGCAATGCCTCGCCGGAAGCAACCGCGGGAAGCCAACGCTCTTTCATTGCGGGAGGTCCAAGATGTTCGATACCTCGTGGCGGGCCGTTGAAGGTGAGCTGACACCAGATTGCAGTTGAGACATCTGCTCGAGCAATCTCTTCAAGAACGATTGAAGCTTCGACGTCCCCGTAGCCAAACCCGCCCCACTCCTCACCGATCGTGACCCGCAAGAGATCCGCCTGAGCCATGGCCTGAGCGGCTGCGAGCGGTGGTTCGCCAGTCTGATCGCCTTGTGCGGCGCTTGGTTCAACGACACGAATCGCTACGCTGCGAGCCAGCTCTCGAAGAGCGAGTTGGTCCTCGGTCTCTTCATAGGGATCGTGACCAACCGCTCCGGCCATGGTCTAGGCCGTCTCTTTCTTGCGGCGCACGATCAGGGTGAACCGCTCTGTCACCACAGGGCTGCCCGATTCATCACGCCAGTTCATCTCTCGCACGTAGAACTCCATGACGGCGGAGCCTGTTTCGCGCTCGTACACATCCGAAATGCTGCCAGTGCCAGTGAGCGTCTCCCCAACGAGTGGTGAGCGGCTGTACTCAAACTCTTGCTCGCCGTGAAGGATCATGCGCCCCGGCCCACGCAGTTTGTCCATTGGTAATCCGGCCGCCCCACCGGTCCCGGATGAGCCCCAGTAGCTCATCACGAATGGCCATGTTGGTGGTGTGTTTGCTTGTTCACCGGTGTATCTATCGGGGTCGTCCTTCACCGCCGAAGCAAAGGCCCGAACGGGGCCCTGTTCTATGCGGATGGTTTGGGTGCCTAGATCAGTCCCGATCAATTCCGTGAGCGCCACGAATCCCCCTAGTCAGTGTGAAACGCCAACAAACTGACGCTTGCGTCAGTTTAGCTCGCCGCAGGTGACTACGATGCGGCCACGGGTGTTCACGCCCGCCGGGAAGGATTCAAGCATGGGGATTTTACAGGACCGAGTAGCAGTGGTGACTGGGTCGGGACGAGGGCTCGGGCGCGAGTTCGCGCTTGCCTTGGCGAGCGAAGGTGCTGCAGTAGTCGTCAATGACCTTGGGGTCACTCTGCGAGGAGACTCCACCGAGGACGACCCGGCTGGGCAGGTGGTGGCCGAGATAGAAGCAGCGGGCGGCAGGGCAGTAGCTGCGTATGAGTCAGTGGCAGATTTCGAGGCGGCTGGTCGAATTGTGAACACGGCCATCGAGCAGTTTGGGCGGATCGACATCTTGGTCAACAACGCTGGGATCGTTCGAGATCGAACACTGGTCAAAATGCAAGAAGAGGATTTTGATGCAGTGATTGGAACGCATCTGAAAGGCACGTTCAACCTGACGCGCCACGCTGCTCCGATCATGAAAGAGGCGGGGTACGGGCGCATCTTGAACATCACCTCATCTGCTGGACTGAGGGGCAACTTTGGCCAAACTAACTACGGGGCCGCTAAGGCGGGGATTATGGGGATGACGTTTGTGTGGGCACTCGAGCTTGCAAAGTCGGGGATCACCGTAAACGCCCTCGCACCCGCCGGTGTTACTCGAATGACTGCGGACCTTTCCGATGCGGATGCGGTCGCAGAGATGCCGGCGACCTTGGACCCTTCGCTCAATGCTCCACTCATCGCATTTCTTGCTTCTGAGCAGGCGGGACACGTGAACGGACAGATCTTCGGGCGCACCGACTTTAGCTACACGATCTTTCAGCATCCGAAGCAAATAGCTTGGATGCATCGTGACGGAGGCTGGGACGTACCCGGCGTAGTGGAGCAGTTCGATACGATGCTGGGACAGCACCTGCAGCCTGTGGGGATGGTGATGCCGAAAGGTCTCAGCCAAGATCAGGCCCGCGACTGATGCTGGAAACTCAAGTTCAAGATGGAGCTCACGTTCCAGATGGAGCTCACTTTCAAAATGGAGAAGGTCATGGCTGGTCAACCCAACGCTCAAGCAGACAACCAGGGCGAGTTTCGAGACGAACTCGGCTCTATGCAAGAAGCGTTCCCGGCGCTTGCAGAAGGGTTGTCGGGCTATCTCTCGGCTCTGGACGGCTTGCCAGGGATCGATCGCAAGACCCACGAACTCATTCGCTTGGCTTGCACAGTGATTTTGCGTCATGGGCCAGCGGTTCGCCGGCACGCGATGCTGGCAGCAGAGTTCGGAGCAACCTGGCAAGAAGTACTCGGCACGATGGTGCTGACCCAACCGAGCTTTGGGCTGGTACCGGCACGAGAAATGTTGCCCTTTGCGCAAGAGGGGTTCGAAGAGGGCCGGCAAGCGATTTCCGAGGAGTGAAATGAGCACGCCTCAGCCCTTCCGGGTACTTCCACGAGTGACTGAAGAGAATCAGCATTTCTGGACCGGGGGAGAGCGTGAAGAGCTGTGCTTTTTGCAGTGCGCCCCGTGTGGTGAATGGATTCACCCGCCAGCCCCCATCTGCCCAGCATGCCTCAGTACCGAAGTTGCACCTCAGGTGTCCTCGGGTCGGGGAGTTGTCCATGCGTTCACGATCAACCGGCAGCTGTGGTACCCGGATTTGGATCCGCCTTACGTGGTTGCGATTATCGAATTGGCAGATCAGCCAGGGTTGAGACTGACCACCAATCTGGTCGGAACCGACCCTGAAGATGTTGCGATTGGTCAGGCAGTCAAGGTGTTGTTCGAGAAGTACGGAGATGGCGAAGATGCCGTCTGGCTTCCCTTTTTCGAACAGGATCTGACTGCAAATTCGACTGACTCAGCCGCTGTTGCTTTTGTTGCACCAGAACCAAGAACTTGGTCGCATATTGGCGAGCGGCAGGCAGTCATTTCTGGCATCGGCCAGTCGCAGATCGGGCGCAGAATCTACCGGCAGCCTCTGGACCTCACCATTGAGGCGGCCCTCCGAGCGATTGAAGACGCGGGGCTGGACCGTTCACAAATAGATGGTCTTGCTACCTACCCCGGCAACATGAATGTCCCTCCAGGGTTTTCGGGTGTGGGTATAACAGAACTTCAAGACGCACTACGTCTTGAGCTGAATTGGTTTTCCGGTGGCCTTGAACTGCCTGGCCAACTCGGTGCAGTGGCAAACGCTGTGGCCGCGGTTGCAACCGGACTGTGTTCGCATGTGCTGTGTTTCCGAACTGTCTGGGAGGCCTCGGCTCAAGGCGATCGGAGTCGGTCCTCGGTCACGATGGGCGGTGGCGGTGGTGGCGGGTATCGAGCTGACAGCTTTATGCAATGGACGCTGCCGTTCGGTGCGCCCTCGGCTGCAAATTGGATTGGCATGATGGCCAATCGTCACTTCTGTGAGTTTGGAACAACCAGAGAACAGCTGGCTTGGATTGCACTGAACTCCAGGCGAAACGCGCAGGTAAATCCCCAGGCGATCTACCGCAGCCCCATGTCGCTTCAGGATTACCTGGATGTTCGCATGATCTCTGATCCCCTGTGCCTGTATGACTGCGACGTTCCAGCTGATGGGTCCACGGCCTTCATCGTGTCCCGGAGTGATTCCGCAGATGACTTACGTAAGGCACCCATCAAGATCGAGGCGATGGGAACCGCCCTGCGGGGTCGCCCGAGCTGGGACCAGTTCGATGATCTGACCACAATGGCACTGCGTGATGCCTCGGCGATGATGTGGGAACGCACCGATCTGAAGCCCGGAGATGTTGATGTTGCAGAGCTCTATGACGGGTTCAGCTTTATTGCGTTGTGCTGGCTCGAGGCGCTGGGGTTCTGCGGCAAAGGTGAGGGCGGTCCTTTTGTCGACGGCGGTGAGCGCATCGCTCGTGAAGCAGCTGGTCGCTCTGGGGGAGTTGCCCTGAATACTCACGGAGGCCAACTTTCTGCTGGCCGCCTGCATGGGTTTGGATTCCTGCATGAGGCTTGCTTGCAGCTGTGGGGTGAGGCCGGTGAACGTCAGTGCACCCTTCCCTCGGGTGGAACTCCGCAAGTTGGTATTGCTGCTGCCGGCGGCGGCCCGCTTGCCGCCTCATTCTTGCTCACCTCCTAACCAACAGGCGGGGCATTTATTGGCGGATGACAGCGACCTCTGCTTGGGCTTTTTGGTCGAGGGTTGCGTCACCGAACACTTCGAGCGCCACACGGTGCAGTGTGGCTGTGAACGCAAACGGGGACTCGTAGTCATCACAGACGGGAAGCCCAGGGTCGGCTCCGCAGTGCAACCCTGCTCCGGTGAGGTTCCAGCGCATAGGCGTAAAGCGATCGATCTGCCCAGTGCCGAGCAAGCGGTCATCCGAGAAAAGCTGCAGCTGCCCTTGGTGTAACCCGGTGAGAGTAAACCGAGCCTCAAGGCACTGCTCCCCCGGAAGAAGTTCCGTCTCGGCCTCAATGCGCACCCACTGCTTGCCGACCAGATTGTGCACGTACACAAGGCGATTCTGTTGAACAAAGAAGCTAAACCCGCCTTGCAGATTGCCAAGGGACAACAAGACGCCTTCGCAGCCTGACTCAGGAATCTCTACGTCGGCGCGCAAGGCATGTGACCGGTTGAAGAGCGGCGGCACAGCTTCTTCGGGGACCATGCCGGTACCCGGCCAGTAGGTTGCCAAGCTGCGGTGTGCTGCTGGCCCGAGCGGCCGGCCCAAGGTGAATTCCGAGAACGGTCGATTATCGAGCGGCAGCACCTGATACTTCTCGGCTTCTTCCCACCATTTCTCGATCATGCGGGCAAGACGTACTGGGTCCTGATCACTCAGATCGTTGCATTCGGCGGGGTCGTTGACCAGGTCGTAGAGCTCCCAGCTGACGTGATCTAAACCGGGCTCGGCCGTGTGGATCGGGTGAAAGGAAACTGCTTTCCATCCATCCTGATAGAGCGCTTGGCAGCCAAACATCTCGAAGTATTGCGTGTGCCGATTACTTGGGGCTTCGGGATCGACAAGCGTGTGCGCAAAGCTGCTCCCCGCCATTGCGGTTTGCGTAACTCCGCTAAGTGCCTCGGGCGGGTCGATATCGAGTAGTTCGAGCAAGGTCGGAACCAGATCAATGGCATGGGTGTATTGAGTACGTACTTCGCCCACCGAGGCCAGACCGGCTGGCCAGGACACAATCAGCGGGTCTGCAACTCCGCCCTCGTGCACCTCTCGTTTCCACCTTCGAAACGGGGTGTTGCCGGCCACGGTCCAACCCCACGGATAGTTGTTGTGAAGCCGTGGCCCGCCTATCTCGTCGATCCGCTCAAGTGCCTCATCTAGTGGTCTCCCAACCAGATTCCACGGACGGGCGTCATTGACTGAGCCGTTCGGTCCACCCTCGGAGGATGCCCCGTTGTCCGATAAGAGCAGCACCACGGTGTTGTCTAGATCACCTGTTTCCTCAAGGGCTTCAAGCAGGCGGCCGATCTGAGCGTCGGTGTGGGACAGGTATGCCCCGAAAGCTTCCATAAATCTTGCGTACAACTGCTGCTCAGTATTTTCGAGCGAATCCCAGGCAGGAACCCAGTCCGGCCGAGGAGAGAGTTCTGTGTGAGCGGGGATGACTCCTAACTCGCGCTGCCGTTGCACAGTCTGCTCGCGTTCAACATCCCACCCGTGATCGAATCGGCCGCGATAGTGATCCAACCAGGTTTGCGGGGCGTGATGGGGGGAGTGGCAGGCACCCGTTGCGAGGTACAAAAAGAAGGGTTTGTCGGCATCGACTGCGCGCAGGTCGAAGACATCCTCAATGGCATGATCCACCAAGTCTTCTGTGAGGTGGTACCCCTCTTTGATTGAGCGAGGCTGCTCTACAAAGTGGTTATCGTGCACAAGCCAAGGGGCGAACTGATGGGTTTCGCCTCCGTGAAATCCGTAGAACCGTTCAAACCCGCGGCCGAGCGGCCAAGAGGTTCTTGCCGCTGCTAGGTGCATGTCTTCATCGGGGGTGAGATGCCATTTACCGACGGCAAAAGTTGCATACCCGCGCTCCACGAGGATCTGTGACAAGAAGCCGTTGGACCGCGGAATGCGCCCTGAGTAGCCAGGGAAACCCGTTGCCAGATCAGTGATTCGACCCATGCCATTTGAATGATGATTTCTTCCGGTCAGCACACAAGACCGAGTGGGTGAACACAGCCCTGTTGTATGAAAATTGCTGTACCGCAAACCGTTCGCAGCGAGGCCGTCCATGACGGGCGTGTCGATCTGGGAGCCAAAGCAACCCAACTGCGCAAACCCAACATCATCAAGCAGAACAATGAGAACGTTCGGGGAACCAGGGTTGGGCCGAACAGGCTCTGGCCAAGATGGAGTTGATTCCCAGAAATATCGGCCGATCGTGCCGTCGAACGGTTCGGAGTCCACGTTGAGCAAGGCTATCGGTCCGGAGCGTTAGGTGACGCCTGTGTCAGCTTTCTCGCCTTCGCCCTCCTCCTCCACCTCAGGCATCACACGAGTCGGCTTCGGAACAGCCGACTTATGGCGCAGAGAACCGCTACAGTCCCGATGCTGACATGGACGTCAGTTAGAGGAAGCTCGCAGGCATAAAATAGGGAGATCTGGGCAGCTATGGGCACGTTATTTGAGGGAAAGGTAGCCGTCGTCACTGGCGCAGGACGCGGAATTGGCCGTGAGGAAGCACTCCTGCTTGCTAGCGAGGGGGCATCGGTGGTCGTCAATGACCTAGGTGGTTCAGCTGATGGTGCTTCGGATTCCGAGGCTGCCGTTGTTGGAGCAGCGCAAGTAGTTGTCAATGAGATTGTTGCCGCCGGCGGCACGGCCGCGGCAAACACTGATGACATCTCGTCCTGGAGTGGTGCTGAGTCTCTGATCGACCAAGCAGTGCAGACTTACGGTGGACTTGATGTGGTTATCAACAATGCCGGAATCCTTCGTGACCGGATGAGCTTCAACATGTCCGAGGAGGACTGGGATTCAGTGATGGCTGTGCATCTGAAGGGCCACTTCTCCGTGGCCCGTCATGCGGCGGCCTATTGGAAACAGCGCAGCAAAACTACGGGCGAGCCCGTAGGAGCAGCAATCGTCAACACGGCATCAGAATCTGGTTTGTATGGCAATGCAGGCCAGGTCAACTATGCCGCTGCCAAGGCTGCCATTGCCTCGCTCACCATCGTGATGGCTCGCGAATGCGAGCGCATGGGAGTGAGAGTGAACGCCATTGCACCGGTCGCTCGAACTCGCCTGACCGAGGCAATTGCTGGCGACTACATGTTGCCGGATGAGTCTGGGTTTGATCGATTCAGCCCCGACAACGTGGCGGCAGTGACCTGCTGGCTGGCATCGGACTTGGCACAGGGAATATCGGGACAAGTCATCAAGGTTCAGGGTGGACAGATCCAGTTACTAGAAGGCTGGCGACCGTTAGTCGAGATCACCGACGACAAGACGTGGACCCTTGACTCGGTAGCGGCTCGCAGAGAAGAACTCTTTCCGACTGCAGCTGATGGAGTGGTTCCGCCTTTCTTTTTCGGTCCTCCACCCGCTAACCGTGAGCGCTACCCGCAGATGGATGTGGGTTGATCCGGTGCAACTGGCCTGGGGGGCAGAAGAAGAAGCATTTCGTGCCGAACTTGTTGCGTTCTTGGACGCTGAAGTTCCCGAGGAGATGAAGGGTGGACGGGACTGGATCGGTGATGAGTCACCCGAGATTCCTCAGTGGGCCAGTGAGTTTCAGGCCAAGTTATTTGATAGCGGGTGGATGGTACCGAGCTACCCGCCAGAGCTTGGTGGCCGCAATGCAACCCCGCTACAGACCCTGATATTTATGGAGGAACTGGCAAGCCGCGGAGTCTCACGGTCAGTCCATTTCGGCGGGTATGCAATCGTTGGGCCCAGCCTGTTGGAGTTCGGAAACGAGCAACAAAAGAGCATGGCGCCGTCAGCAATTCGGGGCGACACGGTGTGGTGTGTCGGCATGAGTGAACCAGATGCTGGGTCTGACTTAGCGAGTCTGCAAACTCGAGCCGTTCCTGACGGGGACAGCTTTATTGTCACCGGGCAGAAGGTCTGGACGAGTTACGCGATGGTGGCAGAAAAATGTTTCTGCTACGTCCGTACCGATACCAGCGTTGCTAAGCACAAGGGAATCTCTGTGCTCATCATTGACATGGATTCTCCTGGTCTTGAGGTTCGGCCCTTGCGGCACCTAACTGGGGCGATCGAGTTTGCCGAAGTGTTCTTGAACGAGGTGGTCGTTCCTAAAGAGAACCTTGTAGGAGACCTCAATTCGGGCTGGCGAATAACGATGGGCTCTCTGGCACATGAGCGCGGTGCGCTCTGGGTGGAAAGCGTCTCGAGCGCACAGCGCGCACTCGAGGGTCTTGTAGAGATCGCCCGTAGACAAGGCCTTGAAAACGATGGGGTAGTGCGCCGCAAGCTTGCTGAACTGTACGAGGAGGTGCATTCGCTTCGGGCCCTTGGCTACAAGGGGTTTGCCTCATTCGCTCAGGGGTCTTCTGCTCCAGAGCACTCGTTTATGAAGCTGGCAACCTCTGAACTACGACAGCGTCTGTACGCCTTCGGCATGGAACTGCAAGGCCCGTATGCCGCAGTAGTTGACCCCGAGCTTGTTGAGGAGGGCGGCCGCTGGCAGCAGTCCTGGCAGATCTCGCTTGCCGCAACCATCGGCGGCGGAACCTCAGAGATTCAACGCAACGTTGTTGCAACCCGTGTGTTGGGCCTTCCCCGTGGTTGAGGTCCTGCCGAGAGAGTTCCGATTGAGAAGGGGGTTACCGTGGACTTCACGCTGAATGAGGAGCAGGTGCTGCTTCGTGAGACGGCTCGGTCGATGTTTGGCAATGAATGCCCACCGAGCCTGATCCGAGATGCCTTCTACGATGTGACAAGTGCGGGGCCAGAAGACGCGCGTACTTTCTTTGACCGGCACCTGCGCGACTGGGCTGCACTCGGAGATGCCCCAGTTGTCGATCTCTGTCTGTTTATGGAAGAAGCGGGTCGCGTTCTGGCACCTGGGCCAGGGTGGGTCAACACCTCTATGTTTTTGCCGCTCCTCCGTTTGATTGAGCATCCCTTAGCCGACCAAGTGGCTGCGGGGGAGATAACGGGAACGGTGGCAGTCTGCGGTAGCGATGGTTATTGGGTACTCAGCGAAGATCCCGTGCGCAGCTTTGTGCCACACGCCAAGGAAGTAGATCTGGTTGCCATTCTGAGCGCACAGAACGCGGTGAGCTGTGTGCCGACTACAGAGTTGAGCCTTCAGGAAGTGGCAACACTTGATCGCTCCCGGCCGGTGTTTCAATTCGATGTTCCAGTTGGGTTAGATACAACCGACGTAAGCGCAGAGGAACTTGCTGCTGTGCTGAACCGGGGCACGGTAGCGCTAGCCGCTGAACTCATTGGGGTGGGCCGATGGTTGATGGATGCAACCCTTGAATACGTACGCGAGCGGGTGCAGTTTGATCGCCCGGTGGGTTCCTTCCAAGGTCTGCAGTGGAAGCTGGTTGATGCTGCTCTCTTGCTCGAACGCGCTGATGCTGCGGTGTATTTCGCAGCAATGTGTTTGGATTCGGATGCCGCTGAGCAGCATCACGCAGTGCATGTTGCGAAGGCGGCCGCTGGCGCTGCAGCGCGTAGGTGGGCCCGAGATGGCCTGCAAAGCCTGGGTGGGATTGGATTCACTTGGGAGCATGACCTTCATCTGAGATTGCGGCGCGCTCAGGCGAGCGAGCAGTTGCTCGGCAGCGCTAGCTGGCATCACGATCGACTAGCCGAGCTGATCTTCTCAACAGGCTGAGGCTTCGTCTAGGTCTTGAGAAACTGACGCTCGTGTCAGGTACACTTTGTCAAAGTCGGTTCGAGTAGAAGCACACACCGAGTACTAGGGGGTTCGCATGTCGCAAGAAGGACTGAAGTTCGATGAGGTTGCAGTGGGAGATGAGGGGCCCGTGACGAGTCACAAGCTCACCCGAATGGACCTGGTGATGTACGCGGGTGCCTCTGGTGATTTCAACCCGATGCATTCAGATGAGGTCAGCGCGCAAGCTGCCGGCATGCCGAGTGTGTTCGGCCACGGGATGTTCACTGCTGGTCTGCTCGCGACGGCGCTGACCAACTATGTCGGGGTAGGAAACCTCAAGTCCTACAAGGTTCGCTTTACCAAGCAGACCTGGCCCGATGAGGTGCTGACGACAAAGACCGTGGTCACTGCTTCTCGCGAAGAAAACGGTGAGCGACTTGTCGACCTAGATTGTCAGGTCACCAATGCAGACGGCGAGATCAAAATCTCGGGCAGCGCAGTAGCAGTGGCGAGGTAGAGGTCATGGCTGTCTCTGTTCTGAATCAGCGTGAACGCCTTGGCATTAGCCCTGGGCAACTCTTTATTGACGGCAAATGGGTTCCCGCCTCAGGTGGCCAAACCTGGACCCATATCCATCCAGCAACCAATGAAGAGATCACCACGATCGCAGTGGCCGAGGCCGAGGATGTGGCTGCCGCAGTTACTGCGGCACGAACTGCATTCGATTCTGGACCTTGGGGTCGGATGGCTGCTCGGGAACGCAAGCGCATCCTTCAGCGGGTTTCGCAATTGATTGGCGAACAGGCCGAAGATCTGGCTCATCTGCAGACCATGGACAATGGCGTGCCAGTCTCATTCGGTGCGGTCTACCAACTCTCGGGCGAGATTTTGGCCGACATCTTTGACTACCAAGCTGGATGGGTGGATCGCATTAGCGGAGAGACCCTGCCCTCGTATCTGAATAACGATTGGTTCCCGATGACAGTGCGTGAGCCTGTGGGGGTCGTAGCTGCGATCATTCCGTGGAATGCCCCGCTGATGCTGTTTGGTCAAAAGGTCGCGCCAGCACTTGCTGCCGGCTGCACCGTGGTACTCAAACCATCCGAGTGGGCCTCGCTCACCTCCATTCGCCTTGCCGGGCTTCTGGCCGAGGCGGGTATTCCTGATGGTGTGTTCAACCTAGTGACTGGCCCACCCGAGCCCACTGGCGAGGCACTCATCACTGATCCTCGTGTAGACAAAATCTCCTTTACTGGTTCCCGCGCTGTTGGCTCTCGCATGCTGCATGCAGCAGCTGACCGGGTGGCTCGAGTCAGTTTGGAACTTGGTGGCAAGAGTCCCAACATTGTCTTTCCTGATGTCGACCTCGACGCAGTGGCAGCTATGGCGATGGGGATGGTCTCTATGGGACTGTCAGGCCAGGGCTGTGTGTGTCATACGCGCCTGCTCGTACATGAGTCGATTCACGATCCACTTGTAGAACGTGCCGCAGCGATGGCCGCCATGACAACCTTTGGCGACCCGTATGACCCTGCTACTACTTCGTCAGCGCTGATCAATGAGCGGCAACTCAACAAGGTGATGGGCCTGATTGCCTCTGCCCAAGAAGAGGGAGCCGAGTTGATCACCGGCGGGGATCGCCCGGCCGGTGACCTTGCCTCCGGAAACTTCGTCAACCCGACGCTGTTTGCAGGAGTCACCAATCAGATGCGTATCGCCCGAGAAGAAGTTTTTGGTCCCGTGCTCGCAGTCATCCCATTCCGTGACGAAGCCCATGCAATTGAGTTGGCAAACGACACCGACTACGGCCTTGGTGCGTCAGTGCATACTGCTGACTCTTCAAGGGCCATGCGGGTTGCACGGTCCATTCGTGCTGGCACCTTCGGCGTGAACGGTTACACAGTGCTACCAAACGCTCCCTTCGGTGGCTTCAAAGCCTCGGGTATGGGGCGCGAAGGTGGCCACGAAGGAATCGATGAGTTCTTAGAGACCAAGACCATCATGATGAATCTTGGCGACTCTCCCTTCTGAGCTGCCCTCGCAGCAGCCCAGTTTCTACTTGCAGTGAGCAATCAGAAGGGAGCAACTTGGTGAGCGATGCAGGGGAGAAGTACGCAGGGCAGGAAGCACCCTTGAAGCTTGGCATCGTGACGCCAGTACTTTCGATGAACCCCCGGGTTGGTCAACCCTGGGAACTCACCGCTACCCCCGAGGACATTCGAGTCATTGCTCAGGAAGCAGATCGGTTGGGGTTTCACCACCTGACGTGTTCCGAGCACGTGGCTGTTCCCTCTCAGGCAGTCTCAGCTACGGGTCAAGCACGAGGAACGCGGTACTACGACCCGGCAGTCACGCTCAGTTGGATGGCCGCCGTGACCTCGCGGATTGCTCTAGCAACCCATGTTCTGGTTGGTTCGTACCACCATCCGCTCCAGGTGGCGAAGACCTACGGCACCCTTGACGTACTCTCGGGTGGGCGAGTGATTCTTGGTGTCGGAGTGGGCTCACTGCACGAGGAGTTCGAACTGCTCGACGTACCGTTCGCCGATCGCGGTGCTCGAACAGATGACTTTCTGAGCGGTCTTCGCTCAGCTTGGGGAGTGGCAGAGCCAAAGTACGACGGGGCATTCTTCCGCTTCTCTAGTCTTGTCGTTGACCCCTGCGCACTGACTACCGATCCGACCATCTGGATCGGGGGTCGGACTGCTCGATCGCTACGACGTGCCTGCGAACTAGGCAGCGGCTGGGTCCCGTTTGGATTGAATGATCAGCAACTTTCCGGCCTGCTGGCGGAACTCAGGAACTCGCAGTTCTGGGAGGAGCGCGACCTACCTTTCGATGTCGTGCTCGGGGCAGAGGAACTTGACCCTGTCAACGATCCTCATCGCAGTTTGGACCGTCTTCGCTCGCTGCAGGAACTCGGCGCAACTCATGTGAACCTGCGCATGCTGCAGAACTCGTTGCCTCAGTTTGTTGAGCAGCTCGAGGCAGTTGCGTCATTGGGAATTTTACCTTCAATCGATCCAACGGAAAGTTGAACTCATGACTGAAGATGCAGCAGTGGCTTCTGATACTGAACGCTTGGCAAGCGCCTTCGAGGGTTGGCTGGACGCGCAGCGAGCGGCAGTGGACTGGATGTTGGCGGCTCCGGTTCCTCATACTGCACAAGATTTAGCGGAGGGGTATCGCTGGGCAACTCGGTTGGCTTCACTGGCACAGGAGTGGTTCATCGAGAAGAACGATGCATTACACCCAGAGCTTTTTGTCTCGCAGACTCCCTTTCGAAAGCTGATGGTGGATAACCCTGATGTGACCTATTGGTTCTGCGCACTTGACTCATCGCAGACGTACCACATGACGGGAACACGAGGAGAGGCCCCGTACGTGGGCCTTACCTTTGGCACTCCGGTTGGCAAGGGGCCGATGGGGGGTCGGACCGGGACGCTCTCGCAGGTGCATCTAGATAGCTTCGAACTCGGCAGCGATGGTGAGGTTGATATCTGGCTCTCTGCTGTGCGCCCCGAGGGAGTTCGAAACTGGATTCAACTAGAGCCAGACTGCGGTCAAGTCGCTATTCGTGAGACCTTTCATGACAAGCAAACTCAGCGACCATCACAGTTAAGAATCCAACTCGTGGGCGAGGTGCCCCCTCCTCGTTGCACTGCAAGTGAGTTTGCGCCGCAACTTGAATTCGCCGCGATGTTTTTGTCCTTTGTTGGTCACGCTTGCGCCGAGATTTGGTCTGGGGCCGAGGCAAATCTGAATCACTTTGGCGGCAAAAGCGGAGCTGAGCATGTCGAAGATCAGGACTCTGAGCTTCAGAGTCACTCCGATGCCGACATGACCTATCACGGCGGCCTGTTCCGCTTGGCGCAAGGTGAGGCGCTCGAGGTGACCGTGCAGGCGCCTGAATTACCCTTCACGTATTGGGGTCTCACCGTGACCAATCCGTGGATGGAGTCCTACGACTCCCGCTACTCAACCACTTGCCTGAATGATCAGAATGCGCAGCGGAGCGAGGATGGCTCCTGGCGGCTAGTGATTGCTGCCGAGGACCCTGGTACGGCGAATTGGATTGATACTGGTGGCCGCACCGAGGGCTACATGCTTGTGCGTTGGGTGCTCGCAGAGAATCCGCCTCATCCGACAGCTCGAATCATTCAGCTCTAAACCTCGGAGATAACTCCGAACCGTTCTTGATAGGGGGCGAGGCGCTCCCGATTCTCGGCAAGGTTCAGGCCAGTATCTTCGAACCGATATGCGTGAGCATTTGACCTGTCGGTGTGTCTGGCAGCGATATAGCTTCGAACGCGTTCTAGATATTCTTCGGTGAGTTCCAAGTCCCAGTCGGAGTACAAGGCAGTAATCACTGCAACTGGGTCAGCGATCAGGTCCTGATAGATCACGTCAGAGATCTGGTCCTCTGGTAGTACGGCAGAGTCTCGTACAGCAGTTACCTCATCCATCAGGTAGCCGAGACCGAATCCAAGCAGCTCTGCGATTCCAGCGTGGTCGACGTGATCAGAGTGCATCCAGTGAAGCGTGGCCATGAGGTCTGCTAGTGATCCAATGACGCGAAGTGGGTCGCGGTGGGTAATGACCACCCGGGCGTCTGGATACTCCTGGAATAGCAAGGGCAATGAGGACAAGTGCGAAGGCGCTTTCAGTACCCACCGGCCGGGATGAGCAGAACTGAGGGTGGTGAGCATCCTGCGGTGCCAGGAGTACTCGGGAGCGTGATCAAGCCCCGATCTTGAAATCATGTAGCTCGGCACGTTGTAGAGGCCAGTGAACATGTCGCTCGAGAATTGATGTGCGAAAGCAAAGATGCATTCGGTCGGCAAGAAACCTCGGTTCTCATGCATCGAGGTAAACGCCGGGACCATCTCATCCATCACCGTGATCTCATCATCAGCACGCGAAATACGAAGGTCGGTTTCGTACGAGCCGGCTTGGGGTGGCGGCACTGAGTACATCAACTCCCAGAGTTGCGGGGAGCGGACCCCGTCATCGAGCGCTAGTAATTCATGCAACAAGGTGGTCCCGGACCTGCCAAGGCCCGTTACAAAAATCGGTTTCTCCACTGTGCCGGTGAGCAGCGTTGGTGATTCTTTCCAGAGCTCAACCAGTCGCAGTCGGTTTGCAAGAATGCGGTCAATTTCGGTTCGCGCCCGCAGCCTGCCTGGGAGGTGCAGTTGTGCCTCATTCTGCATTGATTCCAGGAGCCAGCGGTACGGGACCTCAAACCAGTCATCCCCAAAATCCTGCAGTCCTGTTGCTGACTGTGCGCCAACAAGGAGTTCCTCGGGGTCGAGTGAGATCATCGCGGCGCCATCATCTCCAAGGGATTGGCCAACCTGTACGAGTTTGTCGACCCAAGCCGAACGTGGTGGTGGAGTCCAGTTCATACTGGTATTCTGACAGAAAACCTGACACGGGCGTCAGGTTCTTGGAAAGGCATCAAACGTGACTATTCATGTGGAACGAAACCCAGTGCTTGGCGGGTCCGCAATTGAACACGCGATGCTGATCACGATCGACCGACCCGAGTCGCGCAACTCCCTTGATATGTTCCATTTTCGCGACCTCGCAGCCGCGTGGAGGGAGTTTCGTTACGAGGATGACCTGTGGGTTGCGATTATCACGGGGGTGCCAGGAAACTTCATGTCGGGCGCAGACCTCAAGACGTACATCCCGCAGGTCACGGCGCTCTCCGAGCAGATCGCCAAGGGTGAGGTCACCGAGATTGATGGATGCAAGCTTGAAGACGGGACCCGAGCAGTTCTGAGAAATGCCAAGATCTACAAGCCGATCATTGCGGCGATCGATGGCCCCTGTGTTGCTGGGGGCATGGAGATGTTGGGCGGCACCGACATTCGCCTTGCGACTCCAAGCGCAACCTTCGGTGTGATGGAACCAAAGCGAGGGCTCTTTGCAGGAGGCGGAACCACAGCGCGGCTACCCCGGCAACTGAATTTCCCGGCTGCCATGGAGTTTCTCCTGACTGCTGAAGCATTTTCTGCGGAGCATGCCTTGGAACTTGGTCTACTCAACGAGATTGTCTCGCCGCCTGACCTTCTGCCTCGGGCGGGCATGTGGGCTCGACGAATCCTGGCAAATGCGCCGCTGGCAGTTCAGGCCACCAAGGAGTCGGTCATTCGCGGATTGAACGGCACACTGAGCGATGCCTATCAGGTGGAACAGGAACTCTCTACCAAGATCTTCTCAACAGCGGATGCCAAAGAGGGGCCCTTGGCTTTCAAAGAGAAGCGCGAGCCCAACTGGAAGGGCGAGTGACCAGTCCCGCAGGTCGAGCGATTGGTCCAGCTAGTCGAGAACTCGGTCCACTTCGGTGAGCATCAACCCTCAGTCCCCCTGCATTATTGGCGTATCCCAACGCACCTGGCATCTGTCCGGCGAGGAGCAGGCACCCGAGCCGCTCCTGATGGCTGCAGAGGTGCTGCGATCCGCAGCGAAGGATTGCCAGGCGACCTCCGATCCACTAGCGGCAGTGCAGAGTCTTGACCTCGTGTACTGCATGTCCTGGCCATACGACGACCCCGCAGGGCGCTTAGCAGCCGAGCTTGGGATAACACCGCAACGGCTTGCCTACTCAGGAATCGGCGGCACTGTTCCGCAACAACTGCTCTCTGCTGCTGCAGCACAGATTTCGGCTGGACAACTCGAGGTTGCGGCCGTGGTCGGAGCAGAAGCGCTGGATACAAAGAGGCGTCTGAAGCGTGCTGGAGAGAGGCCGAACTGGTCCTACCGGCATGCAAAGCCAGAAGGGATTCCCTTTGAAGCACCGTTCCACCCAAGCGAAATTGCCCATGAGGTGTTTCAAGCTTGGCTCACGTTTGCTGCACGAGATATTGCGCGCCGAGCTCGACTCAGTGTGGAACCGGAGCTGTATCGCCGCCAGATAGGTGAACTCTTTGCCCCGATGACTCACACAGCGGCAAACAATCCCAACGCGTGGTTTCCGCAGGTCCGCTCGGCAGCAGACCTAGTTGATGTGACAGCAGAGAATCGCCTGGTGGGCTATCCCTATACCAAGCGAACAGTGGCCTTTATGGATGTGGACATGTCTGCAGCAGTGATCATCGCTAGCCACGAAGCGGCTGACCGCCTAGGAGTCCCTCAAGATCGTCGCGTGTATCTGCGTGGCTCCTCCTATGCGACTGACGCGGTGTATCTCGCAGAGCATCCGGACTTGTCTCGTTCAGAGGCGATGACTACAGCCTTTGGTTCTGCTCTGCAGCAAGCCGATGTGAGCATCGAAGAAATCGATCACCTCGACCTGTACTCCTGCTTTGCTTCTTCGGTTCACTTTGCGGCTGATGCCCTTGGAATAGACCTACTGAGTGCAGACCGCTCGCTTACCGTGACAGGCGGCCTGCCCTATGCGGGCGGTCCTGCAAGTAACTACCTGTCGCACTCAATTGCTGCGATGGTTGAGGTGTTACGTGCAGACCCTGGCTCATTCGGGTTGGTATCTGGGGTGGGCATGCACATGACCAAGCACATCGCAGCGGTGTACTGCACTGAGCCTGCCTCGGCTGCAGCTGAGCCAGCAGTTGAGCCAGCAGGGCCGCAGGCTGCGCCGACTGCGCTTCCACTCGTCGATAGCTATTCCGGCCCTGCCAAAATTGCGACGTATTCAGTGGTGCACGGCCGTGATGGTTCTGCTCAGTGGGGGCTACTCGTGGTTGATCTTCCACATGGTGCCGGCCGAGCGTACGGCCGGGTTGAAGAGGCTGGCTTTCTAGCTCGATTAGAGGCCGAAGAGATGGTCGGTTCCGAGGTTCGTATGACAGCTCAGAACGACCGAAATCTTGCTAGGAGCGCGTAGGGCAGCGAAGGCAGCGCGGTGATGGTAATCTGACGCTCGTGTCAGTTACCGGCCCCAGATTTGACCTCCCCACCATTGAGCCAGAGTCCGAGCCTTATTGGTCTGCCCTCAGAGAAGGACGGCTCCTGCTCAAGTTGTGTGCAAGCTGTTCTCAGTACCATTCCTACCCTCGACCGTTTTGCCCCTTTTGCTGGAGCGAGGATGTGAGTTGGGTTGAAGCCGGCGGGGGAGCGGTGTTGTACTCGCACTCGGTGGTCTACCGAAATGACCTGCCTCCATTCGGGGAACAAGTTCCGTATATCGCTGCGATGGTGGACCTAGACGAAGGTCCCCGAATGATGACTCGAGTAGTGGACTGCGCTCCCGATCAGCTGAGCATCGGGATGAGACTGAGCTTTCGCACCGAGCCCGTCACCGATGAAGTCACGATGGCAGTATTTGCTCCCGAACTGCCCTGAGCCAGAACTGATTGAGCCAGAACTGATTTAGGCAGATCCCAGGATCATCGTGCCATTGGCGCAGAACCAGCCGCCGGTGCCCGAGACGCAGGCCAGTTCGGCTGCAGCCACTTGCCGCTCCGGTGTGCCGGCAGCGGCGTAATCCCCTCGTAGCTGACGAGTGGCCTCCACGATCAGAAACAGCCCGCGCATCCCTGGGTGACAGGCAGAGAGCCCACCGCCATCGGGGTTTGTGGGTAACGCGCCTCCGATGCGGAGCTTGCCATCTTCAACAAATGACCCGCCCTCGCCTTTGGCGCAGAACCCCAGATCTTCGAGAGTCTCAAGCACCATGAAGGTGAATGCGTCATAGATGCAGCACAGGTCGATGTCTGCAGGAGTCACACCTGCGCGAGCAAACGCGTCGGCCCCCGCTTTGGCTGCTGGGCCAACACAGAAGTCATCCCATTCCGACATGGAACTGTGCGAGGCATGCTGGCCTGAACCGAGAACCCAGACTGGATCAGTCTTGCAATCATCCACGCGATCCTCGGCAGCAAACACAACTGCGCAGCCACCGTCTGAGCGGATACAGCACTGAAGTTTGGTGAACGGGTCGGCAATCATTGGACCATCGAGTACTTCCTCGATAGTGATTGGCTCGCGGTAGTAGGCATCTGGATTGAAGCTGGCGTTATAACGGTGCGAGACCGCTATTTCGGCTAGCTGCTCCATCGTGGTTCCGTACTCGTAGCGGTGGCGGTTCGTTGCCATGCCGTACTTCGCAATCAGTGTGTGGCCGTAGGGGACCTCATATTGAATCGGTCCACGGGCGCCAAAGCTCAGGTTTGCTGTGCGGCGACCCTTTTTGAGATCGGCTCGAGTCGTTGATCCATAGGACAGCACAATCACATCGGCATGGCCGTTGCTAATGGCATCAACTGCATGGGCCGCCATGACCTCCCAGGTTCCCCCACCAATCCCAGTGGAGTCGAACCAAGTCGGCCGTAATCCGAGGTATTCAGCTACCTCGATTGGTGGCAGCGTGCCAGTTCCATGCGAGGCAAACCCATCTATGTCTTCCTTTTTTAGCCCTGCATCTGCAATGGCTCCCCGCACAGCTTGGGCATGCAAATGAAACGGGGTGAGTTCATCTACGCGTCCTGTGTCGGACAACGCGACTCCCACTATTGCTACTCGACGCGACATGTCAACACACTACCTGACACCGGCCCTAACTGACACCAGCGTCAGTGGAGTAATGGCACGACACCTTGCATCCACGCAGTCATGGAGTCATAAGAAGGTGCATCCCGAAACCAGAGAATGAATTCGGAGCAACCGGCATCGATAAAGGCTTGGGCCTTTTCTGCAACCTGCTCTACCGTGCCCACAAAGTTGTCTCGCAGGTACTCCTCATGGTCCGTAGCACCCCAAAGATGGCCTCCATCTTTGGTCTCGAGCCACTGATCAAGCTCGGCCTGTGAGTTGACTATGAGACAGTCTGGCCCGTGAGTGCGAATGATTGACTCAGGGTCTCGTCCGATGTCTTCGCAGTAGCCGTCAAGCAGGCTCGACTTATGAATGTATGAGTCCAGCCCTACCTGCCAGTTGGTCATATCTGCATGACGAGCGGCGATCCGCAGTGTCACTTTTTCGCCGCCACCGCCCACCAAGATCGGCGGCCGAGGGGAACGAAGCGGTTGTGGTTCGCAGTAGGCACCATCAAGTTGAATGTGTTGTCCCTCGTAGCTGACCACCTCCTCTGACCAGAGTTGTGGAATCACCTCAAGGGCCTCGTTGAGCAGAGCCAGGCGGTCCCGATTCGATGGGTACTCGTATCCATAGGCCTCATACTCACGCTCAAACCAGCCGGCGCCGATTCCAAGGATGAGCCGACCATTCGACATCACGTCTACGCAGGCGGCCTCTTTAGCTAGCAGTCCCACATTGCGGTATCCCACGCAGGTGACGAGTTGCCCGAGCTCTGCCTTCTCGGTTACCTGTGACAGCGCTGCCAGCATGGTGAATGCCTCAAAACAGTGAGTTCGCTCACGGCGAGGAACCGTCTCTACATGGTCATAGACCCAGAGGTGGTCATATCCGAGTCCCTCGGCATGCTGGGCCCAGCCGACCGAGGTCAGCCAAGCCTGACGAGGATCGATGCCGGTGTACTCAAGCTTCCATCCCTGAGGGACAAAAGCTCCGTGTCTGATCGGATGACTCGACATGTTAGGCAAACTCCCAGTATTGAACTTCAACCATCATTGGCAATAAGAATCGAACGTAGAACGAGTGAATCTTCAGTACCTCAAAGTCGTCCACTGCGGGCTCTATGACATCGACTCGACTGTCACGCTCAGCCCAACTAGCCACGCGAGACCAGGCTGAGTCAAGATCGGCTCGGGATTGCACCGAGACGCCGAAATGATCAAGTCGCGGGCAGTCCATAGGCTCTTCGTCTGCGTGAAGAAATACGAACTGATCCCAGTGGCCAACTGCAAGCACCATTCTGGTTCGATCAAGAGTCTCGGTAGGCAGCTCGTTCCAGCCGAAACACTCGCCGTAAAAAGCAAGAATTTCAGCTCGGCCTTCTGCGCTCAGGGCGTCAGCAGGGAGAGATAACCCGATGTGATTCAGCCGAGGGATCCCAGCCGGAAAGAGCTGCTGCGCGTCAGCTTGGCTGCTTGTAGTTTTGCTGCTGCTGCTGCTGGTTTGGTTGTCGGTTTGATCAGTCATTCTCTAACTCCTCCTGGTGTGATCATTACTTTTCCGGAATGTTCGCCCCGAACAAGTTTGTCCACGGCTTCTGCAACGCCAGTGAGGTCGTATTCGGCCTGATCTATGAGCAGATCCGTACGCAGAGAACCGCTTCTCAATAGTTCGAGTGCCGTCTCAAACCCGTCGGCGTCATAGATGAACGCTCCGCATACCGTCAGCTCCAAGAGGATCATGCGATTTGGATCAAACCTAGGGCGGTCGATTCCAGTGCCAACTACCACGAGCACCCCGCCCCGCCGCAACTGCTGAAACCCGGATTCCATTGCATCGCGACGCCCCGAGCATTCGAACACCACATGCACGGCATTCTCGGCGAGCGTATCTACCTGGCTCATGTCGAAGCTCGGCAAGTCCTCGGGCCGCAGCACGGCGGTAGCGCCAAGTCCGCGGGCTAGTTCTTGGCGTTGCTCGGCCGGCTCCACCACAGTCACCTGATGTCCATCCCCTATGAGTACTGCTGCAATGAGGGCACCGATTGGCCCGGCACCAAAGACAATTGCGCTATTCCCCTGTTGTATTCCAGAGCGCGTGATTGCGTGCAGAGCCACAGCTAATGGCTCGGCAAGAGCGGCCTCGCGAAGCCCGAGCCCATCTGGTATGTGCAGCAAAGTAGTGGCATCGGCCAGCACATGAGTCGCAAAGGCGCCGTCGAAATGGCCCGTGGTTGGCTCGCGATCCTCGCATTGCGAGGGCTTTCCAGCTACGCAAGCGGCGCAGACTCCGCACGTTGGCGAATCGACACCGATGACTCGATCCCCAGGTTTGAACGCAACCGCAGCGTCACCCACAGAGCGAACGATTCCGCTCCACTCATGGCCCAACACGTCTCCTGATTGTCCCCAACCCTCGTCAATCAGGTGAAGGTCGCTTCCACAGATTCCGCAGTGACTGACCTCGACGACTACTTGAGCGGGGGTGGGCTCCGCTAGTGGTCGCTGTTCGATGGTGACCACACGCTGTGATTGGTACACCGCTGCGGGGATCGACTCGGGAACTGGGGTCGGGTCGGTGGTCATTATGAGTCGTCCTTCGGTGGTGAGTTCTTGGGTAGTGACTCTGAAAGGAGCGAGGCGGATCTTCGGTCCAGCTCACTTGGTGGACCCCGAAAGGTGACCTCTCCCTGACGTAACAGCAGCACCTCATCAGATAAGGCCAGCGCATAATCCATGTGTTGTTCCACGATGAGAAGGGCGCAGCCAGCCGCCTTGATTCTTTCAAGAATTCGGTAGACCTCGGTGGTGATCATCGGGGCTAACCCCAATGAGAGCTCGTCTGCAATCAGAAGGGCGGGTCGCAGAATCATGACTCGTGCCAGCGTCAAAATTCGTTGCTCGCCCCCCGAGAGAGTGCCAGCGAGCTGCGTGCGCCGTTCCTTCAGGCGAGGAAACATCTCGTACGCCTCATCGAGTGCAGCCCCAACACCCTTGCGGCCGAGCGCCTCTCGGAAGGCGAGTTCCAGATTCTCTTGCACCGTCAAAGTCGCAAAGACAGCCCGCCCTTCTGGGGCGTGAGCGATCCCTGCCTCAGCGAACTCGTGGGGGGCCTTGCCGGACATGTCCACGCCCTTGACCAGCACCCGACCCGCAGAAGGAGCAACGAGTCCGCTCGCTACTCGTGCCACTGTTGACTTGCCGGCACCGTTGGGGCCGATCAAGGCTGTTGCAGTTCCCTCAGCGACCTCGAAGGAAATTCCAAATAGGGCGCGGAACGGGCCGTAGCCAGCCTCGAGATTCTCGCAGCTCAACACAGGAGTGCTCATGTGGCTACTCCAAGGTAGGCAGCGCGAACGACCTCGTCCTCGAGCACATCCATGGTGTTGCCACTTGCAATCAAGCTTCCGTAGTCGAGCACATAGATGCGAGTTGCTAGGCGCTGCACCATCGGAACGTCGTGCTCAATGAGCACGACGGCTGTGCCGTGTTCTCGTTGCACTGTCTCTAGGGCCAGGCTCATCTCTTCGGTTTCGTTGCGGTCTAGGCCAGAGGAGGGTTCATCAAGGAAGAGGAGTCGCGGCTCGCACATCAGGGCGCGTCCCAGTTCTACGAGCCGGCCCTTGCCTAACGAGAGCGAGTCTGCGGAGCGGTCCTCGACATCATCGAGTCCGAGCAGGTCAAGTACTGCTTGGCAACGGGCATACTCCTCTTCGGTCGGCTTGGAGGATCGAAAGAGATCAGACCAAAGCCCACCGCGTCCTGAGCGGGCACGTTCAGCCACCATCAAATGATCGCGAACAGTCATGCCACCAAACAGTTCGATTCGCTGGAAGGTTCGGGCGATTCCCAGACGGGAACGTTGAGTCGGGCCTAGGGACTCGAGGCGCTGCCCATCGAACGTCACCGTCCCCCGGTCTGCTCGCAGTACTCCGCTCAAGCAGTTGAACAGGGTGCTCTTTCCTGCACCGTTCGGACCAATCACAGCCACTGTCTCGCCTGCGCCAACCTGAATCGAGACGTCGGCAAGGGCCATGAGCCCAGCAAATCGTTTGCTGATACCGGAGGCCTGAAGAAGCGGTGCCGGCTGTTCGTTTGGATGTTCGGTCGAGTCTGTTGTCGGGGTCATCAGGCAGATACCTGTGGCGCATCCACGCTGCTGGATGCGTCGACTTTCGCCTTACGCCGTTCAGTCCAACGCAGTAGTGCTGTGACCGAGGAGTTTGTCCGCGCCTCGATGATTCCCTCGGGGTGCTTGGCATAGGTAAATGCACCGATCCCGAACAGGATGAACGACACCGGTAAAGCCCAATTAGGTTGAACCAGGCCCAGGAGGTTCTGCATCCACTCTGGAGCCTGCTGGTGGGCTTCCAGATAGTTTTCTGGCCAAGAAAAGACTCGGTTCAGCGTGGCTGGCAATAAGAAGAACATGATCCCAGAGAACACGGCAGCTTGAATGCTTCGTGCCCCGGCTGAGATGACCAGGGCTACCCAGACAAGGCCGACTACATACGGGAAGCTTGCCTGGTAGTTCGCGCGACCCGCGAATGATGCGAGCAGGCCTCCTCCAAATCCGGCGATTCCGGCAGCGAGCGTAAAGGCGATTATTCGGGAGCGGCCTCCGCTAATTCCGATTGAGTTCGCGGCTGTTGGGGAGCTTTGGATGGCTTGGAGGAATCTGCCGGTTGTGCCTTGTCTCACCCGAATAACGGCTAGTGCAATCACGGTCAGGCAGAGCGCCGCAAACAGCAGAAAGTATCGGTCGTCGGCTAGGTCCCATGGCCCGATCACTGGCCGAGGAACTGCCAGTGGGACCGAGCCTCCGCTCACCCAAGACAGGGGAACCAGAATGCTCTCGAACATCAGAGCGAAAGCCAGTGTTGCCAAAGCCAAGTAGACCCCGTCAAGGCGGACCACAGGAATAGCGAGCAGAGCCCCACATGCTGCGGCCACTGCGGCCCCGATCAGCATGGCCACGAGCACTGGAAGACCCGTGGCTGTTACGACTTGAGCTGTGGTGAAGGCGCCAATCGCTGCGAGTGCAGCTTGAGCTAAGGACAACATCCCGCCGATCCCAGTGACCACGGTCAATGACAGCATGATGACGGCAAGGACTACCCCAGAGATCACGATTGCGAGCCAAAACCCATCCAGCAGAAACCACGAGACAAGCAATCCAAATATCGTGGCAACAACCCCGACTGTGCGAGAGGAGATGCTCATCCACCTTGGCCGACTGACTGCAACGGGCACGGGTAGAGGAGGGTCAACGGTGGCGAGTGGGTCAGCCGTCTCAGAATTTGAACGAAGCCCGGGCCGAAAGATGAGCAGCGCAAACAGCACTAGGAATGGCAATCCTGGCCGCAGGCCCGTTGCCAAGACACTGTTTGTCGGCAGCGATCCTGCAAGAACCGCCTGCAACATTCCCAAGCCAATGGCGCCGAAGAATGTCAGCGGGATGCTGCTCAGGCCACCCACCACGGTTGCTGCAAGGGCCGCTACGAGGAGCGTAAACAGATCAATCGGATTGAGCGATGCGAAGAGAGGTGCGACGAGCACACCGGCAAGTCCGGCCATCATGGATGAGAGCATCCAAGATGCCATCGAGACCCGCTCAGCGTTCACCCCGTTGAGTTCTGCAAGTCGCGGGCTCTCCACTACCGCCCGCATCCGAAGTCCCAGATTGGTATACCGGAACAACACGGTGAGGCCCACAACCACAACCAACGTAGAGACGATGGTTGTGACTTGTCCTGCATCCAAGACGAATTTGCTGCCCTGAGGCCAGAGCCATTCGTCGGTCCGGCGGACGTACCACAAGGGAGGAGGGTTCGATTTGGCGTCAGATCCGAAGAACAGTTTGACAACCTCGGGTATTGCGATCAGCAAGCCAAGGGAGGTCACCATTTTGGCTAGGGATCCCGCACCTCGTAGGTGTCGGAATAGCACCCTCTCTAGTAGCAGCCCTAGCGCCGGCCCCACAATCACAATCGCTATGAATGCTGACCAGAACAGCGGCCATTCCTGCTCTTTTCTGAGCACGTAAAAAACTGCGGCACTGGTGTAGGCCTGAGCAGCAAATGCCAGGTTAAACACACCAGAGGTTTTGTAGGTCAGGACTAGACCAACGGCAAGCAGGGCAAATACGCACCCCGTCGGGATGCCCCTGACTGCGTATTCCAGCAGGTCGACCACGGGTGATTACTGAGCCGTGGTGGTGAGTACGCCTGTATTCAACGCGAAGCAGGAGAAGGGTTTGCCCTTTGCAATGGTGACGGGGACGAACTCTGAGTCCTTCACGATCAGAACGGCTCCACATGTGGTTTCACCGCGCTTGTTGTGCTCGTTTGACCAGTCGATTGAACTCAGCAGGCCGTCAGCGTTGTAATCGGTGAGTTCGTTGATCGAGGAGACAACCTTCTGCTGATCAAAGTTTGGCCCTGCTTTTTGCAGGCCAGTAACGAATAGATCAGCGTTGAGCCAACCCACCAGACTGTTTTCACCGATTCGCCCGTCAGTGGCTTCCATCCACTTCAGGTAGTTTTTCAGGCCTTTCGGCTGTGGTGTGGTTTCAAAGGGAGCAAAAGAGGTCCAGGCGTAGGAACCCTCGAACAGGTCTCCGAACTCGTCTAAGAAGGCTTGGTCATACCCGTTGGGCAGAAACTGAATGGCCTCAACGGCCTGTTTTTTAAGTTCCTTGCCCAGTGCTACAACTGCGTTGGTGTCCATGCAGGTGACCACCATGTCCACCCCGGCATCTTTCATCTTTGACACTTGCACGGAGAGATCGGTAATCCCGTAGCTCAGAGACTTGTCCGAGAACACCACTTCTGCGTCGGCTTCTTCCCCGTAGATGTCGAAGGTTTTCTCCCAACCCTCGGCGCATTCGGTGGACTGAGGAACGTTGTAGGCCAGGACGCCGATCTTGTGACTGTCAGAGATCTTGGCTACGTAGGCAACCTGTGGTTGCTCGCATCCGAGGCAGAGGTATGACCCCGCCTGACCAAAAAGGTTCAACTTGGGTACCTCTGTGGTGCCTTGCCATTCAGGGTTGATGGTCCAACCAAAGGTAGGAATCCCGGACTGAACGAGTCGGTCAGAACCGGTGAACAACAACGTGGTCATGGGAAGTGCAGCAAAGACATTGTCTTGTTCGAGGAGGCCTTGTACCTCGGCATCATTGTTGCTGAGTTGGTCGTCTCGTTCTGATGCCAGCGTGAGGTCGCGTCCGTAGATTCCGCCCTCTGAGTTCACCATCGCAAAATATGCCTGTACCCCATCAAAGGACTCCCCGTACTTGCCGCCGAGTGGATTGGTCGTCGATGCGACGCCCCCAACCCGAATCTCGTCCGCCGTCACCCCCGGAGCAGTGACTGCCACCTGGGTAGCGGAGCTATCCCCGCCTTTGGCAGCAGAGGTGGTTGTCGTCCCCTCCGAGCTGGAATTGCTGCAGGCTGCAGCCAGTAGAGAAACGAATATCGCAGAGACCAAAATTCTGGATCGCATGAAACCCCCTGGTATCAGATGACGAAACATGACACTAGCGTCAGTTACCGGCTCATGCGGGTTCGATCTCTAAATTTGTGCTCCAAAAAATGCATCCAGCATGATGTCGGCCAATGTGCGGGCAAGTTGCTCGACCTCTTCATCCACTTGACCCGTGACAGAGAAGTAGTTCACTCGCTCGACCATTGCCAGCAACGCCAGCGAGGCTATCCGCGGATCAAAGTCTTTGCGCTTGCGAATCTTTACCTTGGCCGTCAGCGCGTCAGCGACTGTTCCAAGCACGTCCTCTGCGGTAGACATCCCGCCGCGCTCTGCTTCGGTCCAACTGCGGATGAGTGGGCCGTACTTGGAATAGAGCTCAATAAAGGACACCAACCACAACTCAAGGTCGGCGCGACTTTCTGTGGTCGGGCGAATTGCTGGGAGTGAATCGGTCAGAGAACTGAGCTCGCTAGCCACCTCAGCCACAAGTTGCTCAAACAGGTCATCCTTGGAACTGAAGTACAAGTAAAACGTTCCGTGTGAAATTCGCGCCCGCTTCACAATGTCGTCGACTCGCGTCGCTCTGAAGCCCCTAGCCGAAAACACGGCAACGCCAGCCGTCATCAGTTTTGCCTTCGTCGCTCGTCCACGAGCGCGAGTGGGGGTACTCGGACTAGTCGACATAACTGCAGAGTAGATGATGAAGACAGAATGCCCAATACATCACTGACGCCGGTGTCAGTACAATGCGGGTCGTGCAGGACTCAATCATCACAGCTCCAGCTCTGGGCGTCACAGTTCCAGCTCCGGGCCAGGCAAATCTTCCAGCCCCCAATGCTGCTGAACTGCTTAGGGCGAACGCTTCTGACCCTGTCATCGCTGCCAGGCCAGCAATCCACTGGGCAGCGCAGACCTGGACCCACGGTGAGTACGTGGCCGAGTCGCAGCGCTGGGCGCAGCTGTTCTTGAGCCGTCGGCAGTCGCGAGGTGACGGTAGTGATCACCGGCCACTACACGTGGGGCTACTGCTCGACAACTCACCTGATTACCTTTTTGCTCTAGGTGGTGCAGCGCTGAGCGGGTCAACGGTAGTGGGGCTAAATCACACCCGAGTTGGAGAGCATCTGCTTCGAGATCTGGTTCATACCGATGTTGATCTTCTGATTACCGAACCCACGCACTTGCCAGAGGTCGAAGTGATTGCCGGGCAGCTCAACCATTGTGAGCTGCTGGTATCGAACCGGTTCCCCAGTGAGACTGCTGCCGATCAGCCTAAAGGGATCAAAGCTGATGACCTAGAGGCTGCCCTCAATGTGGTCTCCGATGCAGACCCCGGCATCCAACCTTCGGCAGAGACGCCTTGGGCGTTGATCTTCACCTCGGGAACGACATCGGCGCCGAAGGCCGTGATCTGTTCGCAGAGAAGGTTGCTCACGACGGGCAATCGGTTGGCTTCTTTGCTCGAGCTAGGCCCAACGGATGTTGGGTACATCTGCATGCCGCTCTTCCACTCCAATGCTCTCATGGTCGGCTGGATGCCTTCGCTTGTGGCTGGCTGCGCGGTGGGGCTTCGCCGCAAGTTCTCTGCTTCTCGCTGGCTAGAGGATGTGCGTCAGTATCAAGCCACGTATTTCAACTACACGGGTAAGCCCCTGTCGTACCTCGTTGCGACTGCCGAGTTGGCTGATGACGCAGAGAATTCTTTGCGAGTTGCCTTCGGCAACGAAGGATCGCCGCAAGTCATTGAGCAGTTCTCTGAGCGATTCGGGGTCAAGGTGATTGACGCTTTTGGATCTACTGAAGGCGCCATTGCCGTGAACCGTGACGCAGACCCACGTCAGGGTGCGATGGGAATTGCGGGGGAGTCAATTGCAATTATTTCTGAGCAAGGCGAGCCGTGTGCGGCAGCGGAGTTAGATGCCGCTGGGTCTCTGCTCAATCCGGCCGAATGTATTGGTGAGATTGTCAACACTGCCGGTGCAGGGCCATTCGAGGGCTACTACAACAACGACGAAGCCACTGCTGCAGCTACGCGCAAGGGCTGGTACTGGTCAGGAGACCTGGGCTACCTAGACCAGGATCGCTACTTGTACTTTGCAGGTAGGACTTCCGATTGGATCCGTGTAGATGGCGAGAATTTTGCCTCTGGCCCGATTGATGCGGCGCTCTCCACTCACCCCGATTTTGTTCTTGCAGTGGCCTATGGGGTTCCCGATGTGCATGCTGGGGATCAGGTCATGGCAGCAGTGGTGATGCGCCCGGATCAAACGTTTGACCCCTCAGAATTCGCTGTCTGGCTGGACGGTTCCGCTGCGGTTATGACCAAGTGGCGGCCGCGCTATGTCAGGGTGGCTCAAACCCTGCCTACCACTGGCACCAATAAGGTGCTCACCCGACGGCTATCCACGCAGAAATACCGCAGGTCCGAGATTGGTAGCGACCAACTCTGGGTGCGTGAACGCGGGGATTCTGTCTACCGGGAATTCACCGACAGCGATGAGCAACGGTTGCGCTCAGAGTTACAACAGGCAGGTCGCCTGAGATTTTGGGACATCTAGGGACACAAAATGGACCTGTCATTTACCGAGTCTGAACTTGCCTTTGCTTCTGAAGCCCGAGAGTTTCTTGCCGCGAATGTGCAACTCGCCCCAAAATTTCCGGACCTTGATGCCGAGATTGAGTGGGGACGCGTCTGGCAGGCAAGATTGGCGTCCACAAATTGGGTTGGGATCACCTGGCCAACAGCTGTGGGCGGGCGCGATGCCACACCAGTGCAAGTGGCTCTGTTCAACATGGAATATGCCCGCTCCGGAGCTCCGCAACTCGTCAATCGCGTGGGTCTGAACCTGGCTGGGCCCACCCTGTTGGCTCATGGCACGCAGGAGCAGCGAACTCGGTGGCTTCCTAGCATTTTGGATGCTTCCGAGATCTGGTGTCAGTTGTTTAGCGAACCTGATGCGGGTTCCGATTTGGCTTCGCTACGAACTATCGCCGAGCCGACAACCTTGTCTGATGGGCGATCTGGTTGGCTGGTTACGGGGCAAAAAGTCTGGACGAGCTATGCCCAACATGCGCGCTGGGGAATCTGTTTGGCTCGGACGAATGCAGAGGCTCCGAAGCATCGGGGGATTTCCTATCTCGTCATTGACATGGACTCCCCAGGCATCGAAATCCGACCGCTGGTGCAGATGACGGGAGAGGCCGAATTCAACGAAGTCTTTCTGGATCAGGTATTCGTGCCCGCTGATCACCTAGTTGGCGAGCTCGATGCCGGCTGGGCCGTTGCGAACACGACTCTTGCGCATGAGCGTGGCACGAACTTTCCGTTCAAAGAACAGGTAGTGCACGAGGTTTTCTTGGACGAGTTATACCGTTTGGCCGCAGACTCGGGAACGCTGGAAGACCCTGAGGTCAGTGAGCAATTAGCAACTGCGTTTATACAACTTCGGTTGCTCAAGCTTCACAATTGGCGCACGTTGACTCGGCTCTCTCATGGAGAGGAGCCAGGGCCCGAATCGAGTTACATCAAGCTTGCTTGGACCGAGATGACTCAACAGATGTCTGCGGCTGCTCTTGATGTTCTAGCTGATGCCAGTCCGCTGGCCGGTCCATGGCAGCGGCAGTACCTGTGGTCGATGGCGGCCTCGATTGCTGGCGGAACCTCGGAGATTCAAAAAACGATTATTGGTGACCGCATACTGGGCCTGCCACGTTCTTGACCTAGGTGGGTTGTGATTGTGCGAGCGGATTGCCGGTCAGGAGTCTTGCCGCCCGAGTAGCCAGTGCAACCAGAGTCAAGGTTGGTCCGTAGCCGGCAGAGGTCGGAAACACCGAACTGTCAGCGATGATCACGTTGGGAAGATCCCAGAGTCGACCGGTCGGATCAACAACAGAGTTGAGTGGATCGAAGCCCATTTTTGCCGTACCCATGATGTGGTAAGTCGCAGGTGCAAGTCCCAATGGGGACGTTCCTGCATGGTCGCCAACGGGGGGCGAGGTGCTTGCTGCAGTCCAGACTGCCCCCGAATCACGCATAACACCTTCCAGAATGGGTGCCACATGATTCGAAGTCACAAGCTCGTGTTGATGTGGCTGATAGGTCACGCGGCCCGCAGCAAGCCCCCATGCGTCGCGGACTGTCGGGTCAAGATCCACGCGGTTGGTTCGCTGCGACAGGTCCTCTCCCTGCATCGTGAACACCCAGAGGCGTTCGCGTAGTTCCGAGTTGCGCATGGCAAGTGGATGATGAGCGCCAGCGCCTTGTAGAAGTGCTTCGTTGACGGGGCCTGTTGAGCTGCCGTGTTCGACGATCCCGCCCCGGATCCATGGCAGTCCAGCAGCGTGCGCTGCAGCACGAGAAGCTTGGTCTCCGTCAATGTGATCGTCGTGCAGATGCGTAACCGACCGCCCACGGCTCGCACCCCAGAGGCGCTCCCGAACTGCACCAACTACCAGAGTTTGAAAATGAAACATCAGGTGTTGGCCAACTCGACCCGAGGAATTTCCAAGCTCATTACGCAGAAGTAGTCGCGGGGTTTCGAATGCGCCACCCGCTAGCACCAGGTGATGTGAGCGAAGCTCCCGAACCGGTGCTTCTCCCTGGGCGGTGGGCGCGGCTGACAAGTCCAAGTACCGAACACCGGTGGCCCTATTTTTCGCCGGATCAGTGGTGATCTCGGTTGCGTAGGCCAAAGGAATGATCTGACAGCGGCCAGTGGCTAGCGCCGCGCGCAGCATGCTCACGGGGTCGCCTTTGGCTTCAATCGGGCAACCATAAAAGGCGCAGAATCCACAGTTGTTGCAAGCGGGGCGTCCTTGGTACTCCACCGAGTTCACGCCTGTTGGTGCTCGGTACGGGTGAAGCCCGGCGCGCTCAGCGGCCGCCGAAGAAATTTGTGCACCGAACATATCCACCCCGGGTGGCATGGGGAACGGCCCAGACCTCCAAGCGGCGAAGGGGTTCGTCTCTTCGCCCGCAACACCGACGAGCTTCTCAGCCTCGGCGTAATAGGGCTCTAGGTCTGCATAGCTCAGCGGCCAGTCAGCGATGTCCGCACCCTCGACCGGGCCTAGCTCGCTAAGAAGCTGGAAGTCGATCTCCCGAAATCTTGGCAACTTGCCATCAGCGTGCACGCCCCCACCGCCCAGGGTCGAGGGCAAGTTGTTGACCTCTCCCGTGAGGATGCGGTCGCCGTCTTCAGATGAGCGCCTGAATGTCCTGGGTTCGAGAAGCGGATCAGGCCCCAAAAAATGCCGCTGCGTGAACTTGATCTCGTCATTCGAGAAGTGGCCGAGTGGCGCAAAGGGAGCCTGCAGAGATAACAGGTGGTTCTGCCCCTTTTCTAACAAGATCACTGACCAACCCGCTTGTGTGAGCGCGTGCGCAACAGCGGCCCCGCCAGGGCCAGATCCGATGATGATCGCGTCGGCGTCGACCCCATCTACGGCACCGTGCATCATGGGGCACTCACCTCTTGGTCGGAGTACCCACTTGGCTGAGAGTCTCCGCGGTAGTCGATTGCGAGCCATCCGCTCATCTTGCGATTACCGCCATAGACCGGGTCCCCGTACAGGGCCTCGCAGGCATGAGTGAAGACCAGTTCGCGGAACCCATCAGAGGCTGCTGCGACCGCTTCGGTCTGAGCGTCGGCAGGCATCTCTGCAAACTCGGCACCCAATGAGTCCAAGCCCGTGTGGTACTGCGCGTTGAGGTCTTCAATGCGAGACCTCCAAGCGACTAGCTCCCAAGGGGCGAGTGCAATCCAGTTCTCGAAACTCGCTGCGCCCCCGTGCCGGCCAGAGAAGGGCCCCCCAGCCCAGATATGGGGAGGGTCAAAGTCAAACGCTGTGAGCAATCCGTTCACATAGTCGGCCCCGCCCGAATCTCCTGCTGCCGGCGAGAGCTCATCTCCGGGAACGAGTTGGTTCATCAGCGCAATCAAATTTCGAGCCTGTAATGGGGTGAGGCCAGCAGACATGAGTCAGTCCTTGGTCAGCTCGAAGGAGGAACTCTCGAGCAGCTCGGCGGTCCACCCGGGAGGAATCACAATCACGGTGAACCGTTCCTCAATCAAGGCTGGTCCGCTGACTCTGACTCCAACCCCAAGGAGTCCCCCGTCGAAAGTGGGCGCCTCTACAAATCCAGAACCAAAGTACACAGGCCGAGAACCGGTCCGAGCACCCTCTAGATCTTTCGCTCCTGCGGACTCGGCAAGGGTCGGTGGGTGAGGAGTATGGCCGGTAACAAGTGCACGAACCCCGCGCAGCACGGGGCTGTTTTCTCGGAAGGCAAACCCACGCTCTGCAAGATGCTGATCGTGGAACCTCTCGATCAGTTCTGCGAGAAAATCCGAGGACTCGCCGACGAGTGGGGCGGCAATGCTCAGGTCGAAATTTTGTCCTGGGTACGCCATTTGCACGAAGCGCTGCACATCGATCTGTTGCGGGTCGAGTTGAGCAGGATCAAGTTCGGCAACGGCTTCTGAAGAGAGGTCCACAAGCATTCGGCGAAGTTGTTCTGGGTCAACCAGGGCCATGGGTGAGACCTGCGCAAGTTGCAGGTCGACTCGGTAGTCGGCAATGAGTAGTCCAAGTGCCGAGAACACGGGAGCAGCACGCGGAACCAAGATTCGAGTGACTCCGAGTTCTTCGGCTATCGCCCAGGCATGCACGGCACCGTTTCCACCGTAAGCAATCAGCGACAACTCTCGGGCATCCGCACCGTAGCCAGCGAGAACCTTCCGCGTTGCAGTGGCCATATTCGCATTGACGATTCTTTCGATCCCCCAAGCGGCAGCGATCAGATCAATGTCAAGCGGCTCGGCGACCTCGCTGCGAATGGCCTTTCGCGCAGCCTCGAGGTCGAGGTCCATGCGACCATCGGCAAAACCGGTGGGTCGTAAGTAGCCCAGCACTGCATCGGCGTCGGTCACTGTTGGGAGCGTTCCGCCCCGAGCGAAACATACAGGTCCAGGTTGCGCCCCGGCAGATTCGGGCCCGACCAGAAGGCTTCCTTGCCGAACTCGGGCGATTGATCCGCCACCAGCCCCGATGCACTGAATATCGACCATAGGTAGGCCGATGTAGTAGCGGTAACGCCAGTTCCAATCGGCCTTTACCTCGGGTAAGCCATCTCGGACTAGGCAAATGTCAAAGCTTGTTCCGCCCATATCGACTGCTACAAACTCAGTGACCCCTGCCTCGGCCGCAGCTCGAGCAGCTCCGATCACACCACCTGTTGGACCAGATCCAAGCAGCGTCACGGCTCGATGCGAAACATACGAAGGAGGCATGACGCCACCCGTTGCTTGCATTAATAGCAGCGGGGCTGTGCAGCCTGCGCTGTGGAGTTTTTGTTCGAGCTGTGCCACATATGAGGTGATTCTTGGAGCGGTATAGGCATTGACCAAGGTGGTCGAGCTGCGCTCAAACTCAGGACCGCGAGCCATGACCTCATGAGACAGTGAAATATGAGCAACCTCGGGGTACTCCTCCAGAATGATTTCTCTGGCCCGAAGCTCGTGGGATGGGTCAACGAACGAGAATAAAAAGACCACCGCTATCGACTCGACTCCAAGCTGTCGGAGTCTCTGAACACCAGCGCGCACGGCGGCCTCGTCTAGAGCGAGGAGTTCCTCCCCTAGGTAGTCCATGCGTTGCGGAATCGGAATTCGGGCCCTTCGCCGAGCGATTGGGACTGGTGCGGGATAGGCGGGGTCCCAGATTTGTTCCTTGTGGACCCGCCTCATCTCGATTTCATCGCGGTGGCCTTCGGTCACAAGCATGCCTGTGACGGCTCCATCCATCTCTATCATTGTGTTATCGGCAGTGGTGGTCCCGTGGACAAGCACTTCGATCATTGAGCAAAACTCGTCGGCCTCTCGACCTTCGCGTTGCGCAAGAAGTGCGAGCCCGTTCATCACTCCTACGGATTGGTCCTCTGGGGTGGTAGCTGTTTTGTCAAGCAGCACCGCTCCCTGCGGAGTGACGCAGATGAGGTCAGTAAACGTGCCACCTACGTCGATCCCGACTCGGTACCCGCTCACTGAGCACCGCTTGTCTGAGCACTGTCTGCACGCTTGGAGCGGCGTTCGGCTCGCAGCGCTGTGGTTTGAGCTAAGTCGAGCGCCAAACTCAGATCATCGAGTGATCCAGTCAGCACAACCCCGTACTCGCGCTCGGCAGCTTCATGCGAGACATACTCGTCGAGCACATCATCAAGCACAGCTTGAGGATCTCGATTGAGCGGATCGCCCCATCCGCCACCCCCGCCGTAGTCATAACGAATTCGTTGTCCGGCAGCCAGCGCAAGCCAGTCAGCAGTGTGCGCGACCACTACCTCATCGGCGTCGCCGTCTCGAAGCACCAACTTGTTGGGCTCTCCGCTCAGTCCACCTGCGATCCCAGGCATGGGGTACTTCATGCCAACCACATAGGTGTAGACGCGAGCGTCAACTCGAACCTCTTTGACGTAATGGCTTCCGCAGAGACCTCGCCACTCGCCAGCGCCACCAGAGTCCGTTCGGTAATCGCGGGCCCATTGAATATGCGGGTACAAGCTTTCATTGATCTCGGCTGTGGCTTTCCAGAGGTTGCCAAAGGCTGCAGCTTGGCAACCCCAGGCGTCCATCCCATACGCAGCGTTGCACCACCCGGCGTACACCTCGGCTGAATGATCTGTGAATTGAAGTCCGGTGTGCGGGTCTGTTCCCATAATGACGGTCGGAATCCCGGTCTTGTACACCTGAGGTACGGCTCGCTTGGGAAGCGCTCCCTGAAGCGCAAGCGCAATAACCTCTCCGACTTCAGCACCCGGGTGGTGAGTCCCCGCCGACACTGGGCGATTAGCGACTGGATTCAGAACGCAGCCTTCGGGGATGATGAGTTCGATTGACTCAAAGAAGCCTTCATTCTTGGGAATGTCGGGGTCCATCATCGCTGCAATCTGTCCGACGGTGTAGCCACGGGTGTTACCAAACGTTGACCACGCCTGAAGCTCTTGTCGGGTATCTGATCCCGTAAAATCGATGCACAGGTTCTCGCCATCCACTGTGACAGTGCAGGCCAATCGCACGTCAGGGTTTCCGAGGGGATCATGATCAACAAAGCACTCGGCCGAGTAGGAACCATCAGGCCAAGCAGCCACTTCTTCTCGAAAGCGGCGCGATGCGTAGTCAATCATGTGGTCTACCGAGGCCTCAACGGTCTGGGGGCTGTGACGCAAAATCATGTCTTCAAGCCGTCGAACTGCTAACTGCGCTGCGCCGATCTGCGCACGCAGGTCGCCGGCGTGATCGGGGAGGCGGTTGTTCACCGCCATGGCGTAGAGCACGTCGCGGCGCTCGACTCCTTGGTCCACCACTTTGACAACTGGCCAACGAGAACCCTCACCCCACACGTCGTTCGCTGTCACGTTGTAGCCACCCGGTACTGCACCACCGGTATCTCCGTGATGGCACTGAATGCTTGCGATGAGCACCATCCGTGAACTGCCATCGCGCTCTTTGGCAAAAATTGGTGCGAACACGTTGTAGTCAGGCAGGTGCCCACCACCGTGATACGGGTCGTTGGAAACGAATACATCGCCGGGCCGAAACTCATCAGACCCTAGAAAGTCGAGAGCAAAACGAACGGGCAAGGTTGAAGTCAGCATGAATTGCGGGATACCCACCGAGAGCGCAGCAAGCCTGCCGCTTGCATCCAGGATGGTTGCATTTCGCTCGTTGGACTGATTCAGGATCGGTGTGGTTGCAGTCCGCGAGACGAACACGGCCATCTCAAAACAGACGGTCTCCATTTCGCCACGAATCACCTCGGAAGTGACGGGGTCAACTGCCACAGAAGGAACCTTGCGTTCGCGTGGTGCGGCGAGCGTTCTTGGATCAATGTGCATAGTTGCTCCCCTTCTAACTGACATGGACGTCAGTTAGAAGGCTACCCTGTTGGGACGGGTAAAGAATCGCTACTGAGTGGAGTCGCTGGCAATGGAGCTACCAAAGATCATCAGTGTGGACGACCATGTGGTGGAGCCGCCGCATGTCTGGCAGACCTGGCTGCCCGAAAAGCATCGCGAGAAAGGTCCCCGCGTGGAGCGCGCCAACTGGGGGCCATTCGTTCATAAAGCGGGAGCTCGCTACGACAACACGATGGATCCAGACGGGCAACCAGGGGACTACTGGGTGTACGAGGATCGCGTTATTTATGTGCATAAGAGCTTTGTTGCCATCCCGCTTTCTGCAACTCCAGGCGGCGATCTGAGCAAGTTCGATCGAACCGTTATGCAGATGGTGCCTCTTACCTATGACGAGATGCGACCGGGCTGCTACGACCGGGATGCGCGAGTGAAAGAGTTCGAGGTCAACTGGGTTGATGGGTCGCTGCCGTTCCCAACGTTTCCACGTTTTTGTGGGCAGACATTTATGGAAGGCCAAGACAAAGATCTGGCTCTGGCCTGCGTGCGTGCCTACAACGACTGGATGGTTGAGGAATGGTGCGAGCCATCGAACGGGGTCAACATTCCACTCTGCATCATCCCGATGTGGGACCCGCAACTAGCTGCTCAGGAAGTGATTCGTAACGCCAAGCGGGGGGTGCATGCTGTCTGCTTCTCAGAGATCCCCACCAAGCTCAAGCTTCCGAGCATTCACACTGGTTACTGGGATCCGTTCTTTGCGGCTTGCAACGATCATGCCGTCACCATCTGCATGCACATCGGTTCCTCCTCGACAAACCCAGCAGCATCCCCTGACTCTCCTCCTGCTGTAGGTGGAACGCTGGCATTCAACAACGCGTTTACCTCGATGGTGGACTGGTTGTTCTCGGGCAAACTCATTGAGTTCCCCGAACTCCGCCTGGCCTATTCAGAAGGCCAGATCGGATGGATTCCCTATGTCCTCGAGCGTGCTGACATGGTCTGGGAGCATCACGATGCGTGGATGCATACAAAGGAACGTATTCCGGAGCCCCCGTCGACCTATTACTGGGACCGTATTTTCGGTTGTTTCACTGCAGATCATCACGGCCTTGTCAACCTCAGTTCAGTGGGCGAGAACAACATATGCTTCGAGACTGACTACCCACATACAGACACTTCTTGGCCATTTACAAAGGAGTATGTCGAGAAGATGGTCGTGGGGTTGTCCGACGAGGTTATCTACAAGGTGCTTCGCGGTAACGCCATCAAGATGTTGTCTCTCGACAGGGTGTAAGTCTCTTGGCCGCAGCGGTGCTCCTCGAACAAATCCAGACTGTTTTGGTCGTTACCTTGGACGACCCTGACGCTCTGAATACCTATGACGGAGCAACCCTGAAAGCACTCGGTGATGCATGGAAAGAACTTGATCGCACTGCAGAACTGCGCGTTGCCGTTCTGACAGCTTCAGGGACGCGATCGTTTTGTGCTGGGGCGAACCTTCAGTCGATTGCTGCCGGTGGGTTCAGTGATCCGCCCTATCCAGAACTCGCAGAGAATGTGTCGGTGAAGCCGGTTCTTGCCGCTATCGAGGGCTTCTGTTTAGGCGGAGGAATGATGCTCGCCTGCGGATGCGACCTTCGTGTGGCAGGTGAGTCTGCCGTGTTTGGCTTGCCCGAGTCGCGATGGAATCTGCCAGCACAGTGGCTTGGTGCGTTAGGTCGTCAGTTGCTTCCCGCTCATGCCCTCGAGCTAGCAATGCTTGGGGATGCACGTCTCCCAGCGAAGCGTCTCTATGAGATGGGATGGGTCGCCCGAGTGGTTGAGGATGGGACAGCACGGGCTACTGCGCTTGACCTGGCACACCGGATTGGGCAGATGGCGCCGAGAGCAGTGCGGCACTTCAAAGAACTTGTTCTGGCTAGCAACTTCACTGAACCACAGGAGTCGTTAGCGCGAGGTATGGAACAAGCCGTTGACCTCATGTCGATGTCTGACACAGCCGAGGGAGTTCGAGCATCTCTTGAGGGTCGCCTCCCGCAGTTCAGGGACGAGTAGGCGAATGTCTCAACCTCTTGGTTCGCAGTCTTGGGCAGAGTTTGTAGAGAATCTCAACGAGTTGGGTTCAGTGCTTTTCTCAAGCGAACTTCCAGACTCGGAACTGCACCGAACCGAGGGCAGTAGGTATGCGTTGCGCTTTCTAGCAGCAGGGATTCTTGACTGCGTTGAGTACATGGACCCGTACGATCCCGAGTTCGTTCCTTGTATCGATCCGCGCATGTCCTGGGGGCTAGATAACCCCGACTGCAATTACGCCCTCTGCGGTGTTGACCCAAGTGGTAGCTACCGCATTTGGGGCAGTCCTGGTAGTGCGCTGACCTTCGAATTGCAGCTCAACACGGGACACTTTGCAGATGGGCGCGCCACGGAGTGGAAGTCAGTTTCTTCGGTTCAGGGCGACCGGCTCAATCGAGGACCGGACGGGTCGATTGAGATCTGGGTAAGTCCTGAGCCACCGACTCCGAGTGATGCCCCAGAACCCTGGGCATATTGGCTGCAGACTGAACCACAAGCCACACACCTTTTCCTTCGGCAATATTTTGGGGACTGGGCCACTGAGGAACCGGCCTCACTCTGTGTGGAACGGTTGGACCTATTGCTCCCGCCACCTGCGCTTGACAAACAGGAGTTTGGCCGGCGGCTTGATCTCCTTGGCTTATGGCTCACCGCGGGGGCGAGATGCTGGTCCGAATGGGGACGCGCCTTGGCTCAGTCCGACCCTGGACCAGTTCAGGCATTCTTGCCGCCGAGCAATGCCACTGGCCTTACAGGTCAGGCATACGGAATGGGTGGCTATGCCTGCGAGCCAGATCAGGCTGTGATCCTTGAACTGGTTCCCCCGACATGTGCGTACTGGTCAGTCCAATTAGCCACATGGTTCTGGGAGTCAGCAGCAGTGGGTTCGCGGCAAGTGTCACTGAATCACACCCAAGCAGTTACTGATGAAGACGGAGTGGTCCGGTTCGTGATAGCGCAGCGCGATCCTGGCGTTGCGAATTGGCTAGATCCCGCTGGCTACGAACAAGGCACGCTCGCCGTTCGCTTCCTGTGGGCAGATCAACTTCCAGCGCTGAGCTACCGGCAAGTCCCTTTCGAGCACGTGCAACGGGAGCTGCCACCTGGCACAAAAGTTGTGACTCCTGAGCAGCGCTCACAAATCCTCCGATCGCGGCGCGCTGATTTGCAACGCAGGCTCCGTCGATGATTTCTACCCCGTCACCAGCACGCTTTGTGGTGGGAACTGGCAGATGCGGTTCCACCCTGTTGTCGCGAATGCTGGCTCAACACCGTGAAGTCGTCAGCCTTCACGAGGTGTTCACTGGCCTTGACTGGGGGGCGCGATTCGCCGAGGGAGTCCATCAGGGTGCTGCAGTGGCAGAGATGTTGGCAGCTCCGAACCAAGTCATGACAGATGTGCTGTCGCGAGGGTACCGAGCGGAAGAGGTCACATACCCATTTCGCCCGCAGGATCGCTTTAGCCCCGCAGACCCGCTGCCTTGGATTCTGGTCTCAACGTTGCCAGCACTGACTGAGCAGCCCGATGCCCTGTTTGACACATCGATGAATTGGCTGAACAACCGCCCGTCGGCTTCGTTGGCCGATCATTATCGAGCTCTGTTTGCCTTCTGGGCTGGCACTGTGCAAGCAACAGTGTGGATCGAACGCTCCGGCTCTTCTGTTGACTATCTCGGGGAACTTCTTCGACTGTTCCCAGAGGCCAAGATCTTGCACTTGTTTCGCGATGGTCGAGAGGTGGCGCTCAGTATGAGGGAGCACCCCTTCTATCGCCTAGCCGTTCAGTTGTACTACGGGCAGATCCCGCAAGGAGTTGATCCCGCCGATGACTCCGCCGAAGGGGTAGACCGCCTCATTCGGGCTTGGCTCGAGTCTGAACCCCCGGTGGAACTCTTTGGGCGCTACTGGTCAGAGCAACTTGTGCGTGGCCTCGAGGCAACTCAGCTGCTGTCCGACACCACTTTGCAGACAGTCGCATTTGAAGACCTTGTCGAGCAACCGGCCGAGGTCATCGCACGGGCAGCAGACTTCTTTGAGTTGCCCGTTGATACTCGCTTTTCGCAAACTGCAGCAGCCTTGGTACGAGGACTCCCTCCAACCCGCTTCAACCTGCTTGATGCCGAGTCTGCAAACGCTTTGAATGCCGCCTGCGCACCTGGTTTTGCGGCGCTTGAACGCAACGACCTTCGAGGTAACTGACATGAGCGTCAGTTACCTTCTATGGTAGAGAGATGGCCGATGAGATCCGCAAGTTCAAGGACATTCGGGTAGGGCTGACTACTGAGTCGCTGCCGGTTGACGAGTTCATGGCTGAACTTGATCACATACAGGGCAGCGTCTGTGTCACACGGAATCAACTCTGGTCTCATGTCGCTGACGGGACCCTCTCTGAGGAGCACCTCCGCCGGTATTGCAAGGAGTACTACTTCTTAGGGGTGACGTACACAGGTGAGTTCGCTTCGCTTGTGGCGAACGCTCCTGACCCAGACGCACTCACCTTGGATCAGAGCGAACACTTTGCGCACTGGATCCAAAACCTGGCGGACGAGACTGGCTATGCCGGTGATGCGAACCACGTAACCATGAAGGTCGAGTGGGCACGCATGTTGGGGATTAGTGACGAGGATTTGCTGAGCTACGTTCCAGTTCCAGCAACTCTTGGGGCAGTGCTCGGAACGATGTATTACATGCGCCGTAGCTACGAAGAGGGTTTGGCTGCCTTCGGTTGGGCGGGGGAGCGATTCGCCGCATCTACGGGCTATGCGCAACTCATGTACGAGGGTCTCCGAGATCACTACGGGATTGAAGTACCAAATTTTGCAGTTCACGCCTACGCCGAGGTCGATCACGGAGATGCCGCTGACTATCTGCTGCGACAGGTCGTAACTACGGCTGCTGTGCAACATCGCGTTCGCAGGGCTGTCCGCCACGTGTTCACGCTGCGTAACGCTCGAGCCCAAGCGCTCAACTTGTGGTTAGAGGAACCAGGCGCCCTGCGCTGAGCGGCACTGCCTTTGCTTATCGGGTGGACCAGATATCTGATCGAACAAACGCGTAGATATTTCGAAAGTCCGTGACAGCTTTCTCAGGCAGCGCCACTACTCCACCAAGTAGCTCTGCTCCCCACATGATTTCGGCGTTGTGCTCAACGATGAGCGCCGAGTTCAACGCATCCTCTACCGAGCTTCCAACACAGACCATGCCGTGGTTTGCCATCAGGGCGGCTGACCGGTTCTGTAGGTGCGGAGCGAGCTCTGCTGCCAACTCGTCTGATCCGCTCTGACGGTACTCAGCGCAAGGAACATCGCCGCCGATGTAGATCACGAACTCGTCAATCCCTGCCGGGATCGGTCGTTGAGCTGCAGCAAACATTGAGGCATAGGTGGCGTGGCAGTGGACAACTCCGCGCACTTCTGGGTAGGCGCGGTAGCACTCAAGATGAAGGGCCTTTTCAGAGGTGGGCGACCTGCTGCCCTCGATGGTGTTCCCATCTAGATCCACCAGAACTAGGTCTTCTAGTGTCATCTCCTCGTACCCCACCGAAGAGGGGGTCACCACAACGCTATCGGTGCCGACGCGGCCCGAGACGTTTCCGGCAGTGCCCTCAACCAGTCCTCGTTTGTACATTGTTTTTGACGCAGCCAGTACGGCGGCCTGTACCTGGGCAAGATCCTTCATTTAGAGCACCTCCGGGTTGACACAGTGTTGCGGGGTTTCTCCTGTGAGGATCGCTGCCACATCTGCGGCGATCATCAGGGAATGGTTCACTTCGGTGTCATAGGTAGCTCCGCCAATGTGTGGCGTGAGTACGACATCGCTTCGGGTCAAGAGCCCGTGGCCCGGCGGAAGCTGCTCGCCATCAAAATGGTCGAGCCCGGCACCGCAGAGATGTCCGGACTCAAGAGCCTCAAGGAGCGCCGTCAAGTCGTGTAGACCGGCGCGGGCGGAGTTCAGGTAGACCGAGCCTTCAGGCATGGCCGCAAACTGTTCGGCACCCATCATGCCGAGCGTGTTGGGATTGGGCGCAGCGTGCATCGACACCACCTGGCAGTGAGGAAGCATCTCATCAAGGTTTGTGTGGGAGGCCGCAGGGTTGAACGGGTCGAATGACAAGACATTCATGCCTAAGCCTGCAAACCGCCAAGCTGCTGCGCGTCCAACTGCCCCAAGACCAATGATGCCTACGGTTTGGCCTGCAAGTTGCCAGGCACGGAACCTCTGATACGGGATGGTTTCTTCTTTGAATACCTGTCCGGCACGCAGGTCTGCATCGGCTTGCAATATGTGACGGGTTACGGCGAACAGCAGCGCCACTGTTATCTCGGCAACCCCGTCAGCATTGCGACCCGGCGCATACAGCACCGGAATTCCGCGTTCTGTAGCAGCGGCAACGTCAACATTGTTTGGATCACCCCTGCACGAGCCGATGATCTGCAGGCCGATATCCATGATCTCTGGACCCATCACAAAGTCCGACTCGACGATCAGAATATTGGCCGAGCAGTCCTGAACCCGCTCGGCCAACTTGACGCCATCCCAAATGCGCAGAGGAACATGCTCGATCCACGGGTCGAGCACTACATCCGCCACCTGCCGGAGTTGGTCAAGGCCCTCTCCACGGAACGGTGCAGTCACCAATGCTCGATGTGGCCCCTGCACTTGGACTGCACTGAGTCTCTTTGTCACAGTTCCTCCCTGATTGCGTTACGGTCAATTTTTTCCATAGGCGTGAGCGGCAATGAATCCCGCAGCACTAACTCCGAGGGCAACTTGAACGGAGCGATCTGCTCAGCCGCGAAGCCCCTCAGTTCTTCCAGCGTGGGCGGATTCAGCGGATCGCTGGGTACGAGAACAGCCACGCCGATCTCTCCCATGGTGGGGTCCGGCCGCGGCACAATGACTAGTTGAGCCACACCGTCATGTTGAGAGAGTACGGATTCGACTTCCATTGGGTACACGTTGTTGCCACCGCGGATGTACATCTCCTTGGATCGACCCACAAGGTGTAAACGGCCAGCCGTATCGAGGTGGCCCAAGTCGCCGGTGCGGAGTGCGCCATCGGGCCAAAAAGCGGCGCTGCTAGCGGCTGGATCCTTGTAATACCCAGACATAACGGCAGGTGATTTCAGTGTGATCTCGCCGATCTTGCCGTGTGCGAGGAGTTCGCCAGTCTCTGACCGAACGGTGAGATCCACCCCTAGGTGCGGGCGACCGACTGACTGCAGAGCATCCTCGGGGGGATCTTGGAACGAGGTTCCCACTCCAATTCCGGCCTCGGTGCATGAGTAGCGGACTGCAACGGGAACACCAAGGCGCTCTCTGGCTTCTGTAATCAGTGCCGGAGTGGCGGGACCGCCACCAACAATCACCGCCTGCACGCAAGACAAGTCGAACTGATCAAACGAGTCGTGGTGCAGCATCAATGCAAGCTGAGTCGGGATTCCCGCAATGACAGGCATGCGAAACTGCTCGACAGCTTCAAGTCCCCCGAGAGCAGTCCACTTCTTCATGAGGTGGCTGGTCCCACCGCCATGCAGATTACCCAGCAGTTTTGTCATCGGCCCGAGATGCGTGAGCGAGGTTCCTGCGGAGGAATGAAGGCCAAGGTCCTGCGGGCTGTTCCATTTGTGCTGGGTATCAACCTGGCAGATGAACTGCAGTTGCCGGCCGCAAAAGACAGCTCCTTTGGGGGTGCCAGTGGTTCCAGATGTGAACACGATGCAGATCGGTCGGTCAAGGTCTTCGGCCAGCGGTGCAACAACCCCACCCACAACTCGCAGCCCGGCCAGCACCTCTGCTTCAGTTTCCTCAGACTCAGGCACATCAGAATCTGTAGGTACGTAGCCACAGGGTTGAATGAGTTCCGCAGACTCTCGCCGATCCAGAAGATCGGCCGTGCTCAGGATGAGGTCGGGCTGAGCCAACGTCACCACGCGGTCGCGTTCAAGGGGTGTCAGACGGTGGTTAATACCTGCAGTTATTGCACCCAATTTGGCGCAAGCCGCGTAGAGCACCGTGTACTCGGGGCATGAGGGAAGCACGAGTGCGACCACCGAGGATTCAGCCACGCCGCGATCCGCCAGCCCAACGGCTGCTTCCTCTGACCATCGGTCTAGTTGCTCGTAACTCATACCCCATCCAGATGGGGCGATTTGGAAGCTACGCTTAGCGAACCGACGACCCGCTTGTCTTACGGTAGTGGCAAGCACAGGAATCCCTTATGGCAACTACGAAACCACCTCAGCGTCAACAAGGCGCCGCAACTCGCACCAAATTGCTTCAGGCGGGCATGCAGGTATTGGCCGAACGCGGATATCACGCTGCGCGAGTAGACGATGTGGTTTCTGTTGCTCAGGTCTCGCACGGCAGCTTCTACTTGTACTTCGCGAACAAAGAAGCCCTGATTCTCGAGTTGGCTAGAAGCTGCGCAGATGAGCTCGGCGCAATGACCAAAGCCCTTGGAGACATCTCCGCCGATGCTGCCGGTCGGCAAGCGTTGCGCGAATGGCTGACCGAGTTTGTGAGTATCTACCGCTCCTATGGGGTTGTGGTGCGCGCCTGGGTTGAGAACCAATTTAATAATCCCGAGCTCACCCAACTGGGGCTGGACTCGTTTGCTTCGATTGCAGAATCGCTGACCGAGCGCATGTCTCGCTCGCACCCCGAGGATGGTCTGCTGAGGGTGGTCGCTTTGGTCTCGATGATGGAACGATTCACCTCGCTGATTGTGAACCAAGACTTGGGTGATGAGGGTCTCGTTCTCGACACGGCTGCCACCGTGATTCACCGCGGATTCTTTGCAGACGTTCCCGCCTGAGGTTGCCCAGACAATCACCGCAATCGCCACTCGATGCGTTGTCCCGATGCAAAGAATTGTTGACCTTCTTTGATGGATTCCTGGCTTGTCCCCAAGCCAATAAATGAGTATCCGGAGCCGAGCGCTTGGCTTCTGCTGAGTTCTTGGCCAGCCCAGATCGACCTCACGGTTCCTTGCACGGCTAGCGCGGGAGCCGAGGCAATCACCTGTGCACAGTGTGCGGCGGCCGCTGCTAGCTCATCAGCTGGCACAACTTCTGAGACCATACCAATCTGGTGTGCTCGCTCTGCAGAGAGGCGCTCGTGATTCCCCATGAGAGACATCCTCATGACCTCTCCGAACGGCATTTTCTGCAACATCTGAATGGGTTCGAAAGTTGCGCACATGCCGTAGGTCACGTGTGGGTCAAAAAAGGTTGCGTGTTCGGCGGCAAGAATGAATTCCACTTCGCCAAGCAGGTAAAACGCCCCGCCGCAGGCCATCCCGTTTACTGCAGCGATGACCGGTTTCCACAAGTCGTTGGCCTTGGGGCCGATCCACTCACCGGGGTCGTCAAAATGGAACGGCGTGCTTCGCGAGCCAATGTGTACTTCCGAGTCGCGCTCTGACTCGCTACCCATCTGTTCGGTGCGATCGATTCCAGTACAGAATGCGCGATCCCCCGCTGCGGTCAGGACAATGCATCGGACATCGTCATGGTGACGCAGCGACCGCCACAGGTGGCGAAGCTCACGCTGCATCCTCGAATCGAAAGCATTTGCAACTTCGGGTCGATTGAGCGTGACCGTGGCAACACCATCTTGCTCCTCGTAGAGAAGGGTCTCGAACTCTTGGGATTGAAGCGAGGACACCTTCTTAGGCCTTGCTCGGGATCTGCAAACCACCGGGACGAAGGCCGAACAGGCTCTTTGAGAGTGCACTGCTCATGCGTTCTG
>CAMDLX010000002.1 GCA_945901935.1 Bifidobacterium breve | reverse complement strand
CCGCTGACGCCGTCGAGGGAGTCATGAACCTGCAATGCGCGGCTCACGGAGCGGCATTGCCTGCAACCGTGACGTTGGACCCCGCGGGAGATGGCCCCGCAACTGTCAGGGTGCAGTGGCATGAACCTCATCGGCGCATTGCAACGGGGCAGAGCGTGGTGATGTATGCGGAACTCGAGACCAGTACTGGAATCGAGGAAGTTGTGGTTGGCGGCGGTCTAGTTCGCTAGCTCACGCCTGCCCCGCAACTTGTCCCATGCGGGAAGCACTTGATGCTTGTAGAGCAGCTAGAGAAGTTGCTGGTTGTGGCCTCAAGTGTGGCGACGCTGCGTGGAGAATCAGAGGCGCTGAACGGCGATGCCGCGTCGTTCAGCCTCTGCAAGCAGTGCGCCTGGTCGAGTTGGCGCTATCAGCGCTGAGGTGACTTCTACTGGTTCCGCAATTCCCGATCTGCCGGCAAGTGGTAGCAGTGGAGCAGGCAGGTTCAGGTCAACCTGAAGGATCAGTCCTGAGGCACCGGAACTGAGATCGCGCGCAGCAGTATCTTCCGGCGCTGGACCGAGTCGCGTAATCGTGTCTCGTCGAAACAACGTCGGCTCAGACAAAACACTCGGATCCACCAGTGTCATCCCCGCAGGTACAAACACGACCCAGCGCTGACTGAGTCGGTAGAGCGTTCGCCAACCCAACCAAAAACTAACGGACCCAAGAACTGCGAGGATGCCAGCAGCAATCCAGTTGGCAGTGGCCAGCATCCAGACTGCAGCGAGCAGGGGACACACGGTCAGCAGCCACACAAGCTCAACGGCCCCGAACAGAACCGCCGCCGATGGACGCAGCGCCATGCGCCGTTCATCGCCGTAGGAGGAGCCATTCACAAACCCATCACCGAGTTCGGCGGTGAACACCAACACAACGAGCAGCGTCGCAGTTGCCAGCCCAGCCCAACCCAAAGGCGATGGGAGCGTGGGGGAAGCAATTGCAACCGAGGTCAAGCCCAGCAGGATTGGAAGCGGGGCACAGATGCGAAGAGCGGTGAGCGCCACAGGAGTTTGTATCAAGCTGCACAACAGGCCAGCGCCCCATAAGAACCACAGAGTCACCCCACCAACCCACACTGCAAGTTCGGGTTGGCCACTGAGCGCTGCCGCCATGCAGTCGCCCAAGGTGAGGGGCAGAGTGAGCCACAACGCACGTGTAACCCAAGTGGTTCTAGATGTATTCACAGCTACAGACTTGCGTGGACTTCGCACTGACAGCTAACAACGTCGCATGGGTGAGCAAGTAGATCTTCCTTTTGGACTTGCAACCTCTGTGGGTGCATTGCCGTTTGAGACTATCCCAGATGCAAAAACTGCCCCAGAATCAGGCCAAGACGTAGGCAGTGACGCAGCCCCTGATCAATGCGTGGCTGCTGTGCAGTTGGCGTTGACATCTCAACCTGCCTTTCCGACAGCACCTACTTCGGGAGATGCTGAGTGGTCGCTACTGAGTCAAGCAATTGCTGGCCTAGAGGGACTCGAGACGGTTGCTCCGGGAATCTTGACTCGCTCCGGTAACTCAGGCGAGATCACGGGATGTGATCAAGCGGGCCAACTCAATGCGCCAGCGTTTCAGCCGCTCCATGCTTTCTTGGATCAGCTCGGTCCGCATAGCGAGCGACTCGGAGACCGGTTCGTGGGCAGCCGCATTGGCATCCTCGGCCCCGTCACCTTGAGCTTGGCCTTTCGGGCCGCGGGGATGGCAACTGAGCAAGCCGTAGCCTCCGCCGCACTGATTGTTGCTGCAAGGGCCAGAGCCATCCTGCGGGCATATCGAGTAGCTATGCCCTCTGGCTCGGTGGCCGTAGTGATGTCAGAGCCCGGTCTTGTCGGGGCTATGCATCCGACCTTCCCATTGTCGCCGACTCAGGTTCTGGCATTGCTGGCTCCAGTAGTTTCGGCGCTCGATCAACTGCCGCGCAGCGAGCCCGATCAAGGTCTGCTCATTGGTGTTCACGTGCCTGGTCGCACGGACTGGGACACCATCATCAGTTCCGGAGTCTCACTCATTTCTGCTCCTGCCGAGAGTGGCTTGCCCGGTTGGTCTGCGACGCTGTCGGATTTTCTTGCAGCAGGTGGCCGAGTCGCTTGGGGTGTGGTTCCCGTCAATCAGCCACTTGGTTCACGTGAGGACCTGCTGTGGCGCCGCCTGAGCGCAGTCTGGTGTCAACTCAGTAGCGAGGGTGTTGATCCGCTTCTTTTGCGAAGCCGGTCGCTCATCAGCCCCGAGGATGGCCTCGGACATTTTGGGGTTTCCCAAGCAACTCTTGCCCTAGGCCTTGTTGACTCACTCTCTGATCGTGTGCGTCGCCAAGCAATTGGGGCGCGGCTTTCTCTCGGCGCTTGACTCTGGTTCCGGACTGTCCCGTGGGGTCACTAAGTTGGGAACGTGAGTATGACCGGCCCCGATAGCGAACTAGATCCCGCTGGACGAGTCGACTGGCTGCGTGAACTCATCCACGAACACAATCAGGCCTATTACGAGCGTGACGCGCCCATCATTGCGGATGCGGACTACGACCTGCTGATCAGAGAACTTCGTTTTCTTGAGGAAGCTCACCCCGACCTGATCACTGCCGAGAGCCCTACTCAGTCGGGAGTTGGAGGCTCGCCCTCGGAGCAGTTCTCCCCGGTTGAGCACCGCCGACGGATGATGAGCTTGGACAATGCCATGGACCTTGAGGAGCTTCGCTCTTGGGGAGATCGCACTGCTCGCCGATTGGCCGATCTGGGTAACGACAGCACAGTCAGATACGTGTGCGAACTCAAGATCGATGGCCTTGCAGTCTCGGTGCGCTACGAGAACGGACGCCTTGTACAGGCTGCTACTCGGGGCGATGGCAGAACCGGCGAAGACGTCACTGCAAATGTCTCTGGCATTTCTGCCGTACCGCAGACGCTCGGCGCCGGTGCGCCCGAGGTGCTCGAAGCTCGCGGAGAGATCTACCTGCCACTCGACTCCTTTCAGGCGCTACGCGAACGCGTCATTGCAGAGAATGTAGAGCTAGCCGCAAAGGGCAACCGTCAGAAACCGGTTCCGGTGAACCCGCGCAACGCGGGAGCAGGATCGCTGCGGCAGAAGGATGCGAGCGTTACCGCATCTCGTGGATTGTCCTGGTGGTGTTATCAGCTTGGCGAGATTATTGGAGCTGAAGAACCCCCGGCGCATTCGGCGGCTCTTGGCTGGCTTGGCGATATGGGCATCCCCGTCAATCCCGAGACCAAGGTTGTTGAGGATCTTGACGGGGTCTACGAGTTTTGTGCCTATTGGATTGAGCACCGCCACGAACTTCCCTATGAGATCGACGGGGTGGTCATCAAGATTGATGATCTTGCAATTCAACAGGCTCTGGGAGCGACGGCAAAAGCCCCCCGTTGGGCAATTGCGTTCAAGTTGCCACCCGAGGAACGCACCACCACCTTGTTAGACATTCAGGTCTCTATTGGCAGGACTGGCAAGGCAACGCCGTTTGCTGTGCTGCAACCCGTTTTTGTTGGCGGTTCCACTGTTGGAATGTCCACCTTGCATAACGAGGATCAAGTCCGTCACAAAGATGTCCGCCCCGGCGACACAGTCATTCTCCGTAAAGCAGGAGACGTCATCCCCGAAGTTGTTGGTCCAGTGCTTGAGCTTCGTCCATCCGGCCTGCCCGAATGGCAGTTTCCTAAGAACTGCCCATCATGCGCTGAGCCACTGATACGTCACGAGGGTGAGGCGCAGCACCTTTGTGTGAATCCGCTGTGCCCACAAAAGCGTTGGGCAAGCATCTGTCACTTTGCTTCGCGTGGAGCTATGGACATCGATGGTCTAGGCGAGCAACAGATTGCATCATTTCTGGAACTTGGCCTGATGAGTGACGTTGCAGACATCTATTCGCTTCAGGCCGAGCCCATATTGCAACTACCGGGTTATCAGCAGTTGTCAGTACAAAACCTGTTGTCCGCTATTGAGGCCTCAAAATCTCGGCCTCTAGGCAACCTGCTATTCGGCCTGAACATCTTGCACCTAGGTGCAGCGGGAGGGCAGACAATTGCTGCCGCCTTTGGCAGTCTCGACGCGATTATGGCTGCGAGCGTTGAGGACCTGTCAGCGGTGGCCGGAATCGGCCCCGTGATTGCCGGGTCCGTGTACTCGTTCTTCTCCGAGCCACTGAATCAGAACCTGGTGGGGCGTTTGGTCGCTGCTGGGGTAAACACAGTCGGACCCGAACGGTCCCTGCTCGATCAGACGCTTCAGGGCAAAGCCGTAGTGGTGACTGGCTCACTAGCCGGATTCTCAAGAGACGGTGCCGCCGCAGCGATCAAGGAGCGGGGCGGAACTGCTCCAGGCAGCGTGTCAAAGAAAACTTTCGCCGTGGTGATTGGACAGGAGCCCGGCGCATCCAAGCTGACCAAAGCAACCGAGTTGCAACTACCTCTGCTCAACGAGTCAGAGTTCCTGCACCTCCTCGAAACCGGTCAAATTCCAACCACTTCACATGATCAGGAAGCCCCAACATGAGTATTCGTGCAGTCATTTTTGATTTCGGGGGAGTATTCGTCGACTCGCCTTTTGATGCAGCGATCACGGCTGCAGCAAATCTTGATGTTGACCCAGCAGTGATGCTCGAGATCGTGTTCGGTTCCTATGAACTCGATACTGACCATGCTTGGCACCGGCTTGAACGAGGCGAACTGCCGCTCGCTGACGCACGCGAGCTGATCATGGAAGCCTCAACTGCCGAAGGTGGTCCGCTTCTGGATCCGTTCGAGCTGCTGATGGCACTCGGTGGGGGTGGGGTTCGTGAAGAGATGGTGGATTTTGTCCGGGCAGCGCGCTCCGCAGGCTTGCTCACCTCAATTCTGACGAACAACGCTCAGGAGTTCGCCGATTTCTGGAGGCCGATGCTTCCGCTAGATGAACTGTTCGAAGATGTAGTGGATTCCTCCTTCGTGGGCCTACGAAAGCCTGATCCGCGCATTTTTGAACTTGCCCTTGAGCGTCTTGGAGTGGCTTCGTCAGAGGCAGTGTTTATCGACGATGCGCCGGGCAACGTGGCAGCGGCGTCACAACTTGGCATTGCGTCTGTGCTGATTGGAACAAAGCGCTCGGACATGCCGCGTGCCATTGACGAGCTACATGAACTCACCGGTGTGCCGCGCTAGGACTGCAAAACTCAAGTCGCGTCGAAGCACCAAGAAACTGGCTTCGCGGTGGATTCCAGTTCGAGCTCGTCCCAGACCATTGCGATGACACAGTTCTGTCCAGAGTTCAGGGTTTCTATAACTTTCTCAGGCCCCGGTTGAAAGAGCACTTGCCCGGTGCCGAGATCCGTAATCAAGCCATCCTTGGCGGAGCGAATCTCGGTTCCGTTGATGGTGAGCGTTGCTTTGTAGCCCTCAGCTAGGTCCAGGCCGACTTGTGCTTGGCGTAAGACCTCGTCCCCAGATGCGGGCAGCAGCCGCTCTACGGAGTTCGGCAGATTCTGTGAAGTGTTGTTCATGCCCGTGGTGGCATTTTTCCCGGTAAAGAAAATGCCCACCAGTGCCCCCACAATCAGAACAGTCACAATTGTGTTTCTGGCCCAATCCGGAAGTACAAACCGAGAACGGCGAGTCTGGGGGGTTTCGGTGTCACTCATTACCCTTAGGTTTACCTTGAACCCGACCTTCAGTGGTAGCGGTTGTAGAATGGACCTGTGACGTCCCCTCGCCTCACCGATGAGACCGGGCGTGTGCTCGGCGGAAGATACCGCTTGGTTGCTCCGGTGGGCACCGGCACCTCTTCACGCGTGTTCCTTGCAATCGATTTGCAGCTCAAGCGGCGAGTAGCAGTCAAACTGCTTCACGCTGCCCTTGCCGAGGACCAAGCTTTTTTGCAGCGGTTCCGTGCTGAAGCTCGCGCAGCAGGAGCACTGAATCACCCGAACATTGTCGCAGTCTTTGATTGGGGAGAGGACACCGCCCAGGGTGCGCTCGTGCCCTATCTAGTCACCGAATATCTGGGTGGTGGCAGCCTTAGGTCGATGCTGGACCACAGCGGAGTGTTGAGCCAGTCTCAAACCCTTGTTGTGGGCCTGCAAACAGCCCGAGCCTTGGCCCATGCGCACCTGCGAGGTCTCGTGCACCGAGATGTGAAGCCCGGTAATCTGCTCTTCGATGAGGAGGGCCGCCTGCGTCTTGCTGACTTTGGCTTGGCCCGAGCCCTAGCAGAGGCATCTTGGACTGAGCCGAGTGGATCAATGGCTGGCAGCACTCGGTATGCCTCGCCAGAACAGGCTTTGGGTCGTCGCCTTGATGGGCGCTCGGACGTGTACTCGTTGACGCTGTTGCTGGTCGAGTGTGTGACGGGTCAGGTGCCACTCATGGGAGAGACCACGGCTTCGACTCTGGCACTTCGCACGCAGTCGGATCTGGAGTTGGATACCTCTCTAGGCGGACTGCGATCGGTGCTCGAGCGTGCCGGGCGACTTGACCCAACAGATCGGCCCGAGGCGGCCGAGTTCGAGATTTCGCTCATGGCCGCAGCAGAGGAACTCGCGCGACCGGAACCACTTCCGATTGTCTTGACCTTGGGAGTGGCCGAGCAAACGGCCGAGTTGAGACAAGTCAGCGGCCTTGGCCTGATTCAGAACCTGGGTGCCGAACCGGAACTTGGATCGCTGCCCGAACAAACTGACTCAGAGCAATCTGGGGCAGAACAATTTGAGCTAGGGATTCAGCCACTGCCGCAAGAGGGTCTTGCTTACCCCGGATTAGCGGCCGACCCGGAGCCGCAGTTTGCTACTGCTATTCCTATTGCATCCGATGACCAAGCCTTTGCTGACCCTGCGTTTGGCGCAACTAGTGCGGCAACAACCGTTGCGGGGCCAGCCACCGTGCTGGCCTCTGGCCAACATGGTTCCCCCGGTGAGCATGCTCAGGGTTCTGGAGTTTCTACTGAAAAACCACCACGCTCTGCACGAAAGAAACCTCGGACAAGAACCCTGGTAGCTGCGGGATGCGCAGTGCTGATTCTCGCCCTAGCAGGCTGGTGGTTCTTTATTCGTGTGCCCGTGCATGCTGTGCCCGACCTGATCGGGCTGAATCTAAATGTTGCGACCGCTCAAGCGCAGGACTTGGGTTATCTCGTTGATTCCTCAACGAAGGATCGACAAGATGGAACCGTTGCGGGTCAAGTGCTAGCCCAGACCCCTGCCCCGGATGAGTCACTAGCAGAGGGTTCTACGGTTCAACTCACCGTCTCGCTCGGGGCAACGTTGACCCCCTTGCCGGCCGTGGTGGGATTGCCCGAGCCGGAGGCTCTTGCTGCTCTCGAAGCAGCGGGGCTAGCAGTTGGAGCGGTGACCCGGTCGATGAATGAGGAAGTTGCGAAAGATGCCGTCATTACCGCAACATCAGCGGCCGGTCAGGAACCAGTGAATGCTCAAGGAGAGATTCCCCGGGGCACCGTGGTAGATCTTGCAGTCTCGGATGGCCCCGCCCCGCGAGTTGTGCCCGATGGCCTAGTCGGCGCACCTGTTGATCAAGCTAGAGCTGCGCTCGCTGCTGTGCAGCTAGAGGCAGCTGTGAATGAGGACTACAGCGAAACCGTGCCGCCGGGCTACATCATCTCCTCCAACAAAGAGCCCGGTACTGAGGTTCCTCGTGGTTACACGCTCACGCTCATCATGTCGAAGGGGCCTGCTCCGATAGCTGTGCCAGATGTCCGAAACCTGTCTGGAAGCGCTGCGGCAGCACAACTCGAATCGCAAGGTTTAGCCGTGTCTGGAATTGAGGGACCGCCATCTGGTCTGGTGCTGCAAACTGATCCGACCCCAGGCGAGTTGGTGCCACGGGGCACAGCAGTGCGCATCTTTACCAAGCAGTAACTCCGGGCGTAGAGCCGGCCCAGATCCGGCCTAGAGCAGGCTGCTCCGTAACTGCACGGCAGCATCCACCACTCTCCGCGTTCTGCAGCCTACTTTTAGCCCATCCTGACCGTTCGTCTCGTTGGGGTGGTCTGCTGGACGTGGTGTTCCCCAGCCTCCGCGATGAAGCGGCCGCCCCAACGAGGCAGAACGGTTTTCGACTTTGCTCCCAGGACAAGTCGGCAATCGACTTGTCCTGCTTAGGACAGAGCTCGACCTGTGTCGCTACTCGGTCATCTCTTGAATGGCCAGAGCGACTTCCATGGCGCTGGGGTCTGCGGCGCCAGCCTGCATGGCCATGAGCTTGGTGATGTCGCCATCTACCTTTATTTTTCCTGCCATAAAGGCCTGCATGCCAACCTGCGGATTACCTTCAACGAGGATTGCCTTGGCCGTTACGTAGTCCAAAGTGACGGTCAGGTCTGGGTTCTCGATGTGGCCGAGATCCATCTTGAGCTCACCCTCGGAGGTGTCAATATGCGCCTTGATCTCGCCCTCACCGAAGGGAACTTCGGTAACGATCTGATTCATGCGCATTGAGTGTGCTGGGGGAGTGTCATCAACTCCCGAGGCTTCTCTGATGGATTTAGCCTGCGCTATCCATTCCTCGGTCAGGAAGACGTACTTAGTCATTCGTTGCCCCTCTCTAAGTGGCGGGTGTGGTCAGGATTCAGCAAATCGGGAGCAGGACTTCAACTCTTGAATGATGAAGTCAACACCGTCTACGACACTAGTGGGGGCGCGGGTCTAAAGTGCACCGAAACCAAGTGAGTGGAGTCGACATGAGTCAAGTTATTGCTGGAGCTGAGCCAATGAGCGTCAATGGCGGACCTACGGGGGTCCTGGTACTCCACGGATTTACGGGCAACCCCCAATCCATGCGGCCACTTGCTCAGGCATTCGTAGAGGCTGGGTACAGCGTCGAACAGCCACTGCTGAGTGGTCACGGGACCGCTGTCGAGGACATGTTGGACACAACGTGGGAGGACTGGTCAGCAGATGCCGAGGCTGCATATCAGTCTCTTGCTTCAAGAACTGAGTCGGTGGTCGTGGCGGGTCTGTCGATGGGTGGCTCGCTTACCTTGTGGTTGGCAACCAAGCATCCAGAGATTGCCGGAATCATTTGTGTGAACCCGGCAACTCAAGTTACCCCCGAGGTGAGAGATTTTGTTGCGTCCATGGTGGAGGCAGGAGACGTCGTGATGACGGGCATTGGTTCCGATGTGGCTGACCCGACCTCACCTGAGTCTGCCTATGCAGACACGCCGCTGAAGCCTTTGATCTCTATGTTTGATGCGGCGATTCACACACAGTCCGCTCTGCCTGACGTCAAGTGCCCCCTGTTGTTGTTTACTTCCCCGCAGGATCACGTGGTGCCGCCGACTGACTCTGACTACCTAGCAGACGTCTATGGAGGGCCAGTCGAGCGCGTGAGTTGCGAGCGGAGCTATCACGTTGCAACCCTGGATTACGACAAAGAGATGATCATTGATCAGTCGCTAACATTTGTGCGCTCGGTCACCACCCCTTAAGGGCTGGCCGCTGCTTGCGATTTCCTAACCGAAACCCCGCATGGTCAGGCGGCGGGGCCGCTTCTCAGCATGCATGACTAGACCGGTAGACTGAGCAGTTCTATGACTGAGCACTTCTATGACTGAACCCACCTCGCCGGAACCCACAAAGGCTCCGCAGACCACTAGCGAGCGCATCACAACCGAACAAGTCGCCAAGGTTGCCAAGCTGGCGCGTCTTCGCCTTACTGATGAAGAACTCACCCGATTCACCGGCCAACTTGGTGATGTGTTGGAACATGCAGCAGATCTTGACCTGTTGGACCTTGAGGGCGTGGAGCCAATGGCGCAGCCCATCCCGCTTGCCAACGTGTTCCGCAAGGATGTCCCCGGCCCGATACTTGATCGCGACGAGGTGCTTGCTGTTGCACCAGCGGCAGAGGACGGATTCTTTCGTGTTCCGCCCGTGCTTGGAGAATCAGAATGAGTTCAGCAATTGATATTGCCGCAGCAGTGCAGTCAGGTGAGCGCTCCGCAATCGAGGTACTCGAAGAGCATCTTGGCGCCATTTCTGAGCGTGAATCAGAGGTGCACGCTTTCAACTTGGTCACCACTGACCAAGCAATTGCTGCTGCAACTGCAGTTGATGAACTTGTGGCCAAGGGTGGCCCTCTTGGCCCACTCGCCGGGGTTCCCGTCGCGATAAAGGACAACCTCTGCACACGGGGAGTTGCCACCACCTGTTCTTCCAAAATTCTGGAGGGATGGGTGCCGCCTTATGACGCGACCGTGGTAACTCGCCTTGCTGCTGCCGGGGCAATCATGGTGGGCAAGACCAACATGGATGAGTTTGCAATGGGCTCCTCCACCGAGAATTCAGCCTTTGGTCCGACTCGCAACCCGCATGACCTGAGCCGTGTTCCCGGTGGGTCCTCGGGCGGGTCCGCTGCAGCTGTCGCAGCAGGGTTTGCTCCCATTTCGCTTGGATCTGATACTGGTGGATCCATTCGCCAGCCCGCAGCACTCTGTGGAGTTGTCGGAGTGAAACCAACCTACGGCACGGTGTCACGTTTGGGCTTGATTGCATTTGGATCCTCACTCGATCAGGTAGGGCCTTTTGCAAACTCTGTGGCCGAGGCAGCGCTGGTATGCGAAGTCATTGGTGGCCACGATCCCGGCGACTCCACCTCTCTTCCGCAGGCGTTCCCGGCGGTCAGCGAGCACCTTTCTGATGGTGTGGCGGGAATGCGTATTGGCCTGATCACCGAGATGATGGGCGAGGGGATCGCCCCTGATGTGGCGAAACGAATTCGGGCAGCAGCGGAGTGGCTCGCAGCTGCGGGCGCCGAAGTTGAAGAGGTATCTGTACCAGCGGTGACCTTTGGGCTGTCGGCCTATTACCTGGTTGCTCCCGCTGAGGCTTCCTCGAATCTCTCTCGCTATGACGGGGTGCGCTACGGCTTGCGAGTCGATGCGCCTACCACCGGTGAGATGATGGAACTCACCCGAACCGCAGGGTTTGGTGACGAAGTGAAACGGCGAATCATGCTGGGAACCTACGCACTCTCTGCTGGGTATTACGACGCTTTTTATGGCACTGCACTCAAGGTCCGTACCTTGATTCGGCGTGACTTTGACGCAGCCTATGAGCGCTTCGATGCGTTACTTTCGCCCACTTCGCCGACCACAGCTTTTTCTTTCGGCGATAAGACGGCCGATCCGATGTCGATGTATCTCAACGACGTTTGCACGATCGCAACCAACTTGGCAGGCCATCCAGCTATGTCAGTTCCGTATGGGCTTGGTGACGACGGCATGCCGGTGGGAGCGCAGGTGCTTGCTCCTGCTCTTGGCGAAGTAGCCATGTTCCGGGTGGCAGCAGCCCTTGAAGGGAGCTTGTCATGAGTATCGATCTGAGCGTTTGGGAGATCGTGATTGGCCTTGAGGTTCACACCGAGTTGGCCACGCGCACCAAGTTGTTTTGCTCCGCACCGAATGAGTTCGGCGGCGAGCCCAACACCAATATTGATCCACTCACCCTTGGCTTACCCGGTTCGCTCCCGGTGCTCAATGAGCAAGCAGTTGAATTGGCCATTCGGGTTGGTCTGGCACTCAACTGCACCATTGATCGGTCAGTGTTTTCACGCAAGAACTACTTCTATCCAGATCAGCCCACGAACTATCAGATCTCGCAGTTCGACCTTCCGATCAATGGCGAAGGTTGGCTGGAGTTGCCAAGCGGCAAGGTGATTGGCATTGAGCGAGCGCACTTAGAAGAGGACACAGGCAAGTCAACTCACGTAGGCGGAGGTGGGCGAATTCACGATGCCACCTACTCGCTCGTTGATTACAACCGCGCTGGCGTACCGCTGCTCGAGATTGTCGGCAGGCCGGACCTCCGTTCAGGGGATGAGGCACGAGCGTATGTGTCGGAACTGCGTGCCATCTTGGTGGCGGTTGGAGCCTCGGATGGCAAGATGGAAGAGGGCTCCCTGCGCGTTGACTGCAACGTGTCGGTTCGCAAACATGGCGACGCCGAACTGGGAACCCGCTGCGAGATCAAGAACATCAACTCCCTGCGAAGCTTGGGACGAGCTGTGGATTATGAGGCCGAGCGACAGATCGACATGATCCTTGCCGGCGAACGCATTGAGCAGCAGACGCGGCACTGGAACGAGGACGAGGGCCGCACGCTCAAGCTCCGCTCCAAAGAGCAAGCCGATGACTACCGCTACTTCCCCGAGCCAGATTTAGTAGGCCTCGCACCCTCGCAAGAGTGGATTGATCGAGTTCGGGAAGCTCTACCCATTTTGCCTGCAGCGCGGCGACATCGGCTGTGTGAGCGATCTGGGGCAGACACTGCACAGGCGGCTCTCATCGTGGAACGTGGTCTTGATGACCTCTGCCTAGCGGCGCTTGATTGTGGAGCTGATCCCAGCCGCACCATTACCCATGCAGAACACAATCTCTCCGATCCCAAGGCGCTTGAACTTGATCCTGAGATGTTTGCCAAGCTCACGAAGATGGACGCCGATGGCGACTTGAGTTCGACTCAGACAAAGACCGTGCTTGCAGAGCTTGTGCAACTCGGCGGTGATCCTGGCGAAATTGCCGAGGCCCACGGATTCAAAGCAATGGATTCCGGCGAACTTGATGCCGTTGTGGATCAACTCATTGCAGAGAATCCTGAGCAGTGGCAAAGATTCTGTGAAGGGGACCCCAAAATTTCGGGTTTCTTTGTGGGTAAGGTCATGAAGGCAACTCAGGGCCAAGCCGATGGCAAGGTCGTTGCGGGCTTGTTAGCAGACCGGGTTCCAAACGCAGCCAAGGAGTAGTCACATGCAAGCGAACACCAAGACGAGGGTGCTGGGAGTCCCTGCATATGCGATCTTGGTGTTGCTAGCCGTGCTGATGTCGGTAGTAGTGACTGCAGGTTGCAGCACCCCGAGATCAAAAAACTCTGTGGAGCTCAACGAAGACATCGCTGATGTCACTGTGCCGGGAGTTCCCCCCACATTTCCGCCAACCACTCAATACGACGGCTCTGGCTTGAGCGATGATGCAAACGTCCTGCTGCAGGAAATTGCTGCTTTGCAGACTGAGGAGGATCTCTGCGTCATCCTCACGGGCAAGGCACTACAGCCGCTGTTCACTGGTGGTCTCGATACCACCACTTTGGTAACGAGCCCGTCGGGGTTAACGCAGCTGTTGATTGCATTCAATTCCATCTTTAGCTACATCGAGACCATTGCGCCCGATCAAGTGAAGCCCGCTGCGGTAACTATTAATGATGTTTGGGCTCGGATCTCTTCGCTCAACTCTTCGGCTGCGACCAATCAGGCTCAGGTCCAAGCAATTCTGATTGAGCCGCAAGTCGTCGCCGCCTTCGAGGGGCTTGCAACTTGGGCTTCAGTCAACTGCGACATAGCGAGCCAATAGCGGAGTTGGTTAGAGTCAGGCCATGTCTACGATTTGGCAACTCATTGAGCAGCGTGCAGCCCAGACTCCAGATGCAGTCATCTTCGTAACCGAGGATGACACTCGCATGACCTTTGGCGAGTTTCGCGATGCTGCCGAGGTTTGCGCCGCAGGCCTGGCCGGACTTGGGATTACCTCGCAGACTCGAGTGACCTGGCAGTTGCCGACCTGCATTCCTGCCATCGTCGCTTCTGCAGCCTTGGCCCGCCTTGACGCTGTTCAGAGCCCGGTTCTGCATTTGTACCGAGAGAAAGAACTTGGTTTCGTGATGCGTCACACGCAGGCCGAGTTCTGCATTGTTCCGAGCGTGTGGAAGGGGTTTGACTTCACAGCCATGGCGGACTCCCTTGCTGCTGAGATGAGCCCATCTCCGGTGGTACTCAGCTTGGATTCTCTTCCGGCCGGGGATCCTTCGGATCTAGGTCCCGTGCCCGAGTTTGCCGAGGGGGAAGAACCCATTCGTTGGATCTATTCCACCTCGGGAACCACCTCTGACCCCAAGGGTGTGTTGCATACCGATGCCACCCTGATAGCAGGGGGACAGGGTCTAGCTGATGCGTTGCAGATGACTGCTGAGGACGTTGGATCCATGGCCTTCCCATTCGCACATATTGCTGGCCCCGACTACCTAGTGATGATGCTCATCAGCGGCATGTCGGCAGTACTCATCGAGGCGTTCAACCCTGTTGACGCTGTGGCTACCTATGCCAAGAACGGCGTAACCATGGCAGGTGGAAGCACTGCGTTCTACCAAATGTTCTTGGCCGAACAGCGCAAGCAGCCCGAGACCAAAGTCATGCCTGCGCTTCGTGCACTCTCCGGGGGTGGCGCTCCGATGCCACCAGAGATTTATCGAGAAGTCCTAGATGAAATGGAAATCAAGGTCTGTCACGGGTATGGCATGACTGAGATTCCAATGATCACTCAGGGGTCGCCCACCGACTCTGATGATCAGCTTGCTCACACCACTGGCAAGCCTGTGACTGGTGCGGACGTTCGCATCGTCTTGGAGGATGGCAGCTTGGCTTCTGCAGGAGTCGATGGCGAGGTACGAGTCAAGGGGCCAATGGTTGCAAAGGGCTATACCAACGCAGAACTCACCGAGCAGGCATTTGATGAGAATGGCTATTTCCGCACGGGCGACATTGGACATCTTCGCCCCGACGGTCACGTGGTGCTCACAGGCCGCATCAAAGACATCATCATCCGTAAGGGTGAGAACATCTCGGCCAAAGAGATTGAGGATCTGCTCTATGCACATCCCGGCGTGGGGGATGTGGCCGTGATTGGCCTGCCCGATCGTGAGCGAGGCGAGCGCGTCTGCGCAGTTGTTGAGCGGCCTGCCGAGGGTGAGGTCATTACCTTTGAGGAGATGGTGTCGTACCTAGGCGAACAGGGACTGACGAGGTTCAAGACCCCCGAACAGCTCGAGGTCGTGGACTCGCTTCCGCGCAACGAGACCCTGCGCAAGGTTCTGAAGTATCAGCTGCGTGACAGTTTTGCTGACAAGGCTTGGCCCTGAACTCAGACCCTGAAGTTCCCAGAGTCGTTCGTCCGCCCAAGGGACCCGCGGGTCGGGACAAGCCCTCGCTCAGCCCGCCGCTGCTCTCGGGTAGGTCTCTTGAGCCGGTGGTTCAGGCTCCTCGCTTTCAGGGCCTACGCGAGCACCGAGCCATTTTGGTTTCGGTGCTTGTTGTTTTGTTGATTGTTGTCGTCATTGGAATTGGAAAGTTTGCTGCCGAGAGAGCAGCAGATCGTGATACCCAAGCACAGGCAGCCAGAATCGAAACCCTGTTGCAGGGTGCTTCCCCAGATGATTTCCTGGCGTTCAACGCTGGGGTAAAGCGTCCAGGTTCACTAGCAGTCAAGGTTCGGGACGAACCAGGGTTTGTCAACGTCAAGGCTGTTGCCGATTTGTCATTCATTCGGTTCCAACCCTCTGGTTGGTGGGCCGGATTTACCGAGCGCTGCATCGTGGCAGAACTGCGCCGCGATGGTGCCAGAGTCACAATTCCCAAAACTGCATGTGTTCGCGTAGCAGTGCCTGCCTCCTGAAAGCCTAGATTGTGGTCATGACCGATCAGCCAGACATGAAAACCCGCTCACATGAGGTCACGGACTTTCCAAGCCGGGCCCCTGCTCGGGCAATGCTCCGTGCCACTGGCATGACCGATGATGATTGGGATAAGCCGCAGATCGGCGTTGTCTCTTCTTGGAATGAGGTCACGCCATGCAATATGCCGCTGGCAGATCTGGCAAAGCGGGCAAAAGAGGGTGTGCGCTATGCGGGCGGTTATCCGATTGAGTTCAACACCATCGCCGTTTCAGACGGCATCTCGATGGGCCACGAGGGCATGCGCGCATCGTTGGTCTCTCGTGAGGTGATAGCTGATTCGGTAGAGACCGTGATGCATGCCGAACGCTTTGATGCCATGGTCACCTTCGCAGGATGCGATAAATCTTTGCCAGGCATGATGATGGCCTCGGCCCGGCTGAATCTGCCCTCTGTGTTCTTGTACGGCGGGTCCAAGTTGCCAGGCAACTACAACGGAAATGTGCTCGATATTGTCTCGGTGTTCGAGGCAGTCGGTGCCTATGCCACAGGCGCAATCGATGCTGAAGAACTTGATCAGATCGAGCGAAACGCCTGCCCCACAATTGGTGCCTGCGCTGGCATGTTTACTGCCAACACCATGGCCTCGGTTGGCGAGGCGCTGGGATTGTCGCTACCCGGTTCGGCCTCTGCGCCAGCAGTTGATAGACGACGCGATGATTATGCCTACGCCTCGGGGGTAGCAGTACTCAACCTCTGCAAGCTCAACATCCGACCGCGTGACATCTTGACTAAAGCAGCATTCGAAAACGCAATTGCAGTGGTGATGGCCCTTGGTGGTTCAACCAACGCTGTTCTGCATCTCTTGGCAATTGCTCATGAGGCAGAAGTCGAACTGCAACTCGATGCGTTCAACAAAATTGCTGCAAAGGTTCCCCATCTTGCAGATACCAAACCGCATGGGCAGTACCACATGCTCGACGTCGATCGGGTGGGCGGCGTTCCAGTTGTAATGGCCATGCTGCTCGAGGCTGGACTCCTGCACGGTGATGAGATCACGGTGACGGGCAAGACAGTGGCAGAGAACTTGGCGCTTATTAAGCCCCCTGCTCCAGACGGCGAAGTGATCCACCCGCTTTCGAACCCCATCCACGATTTGGGTGGTATCGCAGTCCTGACAGGGACCCTCGCCCCAAAGGGTTCTGTGGTCAAGGTTGCTGGAATTGACTTCGACGAGTTTGAGGGACCCGCTCGTGTCTTTGAGGGCGAAGAGCTTGCCATGGAAGCCGTCTTGGCCGGCAAGATCAATCCCGGCGACGTCTTGGTGATTCGCTATGAAGGACCCAAAGGTGGGCCCGGTATGCGTGAGATGTTGGCCATTACGGGTGCCATGAAGGGGGCAGGCAGAGGCGGCGATGCTGCGCTGATTACTGATGGTCGATTCTCTGGAGGTACGCACGGGTTCTGTATTGGCCATGTTGCCCCCGAGGCAGTTCTGGGTGGACCGATTGCCCTTGTCGAAGAGGGCGACAGGATCCGTATCGACGTGCGCAATCACAGCATCGACTTGTTAGTTGATGAGCAAACTCTTCAGGAGCGACTAGCAAACTGGAAAGCACCCGAGCCTCGCTACACCAAGGGTGTTCTCGCCAAGTACGCAACGCTCGCACGCGGAGCCGATCAGGGCGCAGTGACCGTTGCCTGAGTCAATCCGCTGACGTGGGGCAGACTGAGGCAGTGAATCAACCCGTACCAGGGTGGCCAGCGATAGTTGCCCGCGGTCTGAGTAAACAGTTCGGCAGTCACATGGCCGTGAAGTCTCTGGACCTTGATATCCCTGCGGGGAGTTTTTGCGGATTGCTCGGACCAAACGGATCGGGCAAGACCACCACGCTCAGAATGACAGCTGGTTTGCTGCGTCCCGATGCGGGGCAAGTTTGGGTTGCCGGCCACGAAACTTGGACTGATCCTGTAACAGTTCGCAAATTGTTGGGCGTGGTGCCGGATCCGCTCAATCTTTTTGATCGGCTGTCCGCAAGAGAACTCCTGCAACATCTAGGAGAGCTGCGAGGAATCGACCGGGCGGAGGTCACCTCGCGTTCCGAGGAGCTTCTGACGGTGATGGACCTGACGGACTCCGCCGATGAGCAGATCGGCGGCTATAGCCACGGGATGCGCAAGAAGACAGCCATCGCAGCCGCACTGCTGCATCGTCCAGCGGTGTTGTTGCTCGACGAACCTTTCGAGGGTGTTGACCCTGTCTCGGCCGTCGCAGTTCGCACAATGCTGGATCGGTACCGGGCTGCCGGTGGCACAGTCGTGTTCTCTTCTCATGCGATGGACTTAGTGGATCGCATGTGTGATTTTGTAGCCGTCATGGCAAAGGGTGAACTCCTCGCCGTTGGTCCTATCGAGGAGCTTCGCGGTGGAGGTCGACTTGAAGACGCGTTCATCTCCATGATCGGTGCAAGTCCAGTCGACCCAGCGAGCCTGAGTTGGCTCGATAATTCTGCCCCGTGATTCATGCATCGTGGTCGCTGGCTCGCCTGAAGTGGGCGTTACTGCGAGCCGCCGTCAAGGGAAGCGCTCAGCAGCGAATCCAAATCGGCTTGTCGCTGGTTTTGTGCATCATCTTTGGGCTGTCTGCCTTTGGGGTTCTCTCAACGCTGGGTCAACGCTCGGCTAGCGCAGATCAGATTTTGGTCGTCCTGCTTCCCGCAACCGTCATCGCTATGGGGCTGTTGTCCTCTGCTGCGGGTGTTGAGTCCACCATCGACGCCCGCCATCTTGCAGCTGAACCGCTCACTCGTTCGCAGCTTGGCACGGGCCTGCTTGTGAGTGCAGTGGTTGGGCCACCCACGTTGCTTGCACTCTTGGCGGGGGCTGGAATTGCTGTTGGCTGGTCTGGCAGTAGCCCAAGCGGATTATTGATTCTGTTTCTAGCGATTCTCGGCTGGCTGCTGACTTTGCTGTTGTTCAGCCGCACGATGGCAAACGCCGTTGGGGCTTGGAGTTCGGGCAGATTTCGCCAGGTAGCTCAGGCGCTCGCAACGATCTCTGCATTATCGGTCTGGTTCATTGTGCAAGTGCTAACCCGGCAGCAGGCAAGTTGGACTGCAGAGCGTTGGACAGAACTCGCAGAAATCGCCAAGTGGACTCCGCCGGGGCAGCTAGGACTCGCAGGTGCGAGCAGTGGTGAACCAGCCCAAGCTGTGGTCCATCTGCTGCTAGGTCTGAGCTGGTTACCGCTGCTTTTGTGGCTCAATATGGTCAGCACAGAACGCTTAGCGTTGAGTTCGCCAAGGCCTGGTAGTGGCGGCCGCAAGATGCGAACCGGATTCCAAGGCCTGCGATCAGGGGTCTATGCAGCACTGCCACACGGAGCAGTCGGAGCCATTGCAGCCAGAACGATTCGCACAAAGTTCCGTACCCCTCGGCAGGCAGTCAACACGATTACGGCCCTAGCAATTGGCGCAGGAATCTTTGTGGTTGGCCCGCTACTCGATGGAGAAATCGGAGACCCGCGCACGGTGATGCTGGGAGGATTGTTGTTCTTCGCAGTGCTCTTTGATGGCAACAACAGTTTCGGGGTGGATGGGCCTGCGCTCTGGATGGAAATTCAAGCAGGGGCCGATGCTCGGGTACTTGCTCGAGCAAAGGCCTTGTCCTCAATTGTGGTGATGGCAGTTCCCGCCCTAGTCCTACCCGTGGGCTTGGCAGCTATGAGCGGCGGTTGGAAATGGTTGCCCGCCGCATGGATTCTGGCAGTTGGCTCGCTCATGGGCGCTGCCGGCGTATCAGTGGGAAGCGCCGCTCTGGCACCGGTTGCTGTGCCAGACAGCCCGAACCCGCTAGCAGCAGGAGATACTGGTCAAGGCTGCTTGGCCGGCCTGATGCTCAGCTTGGGATTATTGGTGTTAGTGCTTGCCTCGGCGCCGGTGGCTGGAGCTGTGCTCTACGCGAGCAGCCGTTCAGCCTTGCTCACAACTCTCGCAGCGCTGCTTGGCCCCGTGGTGGGGCTATGCCTGCTGTGGGGTGGTACTGCAACGGCAGTGACTCGGCTGTCTGGCCGTGAGTCAGATCTTGTTGGCCACATCACTCCAGCCCGCTAATGCGTCCAAGGCCCTGCCTGCTCGAGCTGAGAGGATTATTCCTGATTTCCTCGCGGACCAGACTTGCGCCAGCGTCGGCCTCGCCAGCGGAGGGTTTCACGAATAGCTACTACTGCAAGGATTCCGGCCGCTACTAGAATTGGGGCCAAATCGCTCATGGGTTGACGGTACCGCGATTCTCTGAAGACGTTTCGCAGGTGCGGTGAACTTGCCCAATTCGGGCCTTGAGGAGGAGCCGGGTTGGCAACAGCTCCCGCTTCGCGGCAGACTAACAAGGTGACTACTTCGCATCTTCTTCTCGTACCCTCCTGAGGCACGTGACCGGAGATCCAATCCGCGTACGTGCCTACAACCTCCTTAGCGGGAGGTTGTTGTGATTTTCAGAGCAGTTTCAATTTCAGAGCAATACCAGCCCAGTGCCATTTAGCAACAAGCCAGGAATAGCGATATGAACACCAATGGTGGACAAGCCCTGATTAAGTCCCTCGAACTCGAGGGAGTTGAGGTCATCTTCGGCCTGCCCGGGGGAGCGATTCTTCCGGTGTACGACCCAATTCTTGATAGCCCGATCCGACATGTTCTGGTTCGTCATGAACAAGGAGCAGGGCATATGGCAGAGGGTTTTGCTCATGCCACTGGCCGCCCTGGAGTTGCCATGGTGACCTCGGGTCCCGGTGCGACCAATATCGTGACTCCGCTAGCCGATGCCTATATGGATTCCATTCCCATGGTGGTCATTACTGGTCAGGTGCCTCTTCCTTCGATCGGTACCGACGCCTTCCAAGAATGCGACACCGTCGGGATTACTCGCGGCGTCACCAAACACAACGAGTTGGTGACCCGAGCTGAAGATATTCCGATGGCCATTCGTCAGGCCTTTCATATTGCAACCACGGGTCGACCAGGCCCCGTGTTGGTGGACATTCCCAAAGACATCGTCGACCCCAGAAATCCGGCCTCGGCGATGAACTGGAATTGGCCAACAGATGCAGATGTCTCTTCGAGCATGCCTGGCTATAAGCCAACCACCAAGGGTCACCCGAAAAAGATTAAAGAGGCTGCTGCTCTGATTGCTGTTGCCCGCAAGCCGATTATCTATGCGGGTGGTGGCATCTTGAAGGCGCGTGCTGCCGAGGCTCTGCGAGAACTCGCCGAATTAACCGGCATTCCCGTAGTGACCACGCTGATGGCTCGGGGGGCTTTCCCAGATGATCATGAACTCTGCTTGGGTATGCCGGGAATGCATGGCAATTACACAGCAGTGACCTCGATTCAAAAGTCAGATCTCTTGATCGCTCTTGGGAGTCGCTTCGATGATCGCGTGACAGGCAAGCTCGACGGGTTCGCTCCAGATGCAAGAATCATCCACGTCGATATTGATCCTGCCGAACTTGGCAAGGTGCGCAGGGCTGATGTCCCCATCGTCGGCGATTGCCGACTCGTGATTGAAGAGATCATCAAGGCGCTCAACGCCCTAGGTGGCCCAGAGAGTCGCATGGACATCACCCCATGGCGCCAACAAATTTCGGCCTGGCAAGAGCTGTATCCGCTTGTCTATGAGCAGTCCATAGATGGCGATTTGCTCAAGCCACAGTATGTGCTTGAACAACTTCGAGATCGGTCACCGGCAGACACAATCGTTGCATCGGGCGTGGGCCAGCATCAGATGTGGACGAGTCAATACTGGAAGTTCAACTACCCCTACACCTGGGTGAACTCTGGTGGCTTGGGCACTATGGGATTCTCTATCCCTGCGGCAATTGGGGCCAAAGTTGGCCGCCCTGATCGCACCGTCTGGGCAGTTGATGGTGACGGTTGTTTCCAAATGACTGCTCAAGAACTCGTGACTGCCGCAACGGAGCGGATTCCAGTCAAGATCGCGCTGCTCAACAACGCGTACCTTGGCATGGTTCGGCAGTGGCAAGAGATGTTCTACGGGGAGCGCTACTCCGAGGTGTACTTGTCCCCGGATTTGCCGGACTACGTCAAGTGGGCCGAGGCCATGGGTTGTGTTGCATTGCGTGTCGAGTCGCCAGATGAGGTCGGCCCGGCAATCGATAAGGCCAATGAGATTGATGATCGCCCAGTTGTGCTGGAGTTCCGCACGGATGCTTCGGAGAAGGTGTTTCCGATGGTCTCACCAGGTACGTCGAATGATCAGATTGACGTTGGCCCCCTGCAGAACGGACTCGGTCGATGACTCTGCAATCCATGAATAGTAGGAGGGTAGGTTCGGTGCCGCCGAAGTACCACGTGTTGTCTGTGCTCGTCGAGAATCGAGCTGGAGTCTTGGCCCGGGTGTCGGCACTGTTTGCCCGTCGCGGCTACAACATCTACTCCCTAGCTGTTGCCCCAACTGATGATGAGCGATTTAGTCGCATCACAGTCGTGGTTGATGTTGAGCAGGCTCCGTTGGAGCAGGTCGTCAAGCAGTTGAACAAGCTGATCCACGTGATCAAAATTTCTGAGCTCGACCCGCGTGACTCGGTGGAGCGCGAACTCATGCTGGTCACGGTCAAGGCTCCGGCTGAGGTGCGGGGTCAGATCATTGAACTCGTCGAACTGTTCGAGGGTCGAATCATCGATGTTGGGCGAGACGAACTAGCGCTTTCGCTTGATGAGCACCCCGAGAGACTTGATGATCTCGAGGAACTTTTGCGGCCCTTCGGAATCATTGATTTGCAGAGAACTGGCCGTGTTGCGTTACCCAAATTAGAACGAAGCTAGTTTCGCTTCTAGTGTGTAGTGCCCGAGTGCCGTTCACTCAGTTGATAGTTCTCTACAAACTAGGAAGGGCTGAAGAAGCTCATGGCAAACGTCTATTACGAAAAAGATGCTGACTCCTCAATTATCGCTGGCCGCAAGGTTGCAGTGCTGGGCTATGGCTCGCAGGGTCATGCTCACGCATTGAATCTGAAAGAGTCGGGCGTTGACGTGCGCGTTGGTCTGCGAGAAGGCAGTTCCTCACGAGCCAAGGCCGAAGAAGCAGGACTGCGGGTTCTGGATGTTGCTAGCGCAACTGCAGAGGCTGACCTCATCATGATGCTGCTGCCCGATACAGAAATCGGCCCTATCTATAACTCAGAAGTTGCCCCAAATCTGAGTGCAGGTGACGCCCTGTTCTTTGCCCACGGATTCAACGTGCGCTTTGGTTATGTGAAAGCACCCGAGGGTGTTGACGTTGCCATGGTGGCACCAAAGGGCCCTGGTCACTTGGTGCGACGCACCTACACCGAAGGCGGCGGCGTACCCTGCTTGATTGCAGTTGCGCAGGATGCAAGCGGGTCTGCAAAGGCTTTGGCTTTGTCCTATGCCGATGCAATAGGTGGCTCACGGGCAGGTGTGCTCGACACCACCTTCGAAGAAGAGACCGAGACTGACTTGTTCGGTGAGCAAGTCGTCCTGTGTGGCGGATTGACTGCTCTGGTTCAGGCAGGGTTCGAGACCCTTGTCGAGGCCGGATACCAGCCTGAGTCGGCCTACTTCGAATGCTTGCATGAGCTCAAGCTGATTGTTGACCTGATGTACGAACAAGGAATCGCTGGAATGCGCTATTCCATCTCGACCACAGCCGAGTACGGCGACCTCACTCGTGGTCCTCGGGTCATCAACGCGGCAGTCAAAGCCGAGATGAAAAAGATCCTTGGCGAGATCCAGTCCGGTGAGTTCGCAACCGAGTTCGTAGGCGAAGTTGCAGCGGGCGGCGCAAACTTCACGGCACTGCGAGAGGCCGGCAAGGCTCATCAGATTGAGACAGTCGGTGCAGAACTTCGCGGCATGATGCCATGGATCTCTGCTGGTAAGGCCAAGGTCGAGGACATCTCCGGAGGAGACTGACACGGTGCACGTTTCTGCACCTGCATCCTCGGCCAACCTTGGGCCTGGCTTTGATTGCCTTGCTTTAGCGCTTGACCTGCCCTTTGAGTTGTCAGACAGCCCTGCGCATCACGATGTTGATGAGCAGGGCTGGCATGTTGTTGAGTCCACCCACCCGGCAGCCGTTGCATACGCTGCTGCCGGCGGAAACGCTGACGCTCAGCTCTCTTGGCGCAGCCCGATCCCGCCTGGGCGCGGACTTGGGTTCTCGGGAGCGGCGCGGGTGGCTGGCGCCTACCTTGCACTGCTCACATCGGGCGCTCATCCAACTGCTGCTCAACAACAAGCATTTGGTGTTGCAGCCAAGCTTGAAGGGCATGCAGATAATGCGGCTGCCTCAACCTGGGGCGGCTTTACGGTGGCGGCGGGGGAGCAGGCCCTTTCTTTGATGGTACCCGAGGGCCTTGAAATCCTTGTCTGGTGGCCAGAGAAGTCAACCTCTACAAACGCATCTCGCAGCGTGCTGGCCCCCACGCTCAGTAGGGAAGCGGCCGCATTTTCGATTGCGCGCTCCTCACTGTGGGTCGCAGCGATCGCAACTGGCGACCTCTCGAAGCTGCGCGTCGCCTGCGAAGATCAAGTTCATCAAAATGAACGACTCCTCGCTCGACCAGATTCGGCTGAGGTCTTGCAAGAACTCCTGGCAAATCAGCAGGTCCTCGCTGCCTGGCTCTCGGGATCAGGGCCAACTGTGGCAGCGCTGATGCCCGTTGGCAGTTCTGCAGATCTGCTTGCACCCAAGCTCTTTGAGTCTGGGCGAAGCCGAGTACTAGCTGTCAGCGTCACAGGCGTGAATCTTGTCTCGAGTACACCTAATACCTGACCCATTTGGTCGGGAATTGAATTGGATGTTCTCCTGCCCTAGGGTGACCCCTCGTTGGATCCAATCTACGAGGAGCAGAGATGACCGAGCAGTGGGGTTTTGATACCCGTCAGATTCATGCAGGAGCCGAGCCGGATCCAGTAACTGGGTCACGCGCTACGCCGATCTATCAGACAACGGCGTATCAGTTCAGAGATAGCGAGCACGCAGCGAACCTGTTTGCTCTGGGCGAGATTGGAAATATCTACACCCGAATCATGAACCCCACCCAAGGGGTACTCGAGGCTCGGATTGCAAGCCTTGAAGGTGCAACCACAACTGCGGTTGGCCTGCCCGGCGCGCTTGTGGTGAGTTCAGGAATGGCAGCAGAGACCCTCGCCATCTTGAACCTGGCAGAGGCAGGCAGCCATATCGTGGCTTCAGCCTCGCTCTACGGCGGAACGTACAACTTGTTCCACTACACACTCCCCAAGATTGGGATTCAGGTGAGCTTCGTCGAAGACCCTGACAATCTTGATGAGTGGGCAGCGAAGGTTCAGCCCAACACCAAGGCTTTTTATGGTGAAAGCATCGGTAACCCGCGCAACGACGTCTTAGACATTTCTGGTATTGCCGAGGTAGCCCATGCCAATGGCGTGCCGCTCATCATCGACAACACGATTGCTACCCCGTACCTGCTCAACCCACTAGCGCACGGCGCAGACATCGTGGTGCACTCGGCAACCAAGTTCATTGGCGGCCATGGCACTGCAATCGTTGGAGCAATTGTTGACGGCGGCAGCTTTGACTTCTCTGCGAACGACAAGTTCCCACAGTTCACCGAGCCCGACCCTAGCTACCACGGCCTTGCCTACTGGCCTGCGCTCGGCGCTGGCTCGTACATCATCAAGGCTCGCGTTCAGTTGCTACGAGACATTGGCGCTGCCGTCTCGCCATTCAACGCGTTCCTGACTATTCAGGGAGTCGAGACTCTTTCGCTGCGTATGGACCGCCACATCGCAAATGCCCAGAAGGTGGCCGAGTACCTCGAAGGGCACGCTCAGGTTGAGTCCGTTGCGTATGCGGGTCTGCCTTCAAGCCCGTGGCACGAGCGTGCAAAGACTTACTTGCCAAAGGGTCCAGGTTCGGTGCCGGCGTTTGTTATCTCAGGCGGTCGTGAGGCCGGAATCAAGTTTGTTGAGGCACTCGAATTGCATAGCCACTTGGCCAATATTGGCGATGTGCGTTCCCTCGTGATTCACCCAGCTTCGACAACGCATAGCCAGCTCACAGAAGACGAGCAGCTGTACTCGGGTGTAGAGCCAGGAATGATCCGACTCTCAGTTGGCCTCGAGTCCATCGAAGATATTTTGGCTGACTTGGACAAGGGCTTCGCCGCAGCGAGATAGTAGGTAGGTGACTGACCTCCCCTATCCAGCCGAAACACCACGCAAGCGAGAGGACCTGCCCGATAAAGGGGCAGGTTCTCCCGCGCCATGGGGGCTACGCGCTGCCGCAAGGCTTCTTGACCTATTTGTTATTTACGAACTCTGGAACCTGCTGATCTTGGTGCTCGGGATACAGCGTGGAGTAAACAGCCAGATGCCGATTGACCTCTGGGCCAGGTTGCTCTTTCCGGTGATGTTCATTGTGTATGAAACAGTGACAGTCGCCAGATTTGGGCAGACTCTTGGCAAATTCCTCTTCCGGATCAAGGTGGTGCAGTGGTCAGATGGTCACCTACCAACCCCACTGGAATCGGCTATTCGGGCGCTCGTGCCAGGTGTGTTCTTGTTGCTCGCCTTTATCGGTGGCCCCTTCATCTATGCGGCAGCTATCGCAGTGGTGATCTACCTAACTTCGGTGGCCGACACCTTGTATCGGGGGATCCACGAGAAGACCTCAAATACCATCGAACTGTTTGCTCCGGGCGGGCTAGCTCGCAGGAAGTAGCCCAGCCAGGAAGTAGGACAGCCAAAACTAAACGTGCCCGCCTCGGATGAGGCGGGCACGTTCTGTAGGGGGAGTCGTGGAGGTAGCGAGTTGCTACTCCGAGTGCAGGTGCTACCTGCCGGCGGCAACCTCTTCTTGCTGAGCCTTTGGCAGGCTCTCGATGACGATGTCATCAAGCGAGAACGAGGCGTCTCCGGGGTATGCAGTGACACCCATCTCTGGGTAATCCAAGCCCATGAGCTCGTCCTCGACCGAGGAGCGAATGCCGCCCTTGGTGAGAGCATTCTGGATCTTGAAGAATGCGTATGCGATACCCAGCATGACTGTCCAGATGACGGCTAGTGCTGCGAGCTGGGCTAGCAGCTGCTTTCCGCCCAAGCTGACGTCGTAGAACAAGCCAGTGACGCCCTTGTCGGCAGTCAGGTCAGTATCGGTGAGGTTCCAAGCTGCGCCGTATTCGCCGCTTGCGAACAAGCCGAGTGCAATGACGCCGAAGGATCCACAGATGCCGTGTACTGCAATAGCGCCCACCGGATCGTCGATGCCACGACGCTCGATGAAGAACACGGCTTCGATGACCAAGATTCCGGCGATGATTCCGATGACGGCTGCAGCCCAAGGATCAACGAATGCGCAAGGGGCCGTAATGGCTACCAAGCCGGCGAGCATGCCGTTCGCAATCATGCCCGGGTCTGGCTTTCCTGTGCGCTTCATGATGTAGAACATCGAGGCCACAAGGCCGAAGGCACCGGCAATACCGGTATTGACTGCTGCAACGGTGAATCGCACGTCAGTTGCGGCAAAGGTTGATGCAGCATTGAATCCAAACCAGCCGAACAACAGAATGAATACGCCGAGCATGGCCATGGGAATGTTGTGGCCAGGTAGCGCCCGGGCTTTGCCGTCCTTGCCGAACTTTCCGATGCGTGGTCCAAGAACAAGAGCACCAGCTAGTGCAGCGGCACCACCGGTTGCGTGCACGATTCCTGAACCAGCAAAGTCAACGTAGCCAAAGCCAAGGTCCAAGCTGTTGCCCAGCTGTGAGAGCCAACCGCCGCCCCAGGTCCAAGCGCCAAAGAGTGGGTAGTAGATAGCTCCGCAGAACAATCCCCATGCGATGAAGCTCTTGAACTTCCAGCGCTCAGCCATTGAACCCGTTGGGATCGTTGCCGTGGTATCCATGAATGCCACCATGTACAAGAAGAACGCTGCAACGGCTGGCAACGCTGCATCAGGAATGTTGCTGAGAGCAAAGGCATCCCAGGACCACCACGCAAACGTCCAGCTTCCGCTACCAACTAGCGGACCGCCGAGGGCTTCATCGAGGCCGAAGTAACCGGGGTAGCTATAACCGCCGAACATGAGCGGAAAGCCAATGAAGAAGAAGCCAACAAAACCCAATCCGAAGATTGCCAGGTTGGTCGTCACAACGTGAGCGGCATGCTTGGCTCTACAGAACCCGGTTTCGACCATTGCGAAACCGGCCTGCATAAAGATCACCAGGGCTGCACCAATGATGATCCAGAGAAGGTTGAGGCCAAAGCCATCTACCCCGGCTGGCACGGCAGCAGCTGGATCGAATACAGGGGCATCCTGCGCAAAGGCAGTCCCCGGTATGAGAAGAACTCCAAACAGAAATAACACACCAAGTCCGAACTTGGTCCATCGGTTCTTGATCACGCTGTGGTTCCTCCTATCTCACGTGTCACCCCAGAGGGGTAACACGTCACCGCCCGTGTCTCGGACGACCGCTTGATGGCATCAGCTCTGTGCCTCAAGATGAGAGAAACCTAAAGAGACGTTGTTTCGGCTCTGTTTCCGGCTACCTAACCGACTGTGAACGAACGAAATCGCTCAACCGATGGTTTGCTTAGTCGTCGATGCGAACTTGCGGCGACCCGTTCGTCACCGTCAGCGTCGCAGGCATGCCGACTATGTCCTCAAAGAGTCCGATTGAGGAATCAGTCGCTACTTCCAACACCAGACCTTTGTGCTCGCCCGCAACAATCGTGAGCTCAACCAGAGTTTGGAGCTGCCCTGCATCTTCGGATTCTTCGGTGAGGTCAATCACAAAAGCGTCGTAGCTTCCATCGGGCAACAATGCGCTCATCTCTCCAATCTAGGCGGCTAGGGCCTGCCAAGTGGAGTCGGCTTGAGGGGTGCAGTCGCTCACATAGTTTCGTTGAAGCTCACGTGGCCCTCGCCACGCAAGACGTTCTTGAGCAGCTTGCCCGAAGCATTGCGAGGCAACTTTCCGTCCCAACGCTCGATGTAACTAGGCACCTTGAACCCTGCCAAGGTTGCCGCTACCCAACTGCGAATCTCTTCATCAGTGACGTTCGCCCCGTCGGCTATCTCCAGCACTGCTTTGACCTCTTCGCCAAGGGTCTCGTGAGGGACAGAAATGATTGCCGCATCAGCAATACCAGGATGTTCGACCAGCCGATTCTCGATTTCAACGCAATAGATGTTCTCGCCACCTCGGATAATCATGTCCTTGGCACGGTCAGTAATAAACAGGTACCCCTCGGAATCAAGGTGTCCGACATCTCCGGTGTGTAGCCAGCCAGCAATCACTGTTGTTGCAGTTGCCTCGGGCTTGTTCCAGTAGCCCGGCATGATGATCGGACCGCGCAGCAGCACCTCGCCTGTCTGCAGCGGGGGCAGGTGCTCGCCCTGTAACCCAAGAATTGCGATGTCTACTGTTGGCATCGGCAGGCCAACCGAATCGGGCTTGAGAAATGCATCGGCCCCCGAGAGTGTGGTGGCCGCTGAGGAGGACTCGGTGAGGCCATATGCGTTGGTGGTGGTGCGAACCCCCGGAAATGTCTCTCTGATCCGGCGGAGCAGTTCATCTGCAGAGGGGGAGCCGCCAAAGCTCACGTTAGTGACTGAAGAAGTATCGAAATCGTGACGAGCTGGGTACTCACACACTCGCCACACCATGGTGGGAACACCGGACCACATCGTGATCTTCTCGTCCTCGATGAGAGTCAGAGCTTTCTCTGGCTCAAACTTGCCTTCGAGCATCACGAGCTTTACCCCGGCGAGCATTCCAACCACCATGGTCGAGTGACAGCCGGCCACGTGAAATAGCGGTGCAGTAAAGAGCGCAGTCATCTGTGGGGGAGTCGCAGGAGAATGAGTGGCTTGCTCCGATGTGCTGCTCGCAGGTCTGCGGGACAAGTGCATCACCGAGGCGGTTGATATGCAGGCAGTGTTCTGCAGGTTCGCGATCATGCTGCGGTGAGAACTGATTGCACCCTTCGGTTTGCCCGTGGTGCCCGAGGTATAGAAAATGACCGCCGGGTCTGATTCTTCTATCGGTACCGTGGGGAAGGTCTCGCTGGGATGCGCAGCTAGTTCAGCGAAGCTGTGGATCTGTGGCCCGGATCTCGGATCAACCTCGAACTCCTCAGGCAGAGCATCAATCAAATAGATGTGTTCAAGGTTTGGGAGAAGGTGCACTTGATCGGCGATGCGCTCAAATCGCTTCCGATCCACAACCAGAACCTTCGACCCGGAGTCGTCGAGGCCATACATGAGTTCCTCAGTGGTCCACCAGCCGTTCAGACCGACTAGTACGGCCCCCAGATCTACGGTGCCCCAAAACGCAAGGCACCACTCAGGCGAGTTCTGTGCCAACACGGCAACTCGGTCACCATGGTGAACACCGGCCTGTTCGGTCAGTACCTGACTCAGCGAGTTTGCCTGAGCGAGAAACTGTAAAAACGTAATTCGCCGATCCCCGAAGACTAAGAACTCTTTGTCTTGGTGCAGCGCACCGAAAGCCGCAACCTCCCGCAGGCTGCTGAAGCGGTTCTTGTACGTCTTCATCTCGATGCCATCGACTGTGGCACTGACAACTTCGAACTGCCCGCCGGGCCCAGTCAACTGATCGCGAATTTCGCGGAGTGAATCAGATGATTCCTGGTACGTCTCGGCGGAATCCATGGTCATCCCAGCTGTTCAATCACGTAGTCCACACACACCGTGAGTGCAGCCACATCAGATGGGTCGATAGCGGGGAACATGGCTACTCGTAGTTGGTTCCGGCCCAGCTTGCGATATGGCTCTACGTCGATGAGTCCATTGTCTCGCAGGACAGCGGCCACAACAGCGGCGTCAATTGTTTCGTCAAAATCAATGGTCGCAACCACGTGGGAACGCTTGGCAGGGTCAGCTACAAACGGAGTCGCATGCGCATGTGCGTCAGCCCAGTCGTAGATGTGCGCTGCTGACTGATCACAGCGCGAGGCTGCAAACTCCAAGCCTCCATTCTCATTCACCCAGCGAACCTGCTCGGTTGCAAGAAACAGGGTGGCAAGCGCCGGAGTGTTGTAGGTCTGGTCTTTGCGGGAGTTTTCTAAGGCAATACCAAGGTCAAAGAACGCAGGCACCCAACGATCACTCGCTGCAATACGTTCGATGCGCTCGATTGCCTTGGGGGAGCAGGCCGCAAGCCAGAGGCCGCCATCGGAGGCCAAACATTTCTGCGGTGCGAAGTAGTACACATCGACTTGATGCGGGTCGAAGCGCAAACCGCCCGCAGCCGAGGTGGCATCAGCGAGAACTAGCGAGTCTGCATCTGCCCCTTCTGGCCGAAGCAGTTCCATCGCAACACCGGTCGAGGTCTCGTTCTGAGTGAGGCAATACGAGTCGATCCCCTCTGCAGCAACAGCGAGCGGGTGATCCCCGGGTTCTGCTGAGATGATCTGCGGCTCACCCAAGTGAGGTGCTGCGGCGGCAGCCTTACCGAACTTTGAGGAGAACTCACCAAAGTGCAGATGCTGGCTTCGATCCTGGATCAGGGCAAACGTCGCAGCGTCCCAGAACGCTGTGGTTCCACCATTGCCGAGAAGGACCTCGTAGCCATCTGGCAGGGCAAACATCTCGGCTAGGCCGTTGCGTAGTTCGCTCACTTTGAACCGAACGGCGGCTTGTCGGTGACTTGTACCCAGAAAATGCCCGGCGGAGCCGGCAAGCATCTCTACTGCGTCGGGCCGAACCCGCGACGGGCCGCAGCCGAACCGGCCGTCATGTGGAAGGAACTCATCGGGGATGGGAATGTCGGGGGTGCTCACAGTCATAGAGTCTCGCGGGCTGAGCGGGATTGGGCGAACTCGTTTCAGCAAACCAGCTCAACCCGGTATCTTCAGGACCATGAATACTCCCTCTCGAATCGCTCAACGCGTTGCTGCAATCACCCCTTCGGCCACCATGGCAGTGGATGGCAAAGCCAAGGCGCTCAAAGCGGCTGGCGAATCGGTCATCGGTTTTGGTGCTGGCGAGCCAGACTTCGCTACCCCTGACTACATTGTCCAAGCCGCTGCCGCAGCCTGTCATGACCCAAAGAACCACCGTTATACCCCGGCTCCTGGTCTGCCAGAGTTGCGTGCAGCTATTGCGGCAAAAACTCTGAGGGACTCTGGCGTGCAGATCGCTCCCGAACAGGTGGTCGTCACCAATGGTGGCAAGCAGGCGGTGTACTCGGCGTTCACCGTGCTTCTCGATGCAGGGGACGAGGTCCTACTCCCAGCACCGTATTGGACCACCTATCCGGAGCCAATTGAGTTGGCAGGTGGCGTTCCCGTAATTCTGCAAACCGATGAGTCCACTGGGTTTCGAGTAACTGTCGAGCAGCTTGAGGCTGCGCGAACACCAAAGACCAAGTTGTTGGTGTTCGTCTCGCCCTCCAACCCGACTGGAGCGGTCTACCCGGCGGAGCAGATCACCGAAATCGGTGAGTGGGCACTCAAACACGGAATCATCGTGGTCACTGATGAGATCTACGAGCACCTGGTGTATGGAGACGCTGTGCATCACAGCATTCAGGCTCTGGTGCCAGAGTTGGCTGATCAATGCGTGATTCTGAATGGCGTTGCCAAGACCTATGCCATGACAGGCTGGCGCGTCGGCTGGTTGATTGGTCCTGCGGATGTCGTCAAGGCCACGACCAACCTGCAGACACACTTGACCTCAAACGTGTGCAACGTTGCCCAGCGTGCGGCGCTTGCAGCAGTTGAGGGCGACCTGAGCGCAGTGGATCAAATGAGAGCAGTCTTTGATCGGCGTCGCCAGACCATGCACCGCATGCTGAACGAGATTCCAGGAGTTAGCTGTATTTCGCCCGAAGGTGCGTTTTACGCATACCCAAACCTGACAGGACTGTTGGGGGTTGACCTTGGTGGTCGAACTGCTTCAACAACGGTGGAGTTAGCCGATCTGGTCCTAGAAGAGGTCAAGGTTGCGTTTGTTCCGGGCGAAGCATTTGGTACGCCGGGCTACGGACGGTTCTCGTTTGCCCTCGGAGACGAAGACCTTGAAGAGGGAATTTCTCGAATCGCCGCTCTGGTTAACGGAGCAGTGTGAATACAGGCAGTGCGGATAACAGCAGTGGTTCGGTAGAAGCTCCCTTCGGGTCATGGTCTTCGCCGTTGACAGCGCTTGCGGTTGCTAGTGGCTCTCCGAGATTCGGCGAACTTGCCCACATCGGTTCTGATGTCATTTGGGCTGAGTCACGTCCTGGATATGACCGTAGCGGCGTGGTATTCGTGTCGCAGCCGGATACGGCGATGAATCAGGAGTTGTTACCCGGGGCAAAGATCTCTGCACGTACTCACGTGAATGAGTACGGGGGTGGGGCGTTTTGGGTGCATGGAGACCCTCGCTCCGATGGCCGTATCTACTGGGTGGATGCAGCATCTGAAGGCCTGCTTTGGGCCGGGTCGGATGCCTACGCACGCGAGCTTTTGCTGTGGCCTCTAGTCAGTTCTGAAGGTGCTCCTTCGGTCCGCTACGCGTCTGGGGTTGTCACCCCTGATGGTAATTGGGTGATCTGCGAGCGCGAGTCTGCGCAATTAACTGTTGGGGCATCAAACCTAGCTGCGGCTGAATTAGTAGCCGATGGAGTGTCAGCCGATGGAGCGGTAGCGAATGAACTAGTGGCGATACGAACGACACCTGCTCCGCCCGTCGTGATCGTTGGCGAAGGCCAACCCGGTTCCGGGGACTTCACTGCAGCTCCGACCTTGTCGCCAGACGGCTTGAGCCTGGCTTGGCTTCGTTGGGATCACCCAGATATGCCATGGGATGCAGCCGAACTCTGGGCTGCTGATGTTCAGTACGGCGGCCGGAAATCAATTGCCATCACACAACCACGTCGCGTTGCTGGTGGGCTGCCTGGAGGCCAAGCCCGTGGCCTGACTCGGGCAGTGTCAGTGAGCCTTCCCAAATGGTCTCCGGATGGGTATTTGTGGTGGTGTGATGACTCGACGGATTGGTGGCACCTGTATCGCTCCGCGGCACCAGGGACTCCCGAGGCTGCATCTGGTGACAATCTGGCGCCTCTGATTGCGGATGCACAGGAAGAGGTCGGAGAGCCTCGTTGGGTTGCTGGCGGTTCCCGGTATGGCTTCACCTCTGACGGAACCGTGGTGTTTGCCGCAAAGTCTGGCGGGTTTGATTCGCTCTGGAGCTACAACCCTGCGACTGCGCAACGACTACCGCTTCCGGGCCCAGGGTTCACCTGTATTGATTCAGTCAGCGTTAACTGTTCCTCTGTTGCAGTCATTGCAGGTCTGAAGGATCGACCGAGTTCGGTCTGGCATGTCGACCTTGCAACTGGGGTGGCCACTGATCTGAGAGCGCCTCAGAATGGTGGCCCGCCCTCGGCAGCAGGTTCGGCCGCAGGTTCGGCCGCTGCTGCACCCTCTTCTGCAATCGGCACCTCATCCGGCGCTGCACCGCTTTCAGCGGACTGGGTCTCGACTCCGCAGGCGATCAGTTTTCCTACTGGCTCGCAGGAAGGCGGTTTGGTTCAGGCACACGCGTTGTTCTATCCGCCGCAGAGCCCCAGATTTCATGGCCCAGACGGTGAGTCACCTCCGCTGCTCGTGCGAATTCATGGAGGACCCACTGCCTCGGCCCGTGCGGAGTTCTCGCAGAGCTTGCTGTTTTGGACGAGCCGAGGTTTTGCAGTCGCAGATGTGAACTACCGAGGGTCAACTGGTTTTGGGCGAGAGTACCGAGACCAACTTCGCGGTGAATGGGGAGTTGCAGATGTGCAGGACTGCATTGCTGCCGCCCGCTTCTTAGCCGAGCAGGGACTCGTTGACCCAAGCCGTTGTGTAATTCGAGGTGGCTCTGCCGGCGGGTTTACTGCCCTAGCGGCACTGTGTTTCCAACAGGCTTGGGGCTTTGATGGAACCTTTGTGGCAGCTTGCAGCCTGTATGGGGTCACTGACCTTGCGGCGCTGGCAGCCGATACCCACAAGTTCGAGTCGCGCTATCTCGACGGTTTGGTTGGCCCGCTGCCCGAACAGGCTGCAACATATCAAGCTAGGTCCCCGTTATTTCATGCGGACCACCTGAGCCGGCCTGTGCTCTTGTTGCAAGGTGCCGATGACAAAGTGGTTCCACCGGCCCAAGCCGAGGTTCTGGTGACTGCACTGCAGCAAAACCAGGTACCTCATGCCTATGTGTTATTTCAGGGAGAAGGCCACGGATTCTTGCTGCGAGAAACGGTAGTAAACGCTTTAGAGACCGAGCTTGCCTTCTACGGCGAAGTGCTTGGATTCCAACCCGATGGCAAGCCACCTGCAGTCGAAAAACTTGCGGGTTGGCCGGTCGCTCCAAGCTCAGGCAGGATGGGGGCATGAGAGTACTGGTTACAGAGAAAATTGCCGATGGCGGATTGCAGCGTTTGCGTGACGCAGGCCACGAGGTGGACGTACAAGAAGGGCTCACCCCCGAGGAGTTGCTAGCCACTATTCCCGGCGCTCACGCCCTGATTATTCGTTCTGCAACACAGGTGACAGCGTCGGTTCTTGCTGCAGGAACTGATTTGATCGCTGTCGGACGCGCAGGGATTGGTCTGGATAACGTCGACGTGGCCGCAGCGACTGAGTGCGGAGTGATGGTCGTCAACGCACCGCAGTCCAATACGCTCTCTGCCGCAGAGCACACGATGGCTTTGTTGCTTGCCCAGGCTCGCAATGTGCCCCAAGCCAGTGCAGCACTCAAAGCCGGCCGGTGGGAGCGATCCAAGTGGACCGGTGTTGAACTCTCCGACAAGACGCTCGGCATCATTGGCCTTGGGCGAATTGGCAAACTGGTTGCTCAGCGGGCGCTCGCCTTCGGTATGAAGCTGGTCGCCTATGACCCCTTCGTGTCTGAGGATCGAGCTCGGCAATTGAGCGTGCAGTTGCTCTCCCTCGAGGACCTGATGGCGCAGTCTGACTTCATCACCTTGCACCTTGCGAAGACCCCAGAGACTGCCGGACTCATTGGAGTCGACATGTTGAAACTGGCTAAGCCTTCGCTGCGAGTTATTAATGTGGCCCGCGGTGGAATCATCGATGAGCAAGCTCTAGCCGATGCCATTTCTCAGGGTCGGGTAGCCGGGGCTGGGTTCGATGTGTTTGCAACCGAGCCTTGCACCGATTCACCGTTGTTTGAACTTGACTCTGTCGTGGTGACTCCGCACCTCGGTGCTTCTACTGCCGAGGCTCAAGACAAAGCCGGAGACACCATCGCAGACATGGTTCAGTTGGCGCTCGCCGGAGACTTTGTTCCCTATGCAGTCAACGTGTCTGCAGCCGAGGCCTCCGAGGTCGTGCGGCCCTACCTTGCACTAGGCGAACAATTAGGTCGGATCTTCGCCGGCTTGTGCGGAAAGATCTCAGACGGACTCGAGATCGAATACCAAGGACAGATTGCCGAGTTTGATACCAGGATCTTGACGTTGTCACTGCTCAAAGGGTTCTTTGGTGCAACGACTGGCGGCCCAGTCTCGTATGTGAACGCGCCCCAGATTGCCGAAGAGCAGGGCATCGAAATTCGGCCTACATCGACGACAACAGCACGCGACTACGTCAACTTAATTACCGTTCGTGGGGCTGGTCACAGCCTGTCGGGCACGCTGGTCGGGCTGAAGTCAGTGCAGACGCTCGTGATGATTGACGACTACACCATAGATATGCCCCCAGCTGATCACCTACTCGTCGTGCGTAATCACGATCAGCCAGGCATGATCGGCAAGGTGGGCTCCCTAGTCGGCGAGGCCGGCCTGAACATTGACGATATGACGGTTGGGTCATCGCCCGAGGGTGCAAAAGCTCTGATGGTGCTAGCTACCGCTGAGTCAGTTCCCGAGTCTGTGCTTGAAGCCCTCCGTCAGACAGACGGAGTGGTCTCGGTAGCCTCAGTCGGTTAGCTAGCCCAGTCGGTTAGCTAGCCCAGTCGGTTAGCTAGCCCAGTCGGTTAGCGGGTGGTGGGCATCCAGGCTGGTCGGCTTGCCTCATAGGCGGTGATCTCTGGTTCGTGCAGCAGCGTCAGGCTGATGTCGTCTAGGCCGTTGAGGAAACGGTGCTGAATTGAATCCTCGAGCGGAAAGTCGACGAGTAGATCAAGTGCGGTCACCTCGAGTGTCCGCAGCTCAATGTCGATCTTGATCTCGAGCGAGGGATCGTTGGTGATGGCGTCCAAGAGTTGGCGGCCGACCTCGGCGCTGACAAGAACTGGAACCAAACCGTTCTTGGTTGCATTGTTACGAAAGATGTCGCCGAATCTTGGCGAGATGACTGCTCCGAATCCGTATTGCTGAATGGCCCACACGGCATGCTCGCGGCTTGAGCCTGTGCCGAAATTGGGGCCGGCAACGAGGACTGATGCACCCGAGTACTGCTCCTGGTTGAGCACGAACTCTGGGTCATCTCGCCATTCCGAGAAGAGGCCCTTGTCGAACCCAGTGCGTTCGACTTGTTTGAGCCAATCACTCGGGATGATCTGATCAGTGTCTACATCTGAGCGGTCAAGGGGGACTGCTGTGCCGGTAATTGTTTGTACTGAATCCATGATGAGTTTCCTTTTCTTGAAACGAGGGCAGTTGGGCAGCGATTAGCGAACGGGGTCAAGGTCGGTGGGAGTTGCGAAGTGGCCAGCAACTGCGGTTGCTGCGGCTACGGCTGGGGACACCAGGTGGGTTCGACCACCTCGGCCTTGTCGGCCTTCGAAGTTGCGGTTTGATGTTGAAGCACACCGCTCGCCAGCCACGAGCTTGTCGGGGTTCATGGCCAAACACATCGAGCATCCGGGCTCACGCCAATCGAATCCAGCGTTGATGAAGACTTGGTCGAGGCCTTCGGCTTCGGCCTGACGCTTGACGGCATGAGATCCGGGTACCACCAGAGTTCTCACACCAGCGGCAGCGCTCCTGCCCTGCGCAACGGCGGCGGCTGCTCGAAGGTCTTCGATGCGACCATTCGTGCAGGACCCGATAAAGACGGTCTGCACGGGAACGGACTTGAGGGGTACTCCGGCAGTGAGGCCCATGTACTCGAGTGCTCGTTCGGCAGCTACTCGTAAGTCCGGGTCAGTGAAGTCTTCGGGACCAGGAACGTTCTGTGAGAGTGCAATGACCTGCCCGGGATTTGTTCCCCATGTAACGAACGGTTCGATCAGAGCGGCGTCTAGGAAAATCTCCTTGTCAAAGACTGCGCCAGAGTCGGTACTCAAGCTGCGCCAGTCGGCCACCGCTGCCTCCCACAAGTCACCTTGGGGGGCATGGGTTCGTCCTTTGAGATACTCAAATGTCGTCTCATCGGGGGCAATCAAACCAGCCTTGGCGCCGGCCTCGATGGACATGTTGCACACGGTCATGCGGCCTTCCATTGAAAGCGAGCGGATTGCGGAGCCGCGGTATTCGGCTACGTACCCGATACCTCCAGAGGTTCCGAGCACTCCAAGGATGGCCAAGATGACATCTTTGGCAGTGACTCCAGGGTTGAGTTCACCGTCCACATTGACGGCAAGAGTTTTGGGCCGATTTTGTGGCAGGGTCTGCGTGGCGAGCACGTGCTCAACCTCGGATGTTCCGATACCGAATGCCAAGCACCCGAAGGCGCCGTGGGTTGAGGTATGGGAATCGCCACAGACGATGGTCATGCCGGGGTGTGTGAACCCCTGCTCTGGGCCGATGATGTGAACGATGCCTTGTTCTGGCGAACCCATTGGGAACTCAAGGACATTGAATTCTTCGGCGTTGACTCGGAGCGTGTCGACCTGCTTGCGTGAGATTGGATCGGAGATGGGCTGATCGATCTGCTCGGTAGGCACATTGTGGTCTTCGGTAGCGAGCGTCAGGTCTGGCCGCCTCAGGGAGCGACCCGTCATACGAAGACCGTCGAAGGCCTGAGGGGAAGTCACCTCATGTACGAGGTGAAGGTCGATATACAACAGGTCGGGTTCGCCTTCAGAGGACCGAACAACGTGACGGTCCCAAACCTTTTCGGCCAAGGTGCGGGGGGTGGATTCTGTAGACATAGAGAGGCTCCCTCTAAATAGATAAATCTCATTATTTGGGATATAGTTCCCGAGTAATGGAACCCAAGGTATCTGGTGTTGGAGTATTAGACAAATCATTTGGGGTGGTTGCACTCGTAGCAGAGTCTCCCCGAAGCTTGGCTGAGCTGATTCAGGGCACGGGACTTAGTCGAGCCACAGCACACCGTTTGGCCTTGGCGCTCGAAGCGCATGGCCTGCTTCGCCGACTCCCGGACGGTCGCTTTGCCTTGGGGTTGCACTTTGTTGCCCTCGGACGAGTCGCAGCCGAGCAATTTCCGCTTGCCGAGATTGCTGCGCCGGCGCTTGTAGCCCTGCGAGAAATCACGGGTGAGTCCGTGCAACTGTACGTTCGAGACGGCTCAAACCGTGTGTGTATTGCTGCACTTGAGTCTCTGCATGGACTGCGCACAATTGTGGCGGTGGGCGCTGCGCTTCCCTTGGAGGTGGGGTCTGCTGGTCGAGTTCTTTCGGGTGAGCACACGGCAACAGGTTGGTTGCAGACAGTGGGGGAGCGTGAAGCAGGGGTCGCCTCTGTGTCTGCTCCGGTGCGCGGACCGCAAGTAGAATTGCTAGCGGCTGTGAGTGTCTCTGGACCTATCGACCGGCTGGGTCGATCACCAGGAAAGCTGCATGGCCCGGCCGTAGTTGCAGCCGCCAACCAGATTCAGCAAGCCGTGGAATCTGCGCCCTTTCTGACCTGATCTGAGCAGCTCAGGCTTCTGAGTCATCCTCTGCTTCGCCGAGTTCATAGGAGCGGCCGGTGGATTCAGAGGAGTCGTCATCACGCCGTTTGGCCTTGCGTCGGGCTCGTTGGTTGCGCTCTCGTTGTTCCTCGCGCTCGCGGGTTTCTAGGCCCACTTCAAGTTGTTCTAGCTCTACAGCGAGTTCCTGAAAGACATGGACTCTGTCTGCACCAATCTCGCCCTGAGCAACCGCTTCGAGTAGGCCGCAGCCGGGCTCGGTGGTGTGGGTGCAATCTGCAAAGCGGCACTGCTGCACGTACAGACTTAAGTCTTCAAATGCCTTTTCAAATCCATCGTCAGCAGACCACAGCCCGACCCCGCGAATCCCTGGAGTGTCGATCAGAAGTGCGCCATCTTCTAACTCAATAATCTGTCCGGCACTCGTGGTGTGGCGACCCCTTCGATCGTTGTCGCGCACCTCGGCGACGAGTTGAACCTGGTGGCCAGCAAGGGCATTGACAAGCGAGGACTTGCCAGCTCCCGATGCGCCAAGCATCGCAATCGTGTGGCCCGCCAAATGCAAGGAGCGCAACTCGCTCAGCCCATGCGCGCTGCGAGTCGAGATCACATGGACCTCGACTCCAGGTGCAAACCTTTGAGCCTCCGAACGCTCCTTCTCGGCCCATTCGGCTGACACAAGGTCTGCTTTGGTGAGAATCACCACGGGCTGCGCCCCGCTTTCCCAAGCCAGGACCAACTCGCGAGCTAATCGCGTCAAGTTGACTCCCGACTCAAGTGGTTGCAACACGAAGACTCGATCCATATTGGCAGCGAGCGGCCGGGACTGAAGTTGCAGTTGATCCCGAGCAACGCCAGGGGAGCGGCGTTCGAATACGGTGCGGCGCGGCAGGATCAGTTCGATCCGGCCTGCAGCTAGGTCAAGGCCACAGAGATCTCCAACTACCACTCGGCGAACGGCCTTGGCCGCTACAACTAGGTGTTCCTCGCCAGAGGAAGTTGCCGCCATGATGCCGCCCTTATCAATGCGCACCACACGGCATGGGATCAAGCCGTCAGCCTGAGAAGTTGACCACTCTTGTGCCCAATGATTGTTCCATCCGGGTGGTTGCATCTGGGGTTGGTCAAGCACGGGCGACATCCATTCGCACCATGCTTGCACGGCCAGAGCACTGCTCGGGTACCTAGTGGGGGCTGGCCTAGGATTGACCCATGCCTCTGCGATCCCCGAACCTAGGCGAGCGCCCAGATTTGGGATCCATCGGCTCCGTCACGAGCACGGCTCACCCGGGGTCTCATCCAAGCGCCGGGCCCCGGCCGTTACCCGGCGCACTAGCGGCGATTGACATTGGAACGAACTCGATTCACATGCTGATTGCGCGGGTTGCTTCGAACGGTCGGTTCGAGGTGATCACCAAGCAGAAAGAGATGGTCCGCCTTGGTTCAGGCCGAGGTGAGATGAAGCTGCTTGAGCCTGCTGCAATTGATCGTGGCGTTGCAGCCTTGGCCCGATGCCGCTCCCTAGCTGACTCCTTTGAAGCACCCGTCTATGCGGTGGCCACCTCGGCGGTTCGTGAGGCGCTCAATGCTGAGGAGTTCCTCGAACGCGCGCTGCAAGAGGCCGGGGTCGAGGTGCAGATCATTTCTGGTTTCGAAGAGGCCAGGCTTATCCTCCTAGGGGTGCTGCAGGCCTTGCCGGTGTTCGACAAGCACCTAGCGTTGATAGATGTCGGCGGCGGTTCTACCGAGATTCTCTTTGGCTACAAGGGGTCCGTCTCGTACGGCCGCTCAGTCAAATTGGGATCCCTCCGCATGACGAACCGGTTCTTTCCGGGGGGTGCTGTCCATGGCAACGCCGTTGAGGAATGCCGCGACTATGTGCGTGGCAGGCTTGCTCCGCTGGCACATGAGGTGGCGCAACTCAGCCAAGAAGTTGCCATTGCATCCTCGGGCACGGCAGAGGCAATTGCCACCATGATCTTTGCCCGAAGGGCTGAGCAAGCGCCTCAACAGCTCAATGCATCCAAGGTCACCATCCAGGAAATCTCTGAGATTGTTGACCTCTTAGCTTCGGTGGAGAGCCCCGAGGAGCGTCGCAAGCTTGACGGGATTGACGCAGCCCGAGCAGACATTCTGATTGGTGGGGCGATCGTGCTCGAACAAGCATGCATGGCTATTGGGGCGACTGAGATTGTAATTTCGGAGTTCGCGCTGCGCGAGGGCGTGTTGCTCGATGCCTTGCACCGCATCGGCGGCGGCACCTTGCACCACCTGTCTGACCTGCGTCGCACCTCGGTATTTCACTTGATGGAACTCTGCGACGATGACCCCGAGCACTCGGTTCAAGTTGCCCGACTTTCGCTTCAGCTGCATGACGCACTTGCAGCAGACCTTGGCCTTGGTGACGAGGAGCGAGAGCTGCTCGAAGCCGCTGCGCTGTTGTCGAACGTTGGCCTGTTCATTGCGCACTCGGGCCATCACAAGCACAGCTACTACGTGATCCGAAACTCCGAACACCTGATGGGGTTTACTGATCAAGAAATCGAGCTCATTGCGCAGGTTGCCCGCTATCACCGTAAGAGCCCGCCATCGGTAGATAAGCATGCTGAGTTTGCTGGCCTCAGCGAGGCCGACCAACTTCGTGTGCGATCCATGGCGGCAATTTTGCGAGTGGCAATTGGATTTGATCGAAACCACGATGGAGCAGTGGAATCGGTTCAGGTTGACCACCTTGGTGATCACGTTCTGATGACCCTGCACGGGAGCGAGGACACCGCCGAGCTCGGACTGGAGCAATACTCGGCATCTTCGCGAAGCGGTCTGTTGGCGGAGCGCCTCGGCAAAGCAATAGTCGTGCAGACGCCTGAGAGCCCCGAGCACCGGGCTTCGAAGCAGAACTAGATTCCTGCAAGCTCCTGAAGCTGCCCGTCGAGCATGGAGAGCCGTCGATTTGGGTTGAACCTTTCGGCCAAGCGTCGGTCGTGGGTCACCAAAAGGATGGTGCCATCGAAGGAGCCCAGCGCCGATTCGAGCTGTTCGATTGCGGGTAGATCTAGGTGATTGGTTGGCTCGTCGAGGACTAACAGGTTGACGCCACGAGCCTGCAGCAGGGCGAGGCCTGCCCGCGTGCGCTCGCCGGCAGAAAGGGTTTGTGTTGGCCGAACAATATGTCCGCCACTCAGGCCAAACTTTGCGAGCAACGTGCGGACTTCAGAGGTCTGCAGGTCGGGTACCTGATCGCAGAATGCATCGAGGAGGGACTCAGCTCCAATGAATGCGCCCCGAGCTTGGTCGATCTCGCCGATCTCGACGCCCGAGCCGAGCGAGGCATCCCCCGAGTCGGCAGTCAGTGTTCCGAGGAGGAGTCCGAGCAGTGTGGACTTGCCGGCGCCGTTTGGCCCGGTCACTGCAACTCGGTCGCCGCGGTCGATTTGAAGTGTGACAGGACCAAAGTGGAATTCTTCGCGGGTCAGGCTTGCTTCGCGTAGTACTGCAACGACTTGGCCAGAAGGCGCTGCGGCAGAGATTGACATCTGCAATTCCCATTCTTTGCGTGGTTCGAGAACTACCTCGAGTCGTTCAACCATGCGGTCAGTCTGTCGGGCCTTTGAGGCTTGCTTCTCTGAGGATTCCACTCGGAGTGATTTTCCGATCTTGTCTCCGTCGGGAGGGTTGCGTCGCGCTGCTCGAACTCCTTTGTCAGCCCAGGCTCGCTGGGTTCGGCCACGTTGTTGAAGCCCGGAGAGGGTGCCCGCGTATTCCTCGTACTGCTCTCTCGCGTGTAGCCGGTCGCGCTCTCGCTCCACTAGGTAGGCGTCAAAGCCGCCGCCGTAGAGGTGAATTGATTGTTGGTGCATGTCGAGTTCGAGCACCTTGGTAACTGTTCGGCTCAAGAATTCTCGGTCGTGGCTGATGATGACCATGGGTTGGCTTGAGGACAAAACAAATTGTTCGAGTTGATCAAGGCCGGCAAGGTCAAGGTCATTGGTGGGTTCGTCGAGGAGCAAAATGTCGAACCGGCTCAGGAGCAGTGAGGCTAAGCCTGCGCGTGCTGCTTGACCACCTGAGAGCGAAGTCATCTGTTGATCGAGTGAGGCATCAAGACCGAGCTGAGTAACAAGGATCCGTGCACGATCTTCAAGATCAGCAGCTCCAAGAGCGAGCCAGTGTTCGAGGGCATCGGAGTAGGAGTCTGCGGCAGTGTCTTGAGCCTCGGCGAAGGCTTGTGTGGCTGCGTCGAGTGCTTCTTGGGCTGCAGTTACCCCCGTTCTGCGGCTGAGGTACGCAAGAATTTCCTCTCCCTCTACGCGTTCGGTTTCTTGGGGTAGCAGGCCAATAGTGGCAGTCGAAGGAGAAAGGGCCCGAGTTCCGGTGACTGTTTGGTCTAGTCCTGCGAGCAGGCGGAGCAGCGTTGATTTTCCGGCCCCGTTTGGTCCTAACAGGCCAATGACATCACCAGGAGCTACAACCAGATCTAGCCCCGAGAACAACACTCGTGATCCGTGGCTGGCTTCTAAAGATTTCACTACGAGCTGTGCAGTCACCTCTAAAGCGTACTGACTCTGAGAAGCAGGGCCCGAGGGCCCGCAGTGACCGCTGCGATTGTTCGCTGCGTGGCTGCCCCGATTGACCGCGCGGTCAAGTAGCTCAGTAACCTAGGTTCATGACCTCGCAAGACCCGACGAACCCCTCACCCTTTGATGCAGAACCTCGCTTTGATTCAGTAGAAGAACTGCGAACAGCGCTGCGCAACGTGGACTACTTGTCCGATGAAGGCATTGCCGGAATCGTGTATTTAGCAGATCGGCTCGGCAAGCCAATCCTTGTTGAGGGTCCCGCTGGTACCGGAAAGACACAGCTGGCCAAGTCAGTTGCAGAAGTACTCGGAGCTCGACTCATTCGCCTGCAGTGTTACGAGGGATTAGACGAGTCCAAAGCCCTCTACGAGTGGAATTACAAAAAGCAGCTGCTGCGCATTCAGGCAACAAAGTCAGACACCGAGGGCCAGAACTGGGACGAGATTGAAGATGACATCTTCTCTGACGAGTTTTTGCTTGAGCGCCCGTTGCTGGAAGCGATTCGTGCAACAGACCCAGTAGTCCTGCTGATCGACGAGGTTGATCGTGTTGAGGTAGAGACCGAGGCGCTGCTGCTAGAGATCCTCTCTGATTACCAAGTATCGATTCCTGAACTTGGAACCATTACTGCCCGGCAGATTCCCATGGTGTTCTTGACCTCAAACAACACGCGAGAGCTGTCCGAGGCCCTCAAGCGTCGCTGCTTGTACTTGCACGTGGATTACCCCGATATGGAACGTGAGAAGGAAATCGTGCTCACCAAGGTGCCCGGCTTGACCGAGTCTTTGGCTGATCAGATTGCTCGAGTGGTTCGTTCTATTCGCCAGCTTGAACTGAAGAAGGCGCCTTCGGTGTCTGAGACCATCGACTGGGCTCGCACGCTTGTGCTGCTCGGCGTGGAGCAGATCGATGCAGAGACTGCTACCGGAACAGTCAACATCTTGTTGAAGTACCAAAGCGATATTCAAAAAGTTGTGAAGGAGTTTGCTGCTGAGCAGAAGAGTTTTAGTCGCGGCGGCATCCTCTCTCCGGAAGCCTGAGCCGGATCATGGCCGAGGCCTCTGATCTAGCCGGCGAGTCGCTACTTGAACTTCTTGCTGGATTCATCGTGGAGTTGCGTCAGGCCGGTCTGCCCGTCAGCCTGACCGAAAACCTCGATGCCATGGAGGCCGTTCAGTACATCCCCCTTGGCGACCGTGAGGCATTCAAGTACGCCCTCGCAGCAACGCTGGTCAAGAACCACTCGCATTGGCGAGCCTTTGAGACCGTGTTTGAGGTGTACTTCTCGTTGCGCGGCGCAGAGTGGTCACTTGACCCTGATGCCAGCGACTTTGTTGACCCAGATGAGGATCAGTCTCAAGCTCCCGAAGGCGCAGGTGAGGGTCAACAGGCTCAAGGTGGGTCTGGTGATTCGCTGACCCCAGAAGAACTTGCCGAGATGCTCTACAAGTCTTTGATGCGTGGCGACCAGTCGATGATGCGCGCCATGGCTCGGCAGTCGGTGCGGCGGTATGCAGGCATGGAGCCAGGACGGCCCGTTGGTGGCACCTACTACCTGTATCGCACCATGCGGAACCTCAACCTAGAGGGCATGCTCGAGAGGTTGATGGAACAGGCCCAAGAGGACTCCCCAGAACCGCTTACTCCCCTCGAAGAGCGCCTAGAGCGCGACGAGTACGAGAATCGAATCGACTCCTTCAAGAAAGAGATTGAGTCAGAGATTCGCCGACGCTTGGTAGCGGATCGGGGAGTCGAGGCGATGGCCAAAACTCTGCGCAAGCCGCTGCCTGAAGACATCGACTTTATGCATGCAAGTCGTGACGAGATGGTGCAACTCCGCAAGGCCCTGCAGCCACTGACGCGCCGCCTTGCGATTCGCCTTGCTCGCAAACGCAAGCATGGCCGCAAAGGTGCGTTGGACTTTCGAAACACTGTGCGTCACTCGCTGAGCTACGGGGGAGTACCCGCCGAGCCGAAGTTCAAATACCCGCGCCCCTCAAAGCCAGAGATTTTTGTCATCGCCGATATCTCTGGTTCGGTTGCGGCATTCGCTCGATTCACCTTGCATCTGGTGTACGCAATCTCGGGTCAGTTCTCTCGGGTGCGGAGTTTCGTCTTTATTGACGGCATTGATGAGGTCACCAGATTCTTTGAGGGCACCGACGACATCCTGGATGCGATTTCTCGGGTCAATAGTGAGGCCGATGTGATCTGGGTGGATGGACATTCTGATTACGGGCATGCGTTTGAAGTGTTCTGGGAACGCTATGGCCAAGACATCAGTTCCAAGACCACGGTGATTATTTTGGGCGATGCCCGCAATAATTATCACGCCTCGCAAAATTGGGTGATCAAAGAGATCCGCAATAAAGCGCGACACGTCTGGTGGCTCAACCCAGAGCCCAAGGCCTATTGGGATACTGGGGATTCAATCGTGGGGGAGTACGCCACCTACTGCGATGGTGCGTTTGAGTGCCGCAATCTGCGTCAACTCGAACGGTTCGTAGACAACCTCGTCTAGCCCGCTGCCCTAGGGAAGATGCCCTCGGTCACGAGTCGGCGCTGCATCCTCATCATGTCGATCGAGTTCCTGCGCGCGTTCAACGCCGGGTTCGATAGCCTAAGAAGTCAGGTTGCGTTGCAGTTGCGACAACAGGGAGTAGATATGTCACTAGTAGACAAGGTCAAGGCCAAGGCGGAGCATCTCAAGCCCCGAGTGAGTGAGTGTGCAATCGTGGTTCGCCCCCTCCCACTCATTGCAGACGAAATCATCTCGGCCGGCGAAGACTTTTACTTCAAAGTCGTCTTCGATCCGACTGACCGCCACCTAGTCGCACTCGAGCCAGCCCAGCGGCTCGAGCTGATGAAGGGTCCCTTCGCCCGGGGAGCACTGGTGATTCTTGCGATTCACAAACCCACTGATAAAGCGATTGGCAAGATGTGGCTGCTGAGTGAGTCTCCGGTATCGGGAGATGGCAAGCGCGGTCTGCTTCCAATACAACTCGCAAAGGATGAGATATTCCTCTTTGATCTCTGGGTACACAGGGACTTCCGTCGCAATGCAGTTGGAATCACCATGGCCTTTGAGATGGGAGCGGCTGTTGATCAGTTCTTTCCCCAAGCTCGATGGGTCTACGGCTACGCACACGTGGACAATGAAGCCTCGATGCAACTCATGTCGCTGGTCTATGGCATGTGGACCGTGCAGACCATGAAGGAGTACCAGATCGGCGACTATCACGTCGGAATGGTGCCCAATTCGGATTCCCCGAAGTTTGGGCCGTTCTCTAAGCGCGGCCGCCACTCAGGGGCTGGGTTCCAGATGCCCGGAAGACCTCGAACCGGCGAAATGGCTCGCGATTATCACCACCCCGAGGGGTTTGCCCGCAGAACGGTGAACGACGCCGAGTTATCCGATGGCTGGATGTGGCCAGGTCCTGAATGGTTCGACACGGTTCATCCAAAGGACTCTGACGGAAAACCCGCACGCCCAGAGACCCTGCCGCGAGCGATCTAATTCCTAGCGCGGCCACTGTCAGTAGCCAGAACTGTCAGATGCGGTAACTGGCGGTAACTGTCAGGAGCTTTAGCTCTGATGTAGACCGCACTCAGTCTTTTCTTGGCCGGACCATCGCCCAGACCGGGCATCCTCGCCGGGCAGAACCTTGTTTGTGCAAGGCATGCAACCAATTGAGGGGTACCCCTGATCTAACAGCGGGTTGACCAAAATGTCGTTGTCCATGATGTAGGCCTGCACATCTGCTGCAGTCCAGTTGGCAAGCGGGTTCACTTTGATGAGACCTCGAAGGTCCCGCGCCAAAATCGGTGAAACTGCTCGAGCCGGTGATTCATCTCGGCGAAGTCCGGACATCCAGGCAGCTTTGCCGGCGAGCGCACGGTCGAGCTGGCCGACCTTGACTGCCGAACAGCAATTTGCTGGGTCAACCTTCCACAATTCCTCATCATGGGTGGCAACAGTCATGATGCGCAGATTCAACCCGTAGTGACGACGGACTCGCTCCACTGTTTCGAGCGTCTCGTCGAAGTGGTAGCCCGTGTCAATGAAGACCACCTCAATGGCGGGCGCAACCTTGACTGCAAGGTCGATCAGGACTGCATCTGTCATGGACGCAGCTAGCGATAGGTGTGGTCCAAAACTCTCGGCAGCCCAACGAAGAATCTCTGGGGCAGAGAGTTGCTCAAACTCTTGGTTGAGCACAGCGAGGTCATCATCAGAAAACTCTGCTGCTTGAAACGGCCCGGGCAAGGGTTCCGTGGGTTCGTTGGTCGCTCGAAGATCGCTCAGGGTGTGGTTCGCCATCAGACTGCGCACTCCGACTCGCCGAGCTCCTTCTCGTAGGGTCCGGTCTCGCCGAAATCTACGTAGAAGTCCTCGTTTTCTTCTGGGGTGGGGAACACGTCAAGGTCTTTCAGCCAAACAGCTACGCCTTTGGCGCCACCTGATCGCTCAAGCCACTGTTGGAACTGTTCTCCTAGCTCGCGCTCTTCTGAGTATCGCCGGACAACTCGCACGGTCGCTTCTGGTGCCGCCTTTGCGGGAACACGCAACGCAGTTTTGGCAAACTCAATCTGCTCTTGGCCGACATAGCCTCCAAGCAGCATCTGATAACCCGGTGCCGACCTGCCATGCGCTCGGCGTTCGGCTCCAAAGAACCCGATGTCTGCAATGTGGTGTTGCCCACAAGAGTTGGTGCAGCCCGAGATATTGGTGCGCACACCCTCCACCTCTGCAAGGCCTGCCTCCTCGAGTGCCTCGCCGATGGCACTGGCAAGACCGCGGGATTGTGTTACTGCCAGATTGCAGGTGTCGGCGCCTGGGCAGGCAACGACATCGCGGCTGAGTTCTGCTCCGGGCTCGGCCATGCCGATAGCTAGCAACCGGGGGTACAACTCAATGAGTTGGCTCTCGGAGAGTCCTCGCAAAATAAAGTTCTGTCGGTTGGTGATTCGTACCTCGGCTCCGAACTCGCGACTGATTGCCGCAATTCCTCGGAACTGTTCGGCAGTGACATCCCCAAGACGAGACCATGCCAATGCCGAGACAGTGCCGTTCGAGACTCCGCGCACCACGTTTGCTTCATTCCAACGCAGTTCGGGGGACAGGCCTCGCAGGAAGACTGGTTGGCCTTGGCCTACCGGAGTGACTGCACCCTCGACCTCGCCACCCTTACCAGCAGGAGCATCGCCGAGTTCCACAACTTCAGTCGGAAGGCCTCCAGGCCAGCTTGAAGAGGCGAGTAGGAACTTGCGCGATGCGAACACGCGTCGCTGTACTTCTTCAAATCCGAGTTCTCCTACTACCCACTTCATGCGGGCGCGAAGCTTGTTATCGCGGTTGCCAGTCTGTTCGAACACCCGAACACATGCCTCGATGGTGGGGAGCAAGTCTTCTCTACGAGTAAAGGGTTCAAGGGCAAGTGCGGGATGCGGGTTGGCGCCCAATCCGCCGGCAATGAAGACGCGGAATCCTGACTCAACGCCGCCGGCGCCGTCCTCACCCTCGGGAATGGTTCGGCTTACAGCGATCACACCAACATCGTTGAACATGGCTTGTCCACAGTCAGTTGAGCAGCCCGAGAAGTTGATCTTGAATTTCCGCGGGAGCCGCTGCGAGATTGGGTTGCGCAAGAAGTGCCAGAACGTGGCCTCGGCCCAAGGTTGAATATCTAGAACCTCGTGCGGGCAAGCGCCCGCAAGATGGCAGCCCATGACATTGCGGACAGTGTCTGAGCAGGCCTCGCGGGTGGTCAGGCCAACCTTTGCAAGGTCCCACAGCAGATCGGGAACCTGTTCTAGGTCAACAAAGTGAAACTGCACATTTTGCCGAGTCGTGAGATGTCCCCAGGTTCGGCTGTACTTCTCAGAAATATCGGCAAGCGCATCGAGCTGCGTGGGAGTAATTGCCCCATACGGCGCTTTGATGCGAACCATCTGGTTGTGGCCACCTTGCCGTTGCCCATAGATGCCATTGGCCAGTCGGAACACTTTGAACACGTCTTCTTCAATCTCGCCAGCTAGGTACCCGGCAAGGGAGCGTTCAAACTTGCGGATATCGGCGACCATTCCGGCATCGATGTGTTGTTCAAGACCGTCGCTTCCAGTGACCGTGCCGTCAGAATCAATCTCGATGGTGCTCATGGGTTCTCCTGAATTGCAGCGGAAAGCGCTGCAGCAAGTAAGCGTTCGGGTGGGGGAGTTAGCGTCTTGGATCGGCGCATGCAGGCTTAAACATGACTGAGTAGGTCAACTTTAGCAGCGAAACCTGACTAGTCCAGTCGGCAATTGCCGAACTGCCCAGAAAAGGTCTGGTTTCTTAGCCTTTTCGCAGGAGTTCGGCCACACCAAAAGCCAAATCCAGCGACTGTCGACCGTTGAGGCGCGGATCACACATGGTCTCGTAGCGAAGTCCGAGATCCCCGTCGAGCAGGTCCTCTGCACCACCTAGGCACTCAGTGACGTCGTCCCCAGTGAGTTCAACATGCACTCCGCCGGGCCAAGTTCCTTCGGCCCTGTGAGCTTCAAAGAAGCCGCTGATCTCGGCGAGGATCGAATCGAAATGGCGGGTCTTTTGGCCGCTGGGCGCAGTAAAGGTGTTGCCGTGCATGGGATCACATGCCCAGACCACTGGGTGGCCAGCATCGGCCACAGAACGCAGCAGTGGTCGTAACGAGTCAGTGACGTTTTCGGCACCCATCCGAGTAATCAAGGTCAGGCGACCTGGGATGCGTTCGGGGTTGAGCGCTTCGCAGAGATCGAGCACTTGCTCAGTCGATGCCGTTGGGCCGACTTTGCATCCGATGGGGTTGCGAATGCCGCGGAAAAATTCAACATGAGCACCTTCAAGGTCTCGTGTTCGTTCGCCAATCCACACCATATGTGCCGAGCAGTCGTAGTAGTCGCCCGTTAGCGAATCTTTGCGGGTGAGCGCCTCTTCGTACCCAAGGACAAGTGCTTCGTGACTGGTCCAGACTTCGGTCTGATGGAGCGCCGGGACTGTCTCGTGGTCGAGACCGCAGGCATCCATAAAGCGCAGGGCGCGCTCGATCTCTTCTGCGAGCTGCTCGTAACGCTGCCCCTGTGGGCTCGCAGATACGAACTCCTGATTCCACTGGTGCACTCGCGAGAGGTCAGCAAATCCTCCGGTGGTGAAAGCACGCAAGAGATTCAGCGTGGAAGCGGACTGGTGATACGCCTCAATCATGCGGGCCGGAACGGGGATTCGGGCCTTGGCAGTAAATGCCACATCGTTAATGAGGTGACCGCGAAAGCTGGGGAGTTCGACTCCGTCGATTGTCTCTGTGTCGGCAGATCGGGGCTTGGCGAACTGTCCGGCAATTCTGCCGAGTTTCACCACTGGCACCCCAGCGGAATATGTCAGTACAACGGCCATCTGCAAGATGACTTTGAGACGTTCACGAATGGAGTCGGCCGAGAACGATTCAAAAGATTCGGCGCAATCTCCGGCCTGCAACAGAAATGCCCTGCCCTCAGACACACGACCTAGCTCGGCGGTCAGGCGGCGGGACTCGCCAGCAAATACCAGCGGCGGAAACCCACGAAGTTGTTTGAGGACTGAGTCGTACTCGTTGGCATCTGGCCAGTTCGGTTGTTGCAGCGCTGTTTTGGTCCGCCAAGAATCAGGGGACCAAGAAACGCCAGAGGAGGAGCCCTCGCCAGAAATTTCGCTTCTAGAGTTGTCAGAGGAAGCCGTGCTAGTCATCGCCCCACACGTTACCGGCCAGAGCCGCCCAGCCTGAAGTGCCAGACCGGATCAGGTTGAAGTGCCAGAGCGGATCAGGTTGAAGTGAGTGCCAACTCGCGAACCGTTCCCATCGCCCGCTTGACGAGTCGGCGAGCAGCCTCTGCAGTGATGCCTAGATCCTCGCCAACCTCTCGGTAGCTCTTGCGCTGGCCATCAGAGAGGCCAAAGCGTTGCTCCACTGCGCTGCGGGCACGAGGGTCCAGAATCTCGAGCAGGCTTGTGAGCCACTCTGAATGCTCATTGTCGAGCAGGACATCTTCGGGACCAGAATGGCGATCAGCGAGCATGTCGACGAGTTCGTTTGAGTCGTCGTCGCCGATGCTGCGATCGAGTGAGGTTGGAGTGGTCAGGCGATGAAGCTCTGCGTTTGCGTCATCGAGCGAGTCTCCATCTCCAGAGACATTGCGCAACGCCGCGCGCAATGCTGCTGAGCGGTCACCGGGAAGTCGAACCAGAGACGCTTTTTGGTCGAGTGCTCTTCCGATTGACTGCCGAATCCAGAAGGTGGCATAGGTCGAGAACTTGAAGCCTTTGCGCCAGTCGAACTTGTCTACGGCATGTTCCAGACCCAGATTGCCCTCTTGGACAAGGTCAAGCAGGTCCATTCCTGGCGGCAACGGGTAACGCCGAGCCACGCTGACCACGAGTCGAAGGTTGGAGCGAATAAACCGGTCCTTTGCAGCATCTCCTGCGGCAATGGCTGATCGGATATCTCGGGTGCGTTCTCCTGCATCTCTTCGAGCTCGGGCCTCGTGGCCGAGTTCGATCACCTGGGAGAGTTCGCGTTCCTCTACTGCGTCAAGCAGTGGAACCCTTCCAATTTGGTTGAGGTACATACCAACGGAGTCACTCATGTGAGACAACTTTCGTGTTGTGGCCAAATCTGGCCGCTCGGCCGCTCGAGTTGAGCGGAGGAAATAATTACGGTGACGGATGACAGGTTGTGTTTTTCCGTCCTGCTTGGTATCGGCCCTGCGACCGCCAAGTTGAGGATACTGATGAAATATTCTTCTGGGCCTACCATTCACCTATGCAGCTGAGCGCTCCATCAGAAACAGAGAGCGCCGCGCGGCCAGTCAGAATCGGTGTTTTCGGCGGAACCTTCGACCCGCCGCACATCGGCCATCTCGTGACGGCGATCAACGTTCGCTTCGCGTTGAGTCTGGATCGAGTGCTCTTGGTGGTTGCCAATGAGCCTTGGCAGAAAGTGGGATCGCGCACACTCTCCTCTGCCAAGGATCGTCTTGCGATGGTTCAGGCCGCAGTGGCCGTTGAGGAGGGAATCGAGGCGAGTGACATCGAGTTGCAACGAGGCGGTCCCTCATACACCGTGGACACGCTCCAGGCCCTTCTGACCCTCGAACCGAACAGCGAACTCTTCTTGATTCTCGGCGGCGACGCAGCAGCTGGCCTCGACAGTTGGGAACGCCCAGATGAGGTAGCCAAGTACTGCCGAATCATCGTGGTGGACCGACCTGGGGTGCTGAGTGAGGTACCCCCGGGCTTTACAGCCGAGCGAGTTTCGGTACCGAGACTTGAAGTGTCCTCAACTGACCTGCGACAGCGTGCTGCAACAGCGGCACCGTTGCAGCACCTGATCCCCGAGCCGGTGATCTCTTTGATATCGCAACTTGGCCTCTATGGTGATGAGCAATGAGTGGCCCGCCGCAAGAAACCCTTGCCTCCGATCCGACTGCGGCAGATCCGAGTGCTGCAGATCCGACTGCTAGCACAACAACAACCGGCAGCTCACAGCCAGTTGTGCGAGCAGCAATGCGTCAACGCAAAGCCGATAAACGCCGGCACCAAGCAACTGTCATGCAGGGGGTGCTGACCTTTTTGTTTGTGGTTGCTCTGATTGGCTTGGGGTTTGTTGGATGGAAGTCCGCCCTCAAAATTACGGGCGGGCGAGTCTCCGAAGTGACAGACCCCGCAGCACCAAACTTTATTGCCAAGGTCGAGCCCACCAACGTTGACCTAGTCGCAGTCACCGCTGCGGACGGGTCGCTGGTCACGGCGTTGCTCCTACTGTCAGACCCAGCGGGCAAGCAGAAGGGTGCCGATGCGGCAGCAAACACTGTGGTGGTGGTTTCTGGCGGTTTGATCCTTTGGGAGTTCGAAGGTGCGCCCCCATTTAGCGCAGCCAACATCTATGCCTCTGGTGGAATCGACGCACTCAGCCTGCGCCTCGGCGCGGACCTGACCTTTGGGACAACGAGTTCCTCAGAGGTACCTAGCACCGTCATTGACGAGCTTGCAGCTGCAGCCGGACCGCTCGAAATTAACCTTCCCGACAATGTTCTTGGCCCCGACGAATCGGGCGCACTTGTTGTCAAATACCCAGCCGGCGCTCTTGTTCTGCCGCCCGAGCAGGTGACTGAGTTCTTAGGGTTCCTCGGAGCAGAGGAACAAGAACTCAGCAGGTCGCTTCGGCTTCAGATGGTTTGGGTCAAGTTGCTCGAGGCAGTCGGTGCCAGCGAGAGTTCTACCAAGAGCAGTCTTTCGCTGCCGTCTTCCGCCTCGCAGGGGCTGAAATCTTTCGCTGAGTTATTTAGTCAGATGTCGAACGCCCAAATATCGTTGACCACCTTGCCCACAACCGAAATTGTGCTGTATGTGTCACCGCCAGTGAGGGTGAATCAGATTGATGAACTGGCCATTGCTGGTTGGGTGGGGGAGTTTGTTCCCTTCCCCGTGTCTGCTTATCCAGGCCAGCGCGCCACCGTTTCTATGTTGAACGGAACCACCGACAAGCGGTTGCTCAACCTGTCCGCTCCCAAGGTGGTCGCAGGTGGTGGGCAAATCTCGCTTGCAGGTAATGCTGCATCGTTTGATCTTGCAACCTCGACCGTTGAATACACCGAGTCGGGGTCCAAAGCAGCGGCTGAGGCGATTGCTCAACAACTCGGTTTGCCGGCCACTTTGATCACTGATCAGAACAGCAACGTCGACGTGACGGTCACGATGGGTCAAGATCTTCTTCCATGACTTCCCCTTCGCAGACCAATCCCGACCAAATACCCGCAACTGCGCGGGAGCTTGCCACTACGGCCGCTCGTGCAGCTGACAGCAAAGGCGCAACCGAGATTGTGATTCTCGATGTTGCTCCCGTCATGGGCATCTGCGAGCTCTTCGTCATCCTTACTGCTTCGAACACGCCCATGGTGAAGGCCGTGACAGACGAAATTCAGCAGCGCATTAGCGAGGACTGCAATCAGAATCCCCGAGCTATCGAAGGGGCCGATGGCAGACGTTGGGTGCTGTTGGACTACGGCGACGTGGTGATTCACATCTTCTTGGCTGAAGATCGTGAGTTCTACCGTCTTGAGCGCCTCTATGCAGACTCGGCACAACAAGACTGGCAACTCGGCACACCATAGGCCTGAGATAACTGCTGAGTACATGCAAGAAGACCCGGCTCAGGGCCGGGTCTTCTGTACTGCGGGGTGCTTGTGGAGCCGATGAGAATCGAACTCACGACCTCTTCCATGCCATGGAAGCGCTCTAGCCAACTGAGCTACGGCCCCGCACGAGGGGCAACCTTAGCGGTCACCCCGCAGAGTGTGGAATTTGAGCGAATAAGACTCTTTATTCCGAGGGCTTATCCCTGCTCATCATGAGGGCTTGCTCCGGCTCCTCGTTAGGGCTTACCCCTGCGGTTTCGGGGTGTCGGCCTTGACCTCACTACGATCAGGTCATGTCAGATTCCCGTTCCGGCTCAGATGTAGAACTCTACGAGCCATACGATCCTCAAACGATCGAGCCCAGATGGCAGCAGTACTGGATGGATCAGGGCACCTACGAGGTGGACAACGACGACCCACGTAATCGCTATTACGTATTGTGCATGTACCCCTACCCCTCAGGCGCTGCGCATATGGGCCATGTGCGCAACTACACCTTTGGCGACTTGCTGACTCGCTACCGGACTATGAGCGGGGATGCAGTCCTGTCTCCAATGGGCTTCGACAGTTTCGGACTTCCTGCCGAGAACGCTGCCATTAAGACTGGCCGTCACCCCCGAGCGTTTACCGACGAAAGAATCGAGCAACTTCGAAGCTCGATCACCCGCATCGGTGGTGTGTACGACTGGCGGCGAGAGGTCAAAAGCCACGATCCCAGCTATATGCGCTGGACCCAATGGATCTTCTTGAAGTTCCTCGAGAACGGCTTGGCCTATCGCAAAGCTGCAGCAGTGAACTGGGACCCCATTGACCAGACCGTGCTCGCCAACGAGCAGGTGCTGGCCGATGGAACTGCTGAGCGTTCCGGTGCCGTGGTTGAGAAGCGAGATCTTGAGCAGTGGTATTTCCGGATAACTGATTACGCACAGCAGTTGCTCGATGACCTTGACCAAGTTGATTGGCCCGAGCGGGTCGTGACACAGCAGCGCAACTGGATTGGTCGTTCTGAAGGCGCCCAATTCGACATGGCAGTTGTTACGGCTGACGGACAAGCCGTGCTGTCAGCAGAGTCAGCCACGCCACTTCAGTTCAGTGTCTTTACCACTCGCCCCGATACGGCATTTGGCATGACCTTCTGCGTGTTAGCACCGGAGCACCCCCTCGTAGCCGAGATTGTGAGTGAGTCGCTACGTGAACAAGTCGAAGCCTTCATCACGTTGGCTCGATCTACATCCGAGATTGATCGACTCTCCACGGAACGTTCCCTAGCCGAGCGTGGCTGTTTCACAGGCGCTTACGCAACGAATCCGTTTACTGGAGACACAGTCCCGATCTATCTGGCCGACTATGTCTTGGCCACCTATGGAACGGGCGCCGTGATGGCAGTTCCTGGTGAAGACCAGCGTGACTTTGAGTTTGCTTCGATCTTCGGCTTGGAAGTCATTGAGACAGTGCAGCGGCCCGAAGGCTTTCAGGGCGGAGCGTTCACCGGGGATGGCCCGCATATCAATTCTTCCTCCGCAAGCCATGCAGTGGCCGCAGCCGAGCTCAACCTGAACGGCCTGAACATCGCCGAAGCCAAAAACGCGGCTATGGATTGGTTGGAAGCGACCGGACTCGGCGAGCGGAAGGTCAACTTCCGTTTGCGTGACTGGTTGCTTTCTCGTCAGCGCTTCTGGGGCTGTCCCATTCCGATCGTGTACTGCGATGCCTGCGGAATTGTTCCCGTTCCCGAGGACCAACTCCCTGTCCTTGCGCCTGATGATGTGGAGTTCACCCCAACAGGGCAATCACCGTTGCTGTCCCATGAAGGCTTTCTTCATACCACTTGCCCAACTTGTGGAGCGCCTGCTCGTCGAGAGACGGACACGATGGACACCTTCGTTGATAGCTCGTGGTACTACTTGCGCTTTACTGACCCGTGGTCAGAAGATGCACCGTTTCGTCAGGATCAGCTAGCGCAGTGGATGCCGGTGGACCAATACATCGGAGGGGCCGAACACGCTGTGCTGCACCTGATGTACGCCCGGTTCTTCACCAAGGCGCTGTCCGATCTGTCGGTACTCCCAGCAAATCTTCGCGAGCCTTTCCAGCGACTCTTCACTCAGGGGATGATTCGCCTTGATGGTGCAAAAATGTCGAAGTCCAAAGGAAACCTTGTTGCCCCAGAGGAAATCATCGACACCCTTGGAGCAGACGCACTGCGGCTCAGCCATCTAGCAGTCAAGCCGCCCGAAGAAGATGTTGATTGGGAAGATGTTGGACTCGAAGGTTGCCATCGCTTCCTGCTGCGTCTCTGGAGACTGGCCGTACCCGGCTCTGATCTGACCTCGGATCTGCGCGAGGGCGAGCCTGAGTCAGTGGACCAAGAAATTGTGCGTGCCACGCATGTTCTCATTGACGGCATCTCAAAGGACTTTGATCGTTGGTCCTACAACGTCGCCGTTGCCAAATACATGGCCTTCTTGAATGAGCTCTATCGCTACGTGCAGGCGCCCGAGCACGCGCATGGCCCAACGTTGCATGCCTCTGTCAACATCTTGTTGCAGTTGTTGGCTCCAGCTTGCCCACACATGACTGCTGAGCTCTGGGCGGCCCGCCACATGGATCAGCCCGATGGCGAGCGAGCTCATGTTCATACCACTGCTTGGCCCACTGCCGATCCTGAGTTGCTAGTCCAGGAATCGGCGACACTGGTGGTGCAGATCAACGGCAAGGTGCGGGACCGGATTCTGGTTGCCTCTGATGCCGATGAGGCAGCCTGTTTGGCCGCTGCGCTGGATTCAGACAAGGTGCAACAGCAACTCCAAGGCGCCGAGCCGCATCGGGTCATTGCTCGCCCACCAAAGCTGCTCAATCTGCTGGTCTGAACTGCCGGTCTGAACTGCCGGGCAGGGGCCTTTTCGCACTGAGCGATCTCGCCTTTCGCTAGTTTCTTGTAACCGTGAACGACTCTGGAGTGTCAAAGCATCGTGCTCTCGCTGATTGATCGAATTGAAGCAACCGCCGAACGTGATTATGGGCTCGTGACCTTCGTCTCGGGAGATGACCATCAGACAATTCGCTGGTCCCAACTCCATTCCGAGGCCAGAGTGGTAGCCGCTGCTTTGCAAGCTCGAGGGGTTCAACCCGGCGACCATGTTGCAGTCCTCGGCCCAACAACACGACAGCTGATCACGACAATTCAGGCAATCTGGCTTACTGGCGCTGCGCTTGTGACCATGCCGCTGCCCATGCGGATGGGTGCGCTTGAGCAGTTCGTCGCTCAGACCCGAGTCAGGATTCATCGCTCGGATACCAAAATTCTCGTCATCGATTCAGATCTTGCGGGCTTTATTGAGCGTGAAGAGGGCGATCCACCCTTTGTCACCCTTGACGAACTCTTTGCTAACCAAGGCGTGACCGAGGCCGGCTATCGGCGGCCAAAGAGCAGCGAGGATTCCCTTGCTGTGTTGCAGTTCACCTCTGGCTCAACATCGGAGCCAAAGGGCGTGATGCTGTCGCACGAAGCCATCTGCAATAACCTTGACGGAGCTTGGAAAGCAGCTGCAATCACTCGTGATGAGGTGATTGTCTCTTGGTTGCCGCTGTATCACGATATGGGTCTCGTTGGGCTCCTGACCATCCCAATGACCATTGGCTGCACGCTGGTTCAAGGGGCACCGCAGGACTTTCTTGCTCGCCCGTTGCGGTGGATGCAGTGGATTTCTCAATACGGCGGAACGGGTACGGCCGGGCCGAACTTCTCGTACTCACTCGCAGCGCGAGCAATGCGGCGGACAGAGGAGGATCTTGACCTGTCGCATATGCGCGTCTGGCTCAACGGGGCCGAGCCGGTTGACCCCGAAACCTTTCGCAGCTTCTTTACTGCCGGTGAAAAATTCAGGCTGTCACCCAAAGGCGCGTTCCCCGCATTCGGTATGGCCGAGGTCTGCATAGCAGGTTGCTTCCCCGAGCCGATGGCTGGGCTACTCACAGATTGGGTCGACAAGTCGGCACTCGAAAGTCGGCACCTAGCAATTCCAGTAGAGCCAGGGGTAGAAGGCGCAACCGAGTTGGTCTTGCTCGGTAAGGCCGTCCCGGGACTCGAAATCGCAATTGTTGATTGTGCGACCGGTGAAATCTGCGGGGATCGTCAAGTTGGTGAACTCAAAATCACTGGTAACTCACTTACCTCGGGCTACTACGAGCAGCCAGCCGAAACCGAGGAACTCATCATCGACGGATGGCTTCATACCGGCGACTTGGCGTACACCATTGATGGTTCGCTCGTAGTGTGCGGACGTATCAAAGACGTGATCATTGTGGGTGGTCGCAACGTATTCCCTCAAGATATTGAGAAGGTGGCGGGCGAGGTAGAGGGTGCGCGTACTGGCAATGTCATTGCGTTCGGCATCGAAGGCCGACAAGGTGCTCAAAACATCATTGTGGTAGCCGAGGCTCGAGCGGCAGACCTTGCAGAGGTTGCTCGAGTCATTCAGTCTGTGGTGACAGATTCAGTTGGCATTCCGCCTAAGCAGGTCATTCTGGTGGAACCAGGAACGGTGCCGAAGACATCTTCTGGCAAGCTTCAGCGTTCGGCATGCAGGCAGCAGTTCATTGAGGGCACCCTGGCAGTGCTCGATCTGAGCTAGCCGTGCTCAACCTGAGATAGCCGTGCTCAACCCCAAAGTCCCCAGCGTGAATCACTTGTAGACCTGTTCGGTCGACATGCTTGGCTAGAGTCGGTTACTGCTATTGGGGAGGGGTGCGTCGGACGTGGGTTGGTTGGCAGACAACAACAAGACAGCAAAGAACAACCTGCTGTTATTTCTTCCTGCACTCGGGATTCTTGTCGCCCAGTTCCTTATATTTCCCATGCCCTCGGGAGCGCTGCTCTCTGGAGTGATCCTTGGCCTGCTTGGCGCACTTGGTGCCCTGGGTCTTGCCTTGGTTTGGCGGGCAAACCAAATCGTAAACTTTGCTCAAGGAGACCTCGGTGGCTTGCCCGCCACTTTTGCTGTTTTGCTGGTGACCTTGGCGGGCCTTCCGTGGTTATTGAGCGTCACGATTGGGTTTGCCTCAGCCCTACTTCTTGGTCTCATCGTGGATGTCCTAGTCATCCGAAGGTTCTTTAGTTCACCGCGGCTGCAACTGACGGTGGCCACATTGGGGTTGGCGCAAGTGCTTGCGTTTTGCGCGCTGTTGCTGCCCAAGTTGTGGGATGCAGGGCCGGCGGTTCGCACGATGCCACCACCGATTGAATTCACCTTCAATACGGGAGGCGTGGTCTTTGACGGGAGCGATCTGCTCGCCTTAATTGTGGCACCGTTACTTCTCGTTGCCGTTGCGCTCTTTCTCAAACTCACTGATACAGGAATTGCTGTTCGTGCCTCGGCAGAGCGTTCCGAACGCGCAGCCACGCTCGGGATTCCCGTCCGCCGCCTAGAAGCTCAAATCTGGGTACTCGCTACTGGGCTCGCGTATATCTCGATGGTCCTCACAGCAGGAGTGAGCAGCCTGCCATTCGGAGTCGGCCTGGGACTTTCGGTCGTACTTCGGGCTTTAACTGCCCTCATCGTCGGCCGAATGACGCACCTTGTGGCAATTGCGGCGACTGCTGTCTCGCTTGGTGTACTTGAGACTGGTGTTCGATGGAATACCGGGGACTCTTACTTGATGTCCCCGATCCTTGCGGGGCTCATCATCGTCTCGCTGCTGTTACAGCGTCGAGGTTCGCGCCGTTCAGATGCCGAGGATGCATCCTCTTGGGATTCGCTCGGCGAGGTCCGCCCAATCCCGTTAGCGATTTCCAAGTTGCGAGAGGTGCGACTTGGTCGCCTCGGGGTAGGCATCGCCGTGGTCGCCACAGTGATTGGATTGCCGCTACTGCTTGGTACGAACGGCCAATTCAAAGCTGGAGTCATTGTGATCTTCGCGATGATTGGCCTGTCCGTGGTGGTGCTCACGGGTTGGGCGGGGCAAGTCTCACTTGGGCAGATGGCATTTGTCGGGGTTGGTGCTTCTGTCGGAGCTTGGGCCACCGTTGAACAGGGCTGGGAACCGCTTACCTCGATAGTGGTCGCTGGCGTGATCGGCGCTTTGGTGGCAGTGCTAGTTGGGCTACCTGCGCTTCGCCTTCGCGGCCTGTATCTGGCCGTCACTACGCTGGCTATTTCAGTTGCCGCCTCTGAGTGGATCTTCTCAAACCGTGCGGTTGATTGGATTCCGGAGGGCCGGTTTGCACGCCCAGAATTGCTCTATCGGATCAGCCTAGATAGCCCCCTCCGGCTCTACTACTTTGCCCTCACCATGTTGGTCCTCATGGGCTTGGTGCTGCGAAGGTTGCGTCGAACGCGAACAGGGCGAGTACTCGTAGCGCTCAGAGATAACGAGTCAGGAGTAGCGGCATTCGGGGTGAACACCACCCGCGTAAAGCTGTCGGCTTTTGCAGTTTCTGGTTGCATGGCCTCGATTGCTGGAGTGGTCCTAGTGATTCACCAAGCAGCATTTCGCGAGCAGACCTACGGCGCAGAGGAAAGCCTGCTGGTATTTTCGGCCACTGTGGTTGGTGGGCTTGGTTCGTTGCTGGGAGCCGTACTTGGATCGGTATTTCAACGTGGGTCGCAATGGCTCTTGCCAGCGCCTTGGTCAGTGCTGGCCACCGGAGTGGGGGTCTTGGTGGTGTTGCTCTCAGTACCCGATGGCTTAGGTGGTCTGGTGTTTCGAGTCCGAGACAGGGCGCTTTCATTTGCAGCCCGCAGAAACGGCTTACATGAATTGAACTTCAACCGAGACACTGAATCTGACTCGCAGCTAGAGGATCCGGCTCCGGCCGATGCGCAGGAACAGGCGGACGCTGGCACAAACATTGGCACAGACACAAACACAGGCGCAGATACTGATACCGAGGCGGTGCCATGACAGACACCAAATCAACAACTGACCGGATCACTTTGACTGATCTGACTGAGTCGTCTCGCGGCGTGTTTAATCCGGGTCACTGGTTGCAAGTCCTGCGCGCTCCTCGGGCGTCACTCAAACAACTCGTTGGCACGGGGCCAGTCTTTCCGCTGTTAATTCTTTTCGGGCTGAATGCCGCCGATGAACTCGACCGCACGGCATTTGGAATCCTGTTGCCGAATGTTCGGGACGCGTTCGGCATGTCGAACACCGGAATCCTCTCGCTGGTAGGGCTCACTGCTCTGGGTGCGCTGCTGATGCAGATGCCGATTGCGATCGCTGCCGATCGTGGGAATCGTGTGGTCATCACGCTGGTTGGCGCCGTGGTTTGGGCCGTGTTCTCGGTCATGACGGGTGCATCTACAGCAATTTGGATGCTCATCGTTGCTCGCACTGGATCAGGAATTGGACGGGCGGTGGTCGACCCCACGCACAATGCCTTGCTTTCGGATTATTACCCGGTGGATCGCAGACCCGGTGTCTTCTCGTTCCACCGCGCCGCCAATGTTTTGGGGCAGTTCATCGGCCCGATTCTGGCTGGTGTTCTAGCGGCTGCGTTCACTTGGCGAACACCCTTCTATGTGTTCGCGATTCCCACCCTGATTCTGGTCGTGCTGGGAACAAGGATGAAGGAGCCCATTCGGGGTGCGCAGGAGCGACGAGCCTCGGGCGCTTCGGAAGAGGTCATTGAGACCGAGGAGGCCGCCCCGAGTTTTGCCGAGGCCTGGCGCCTGCTGTGGAAGATCGAAGTGCTGCGACGCATCTGGTACGCAGTGCCATTTCTGTCAGTCGCAATTATCGGGTTCGTCTCGCTGGCGAGCTTGATGTACGAAGAGGTCTACAACGTGGACACCTTGCAGCGTGGCTACCTTGCCGCCTGCGTTGAACCCTTCCAATTTCTGGGGTTGGCTGTTGGTGCAAAGTTGGGCACCCGGCTGTTCCTGCGTGACCCAGCGCTCATCTTTAAGTTTCTGCGCGGGGTTGCCTTTACCTCTGCAGTCCTCGTGGCCTGTTTTGCTCTGGCACCCACGCTCTGGTTGTCGATTCTGGCCAATATTTTGTTGACCTCGGTACTAGCTATTTTGATTCCGGGGCTGTTCTCCACCCTCTCGCTTGCTATCCCTGCTCGGGCGCGATCGGTTGGGTTCTCGGTTGCATCTTGGTGGGCAATTCCTGGCCTGCTGATCCTTCCGCTGATCGGTTGGGTCAGCGACAATGTCGGGTTCCGCATCGGCATGCTGGTCCTATCGCCAATCTTGTTAATTGGTGGGTTGATGATCGCCTCGGGTGCTCAGGTTGTGCGCCGCGATATCAACGATGTGTGGGCTGCTTCAGCGGCGCGCTCCAAAGCCATGTTGGATAGGGCGGAGGGTCGCTCCAAGTTGCTCATCGTGCATGACTTGAACGTCTCATATGCGCAGCTGCAGGTCTTGTTCGACATCAACATTGAAGTCGATGAGGGCGAGATTGTTGCCCTGCTCGGCACGAATGGTGCCGGCAAGTCCACCTTGTTGCGAGCAATCTCTGGTGTGACCGAAGCCAACTTCGGGGCAGTGATTTTTGATGGCCGGGACATCACCCACGCCCCGCCAAACGAGATCGCCGAGTTTGGAATAGCTCAGGTTCCCGGAGGGGCAGGCATATTTGGCTCGATGAGCGTCAGGGAAAACCTGCGTGCTGCGGGTTGGATGATTCGCAAGGATCACCACAAGCACCAAGCACGAGTCGCGGAGGTACTCGAGACCTTCCCCATTCTGGCCGAACGGATCGATGAGCCCGCTGCAGATCTGTCGGGCGGACAACAGCAGATGTTGGCACTCGGCATGGCACTGTTGTCTCAACCGAAATTGCTGCTCATTGATGAGCTCAGCCTGGGCCTTGCGCCCGCAGTGGTGTCGCAGCTCTGTACTCTGGTGCGTCGCATTGCTGCCGCTGGGACGACGGTGATTCTTGTCGAGCAGTCGCTCAACGTTGCACTGAGTATGGCCAGCACGGCGTACTTCATGGAGCGAGGCAGAATCCGCTTTTCTGGACCGGCGCATGAACTCGCCAACCGTCCAGACTTGTTGAGAGCCGTGTTCCTAGCGCAGAAGGATTCACCTCCCGCCCTCTCGATTGAGCCAGCCTCGATTGAGTCACCCTCGATTGAGCCAGCCCCGAACGAGCAAGCATTGAACGAGGGAGCGGCCCAAGTTGTGCCTGCAGAGACAACTTCCCCGGCTTTGCAACTTGTTGGAGTCACTCGCAGGTTTGGCGGAAATGCAGCCGTAGAAGATGTGTCGCTGAGCGTTGCACCCGGCGAGATAGTGGGTTTGATTGGTCAAAACGGTGCAGGCAAAACCACTCTGTTCGATCTGATCTGTGGGTATCAGCCGCTCAACGCTGGACGAATCTTCATTGATGGTGTCGACGTTGCATCCTCGCCACCATTCCGACGGGCACAAGGTGGCCTTGGGCGTACCTTCCAAGGTGGGCGACTCTTTCCCGGACTCACCGTGAGCGAGTCAGTTGCAGTTGCGCTGGAACGTTCACTTGATGTCCGTGATCCGCTCAACGCGGCGTTCTCGCTTCCTGCCTCGGTAGAGAGTGAGCATCGAACTGATCGACGAGTTGCAGCGTTGTTGGAACTGTTTGGATTATCGGCCTATGCCCAGAGCTTTACGAGAGAACTCTCTACGGGTACTCGCCGGATAGTTGAGTTTGCATGCGCAGTCGCGCACCAACCCTCGGTCCTATTGCTCGATGAGCCAGCGGCAGGAGTAGCCCAGCGAGAGGTTGAGCAACTTGGTTTCTTGCTCCTAAGAATTCGAGCGGAATTAGGCTGCGCGTTGGTCGTGATTGAGCATGACATGCCGTTACTGAGTTCAATCTCTGACCGATTGATTGCACTCGAGCTTGGATCCTGCATTGCGGAGGGGGCTCCCGATCAGGTTTTGGCAAACGAGCGAGTGATTTCTTCATACTTGGGTGATGACCGTGCTGCGGTCGCCCGATCTGGCACAGCAGAGGATGCACTATGAAAGAAATGAACGACACAGATGATCGCCATGGCAAGGCGGCTTTGGCTAAGTACGGGCCACTCGGGGCTATCTGCTTTGTGCTGGCTGCAATCATCTTGGGGCTTGTTGTTACTTCGCCCAAGAACGGATCAGAGACCACTGCCACAACTGTGAATTCATCTCCGGCTGCTGGGGAACTTCCAGAGGGGGTCCTGCCTTGGGCGGTTGCCGAGGCGCAGGGGAAGACCGAAGAGATCGACTGGGGTGCCCGCTGCGACACAACCAAAGGCGTCCTGGCCCTGCCGGTTGTCCCAGCGCCATCCTGCTACGCCCCGTATGACGGCCCGAGCGGGGGAGTGAGTTCCACGGGAGTTACTGCGGACAGCATCAAGGTGGTGGTCTATCTGGCCCAAGAGAACGACCCGGTGCTCAGCTTTATTTATAGCCAGATCGGAAACACAGACACTCCTGATGGAACCTTCGAGACCTATGAGGGTTTCAATGAGATTCTTGCCACTTACTTTGAGACCTATGACCGCAAGGTCGAACTAGTCCGCTATAGCGCAACTGGTGCGGCAAGTGATCCGGTTGCAGCAACTAGCGATGCAGAGACCATTGCCAGAGATATTCAGCCGTTCGTCGTACTCGGTGGCCCGATTCTGACGGAGGCCTTTGCCGACACGCTCGCTGCGAACAAGGTGATGTGCATTTCGTGCAGTCCAGGTCAAACCAACGACTGGTATGTGGAGCGCGCTCCTTACGTTTGGGACGTTCAGAAGAACGTCAATCAGGGTTCGATCATGACCGCCGAGTATGTAGGCAAGCACCTCGGCGCTGGCACTGCAGAGTTCGGAGGCCCCGCAGTAAAGGATCAAAAGCGCAAGCTCGGCCTGATTTACCTATCGAATTCTGAGTCCTCCGAGATCATTCGAAAGGAACTCGAAGCGACCCTACAAAAGGACTATGGAGTTGAGTTTGCCGAGGTTGCATCCTTCAAATCTCCGGTTGGTATGGCAGGCGAGGCGCGTGAAATATTGGCCCGTATGAAGGCCAGTGGCGTGACCACCGTCTTGTACAGCGGCGATCCGCTCGCTCCGCAGACGCTGACTCAGGTTGCAACTGAGCAGGATTATTTCCCCGAATGGGTCATTTCTGGTTCTGCCCTCGTCGATACCACGATCTTTGCTCGCACCTATGACCAAGCTCAGTGGGCACATGCCTTTGGGCCATCAAACCTGTTTGCTCGGGTTTCTTCAGAAGTAGCCGGCGCGGCTTATCTGTACAAGTGGTTCTACGGAGTGCCGGCCCCAGCAAGAACCTCTGCTCCGCTCATCTTGCCCAACTTGCAGTTCCTGTACGCAGTGCTGCAAGGCATCGGCACGGACCTCTCGCCGCAGACCTTTGAAAAGACGGTCTTTGCAGCCGAGATTATTCCGGGCACGGTTCTGAGCCCGCAGCTTTCATGGGGGAGTCGTGGCATCTGGCCCAGCGTGGATTATGCCGGCGTGGATGATCAGACCGAGGTCTGGTGGGATGCAACTGCAGAGGGCCTTGATGAGTCCGGAAAGCAGGGGGCGGGCATGTGGGCCTATGTGGACGGGGGCGTTCGTTACCTTCCCGGTGAATGGCCGAAGTCCACAAAGAAACTCTTTGATCCCAAGAGTGCAGTGACTCTCTATACAGAGGCACCTGAGGGCATCACTATTCCCGATTACAAACCGTTGCCTCCGGCCTAGCGAGGACTAGCGGGGACACGCCCAGTAATCCCAGATCGCACCGGCGAACGGTGCAGGAAACTGTTGCCACATAGCGACTGTGTGGGTACAGTCTCCTACATGGCTTCCTCCGACCTGCTGACTGCGTTGCCACCGCTGTTCAGGTACACCGATGCCCGGAAGCAGGGTTTGTCGGACAGGGATCTCCGCATGCTGCAGGACCGTGGAGAGATCGAGAAGATCGGCCGAGGCCTGTTCGCTGCATCAGACCTGCACGCTGACCCAGACCTCATCGAGATCGCGTTCCGAGCCCCGCTCGCTACCTTGTGCCTCACGAGCGCCTTGGCACGCCACGGCCTCACCGACGAGATCCCGGCGACCATCGACATCGCGCTGCCGCGAGGCATGCGGCACCCTGGCACGTCAGCGCCTGCCACTTGGCACAAGTTCAGCCCAGACACGTTCAATCTTGGTCGGGAGATGCTCGACATCGGTACCGGCTACCAGATGGGCCTCTACTCAGCCGAGCGTTCGATCTGCGACGCGTTTCGGCTCCGCCATCAAGAGGGGTCCGAACTCGCCAACAATGCGTTGAAGCGCTGGCTGCGCCAACCGCGGGCACAGCCGGCCGAGCTGCTCGCCGTGGCGGCCAAGCTTGGTCCAAAGGCTGCAGGGCCTCTCCGCTCGACGCTACAGATCCTCCTGTGAACGCCTCGAAGAAGCCGACGCGAGCGACGCCCTAAGGCAATGCCTATCTCGACCTTCAGGCACTAGCGAAGCAGCGCGGACGTCCGGTCGACGAGTACCTGACCCTGTACGCCCTTGAAGGGTTCCTGAACCGTCTCAGTCAGTCGCCGCGGCGTGAGGAGTTCGTGCTCAAGGGTGGTGTGCTCCTTGCGGCATTTGACCAACGAAGGCCGACGCGAGACGTCGACTTCGCGGTGATCGGCTTGGACAACGATGTGGACAACATCCTTTCAGTCCTGCGAGAGGTCGCTGCAGCCGACGTCGGTGACGGGCTCGACATCGATATCGGACAGGCAGCGGCGGAGGTGATCCGCGAGGACAGCACCGGCTACACGGGGGTACGCGTGTCGTTCCCTGCTGCGCTCGCGTCGGCGAAGGTTAACTTCAACGTCGACGTCAACGTCGGAGATCCGATCACACCGAAACCAGAGGTCATCGCATTGCCGCGCATCCTGGGCGGGACGATCCAGATCCTCGGCTACCCAGTGGAGATGGTGATCGCAGAGAAGCTCGTCACCGCCATCGAACGAGGGACCGCGAACACACGCTGGCGTGACTTCGTCGACATGTACCGGCTCAGCAACTCACGCTCGATGGCGGGGAACGTACTCATCGAGTCTTGCGACACGGTGGCGACCTATCGCGGGGCCACGCTCGTTCCCCTAGGGGCGGCGCTGGAGGGCTTCGGTGAGACTGCCCAAGCGAGGTGGTTCGCGTGGCGCAACAAGCAGAAGCTCCAGGCTGAAGCTCCCGAGAACATCTCCGAACTCATCAGGGCCCTCGAAGTGTTTGCCGACCCAGTCCTCCTCCGCAGTGCCGCCGGACGTCTCTGGAACCCCTCAGAGCGCGAGTGGCAATAGTGCGAGCGCACAGCTGACCATCAGCGAGAAGCGGTTAACCTCGCTGAGCTCGAGGCGGTCAGCGACGGTGACGGCGTCAGCAGGATCCTCCGCTTGTTCCATACAGCTAGGAACACACCGAGTTAAGCAGGGTCTTCTGGGCGGTCTCGAAGAAACTCCTGAAGTTCCTCGGCTAACTCGTCGCCACTTGGCAGATCATCGAAACCAAAAGTTGGGGCCTCGTCTGGTCCACCGAGTCCTTGGTCCATCATCTCTTCGAGTTGCGTGACCATGGTTTCATGTTGGGGATTCTCGGCTACGAGTTCGTCGAGGCGTAGGCGAGTCGCTCGGGCGTCGGTGGGAAGTTGCCCAGTCTCGATGCGAAGGTCTGCAACATCTTTTAGGCCCTCGAGGAGCGCAACGCTGGCTGCTGGATAGGCCATAGAGGACACGTAATGTGGCACCTGTGCCCACAGGCCAAGGGCAGGGATTCCAGCCTCGTTGCACGCAACGTCAAGGACTGCATGAATCCCGCCAGGAACGTCCAATGTGCCGCGAACATAACCATGAAGCGTTGAGGAGAGTTCTGCCGAGGAAGTGGTGACGGACAAGGAGGTTTCGCGAGTGTGGGCAACCGGAGCGGGGTACGCACCGAGTCCAACCACCATGCGGCATTCGAAAGTTTCTGCAAGTTCGACCACAGTTTGTGCAAAAGCTCGCCATTCAAAGTCAGGTTCGGCTCCAAGCAGCAACAGAATGTCGTTGCCGTCGGCGTCGGTTCCTGCCCGCAGGTCGATCTCGGGCCAGCTCATATGTGTAATCAGACCATTGACTAAGTGCATGACTGGCCTGCGCGCTCGATGGTCCAGTAGACGGTCAGCGTTGAACTCTGCGACGGGGTCGGTCCCCGCTGAGCCGAGCAACACAGACATGGCGTTCGCAGCGCCCATCCCAGCGTCGATCCAGCCCTCTAGGGCAACGATCATGACTGGCTCATGCAATTCGGGGGTGAACATCACTTCAACGAGTGGGTCATCATTCATGAAACGGACTCCTCTGCCATCTCTGCAAGGCGCTCTACCATCTGACGGAAACCAGCAATGGTTTCTTGTGTTACGTCTCCCATTGCTCCGCCGGCATAGCGGGCGTACACGCCGGCAATAATGCAGGTCAGCTTCCAGTAACCAAAGCCCACGTAGTAGTCCAAGTCGGCCAAGTCGCGACCCGAAACCTCGGCGTAGCGCTGCATCATTTCTCGTTTACGAAGAAAGCCATCAAGCGCAGTCGGCGAGGCCTGCGGCATGACTGCATCTTCCTCAGGGTCTGACCAGTAGACCCAGAGCAGGCCAAGGTCGGCCATCGGGTCGCCAAGTGTGCAGATCTCCCAATCAAGCACAGCCACAACTGAGCCGTCAGGGCCCAGCATGCAGTTATCTAGTCGGTAGTCCCCGTGAACAATGCTGGCTGGGCCTTGAGCGGGGATCTTCTCTGACAGCGCAGCGTGGACTCGATGCACCGCGTCCAAGTTCAGGCCACCTTCGACCTGTGCCTCGCTCTTTTGGAACTGTCCATACCACCGCTTGAGTTGTCGGGCGATGTAGTTCTCTTTCGGACCAAGCTCGCCGAGGCCAATGGCATCGACGTCAACAGCATGTAAAGCCGCAAGGACGTCAATGATCGACTCGCTTGCGCGCCGGCGTGCAGCCAGATCAAGCGAGGCGGCTTGTTCAGTGCTGCGAATGACGAGGCCCTCAACAAACTCCATGACATAAAACGGAGCGCCGTTGACATCATCGCCAGCGCTGAGCCCCAAGGTCTTTGGCACGGGAAGGTCGCTTTGTTGCAGCGCCGAGATAATGCGGTGCTCTCTACCTACGTCATGAGCGGTTGCAAGGACCTGCCCGAGGGGCGGTCGCCGTAGGACCCATTTCCTGCCTGGACTGCCATCTGCCGCTGCGGGTTCGGAGACTGCGAAAGTCAGATTTGAATGCCCACCTGGGATGAACTCAAAACTCAGCGGCTGGCGAAGATCACTGACTTCTAGCTGGAACCATTCACTGACGGCTTCTGGCTCGATTCCATCAATGTGCTCGGTCACTGTGCTCTTTCGGGTGGTGTGTAGGTTGGGAGTCAATCTAGTGCTGCCTCCGAGGCTTCCACACTCTCGTAGACTGTGCAGATGGTTGATGTCACAGATGCAACATTTCAGCAGGCAGTGATTGAACGCTCGGCGATTGTTCCAGTTGTCGTGGACTTGTGGGCTGAATGGTGCGGACCGTGCAAACAGCTTGGACCCATTCTGGAAAAGGTCATCGCCGAGACCCAGGGCAAGGTTGATCTAGCCAAGGTCGATGTTGACGCCAATCCGCAAATTGCTCAGGCGTTCAAGGTGCAGTCCATTCCCGCAGTGTTTGCGCTTGTGAATGGGCAACCGGTTGATCAGTTCATGGGTGCGTTGCCAGAGTCCGAGGTTGCGGCATTCGTGAACAAGCTGATTCCCGCTGAGGAAGAGACAGAGCTTTCGCGGCTGCTGTCGGCTGGTGATGAGTCATCGCTGCGGGTTGCACTCGAGCTTGAACCGGGCAACGCCGAGGTGATTGTTGCACTTGCTGAGTTGCTCGTTACCGAACAACAGCCACAAGAAGCACTTGCGTTACTCGAAAAGATTCCAGAGTCGCCCGCGACGCGCCGAGTGGCTGCCTTGGCCCGAACCGGCTCAGTAGGCGCCGAGCAGGTTGCAGCGCAACTCACACAATTGCTCGATACTGCCAAGGACAATGAGGCCGATCGGCAGCAGTTCGTCGACCTGCTTGAGTTGATGGATGACGAGGACCCCGCCAAGGCACAATGGCGCCGAAAGCTCACCGCAAAGCTGTTTTGAGCTACGAGGCTGCGGGCTGACCCTGGCCAAACTCCAAGTCAGCTTCTATGCCGTCTTCTGTCCGCCCGTCTGCTGTCGGCGCTTGGGCTGCGAGGCGGTCCATTGTCTCGCTCAGACGTGCCCGGATCTGCCGGTCGATTGCTCGGGCAAGTTCAGCGTCGACAACTTGCTCGGCAAGAGGTCTTAGGCGAGTCACCAACTCGGTCAGCCTGGGGAGTTCATCTGTCGGGATGGGCTCGCCGAGAGGGTCAATAATCTCAGCCTTCACAAGGTCGACGAAACGTTCGGCAATTCGCTCAATATCGGTTCGAAGCGCAAGTGCATGCCCCACTACTGCGGGCACTGTCACCCCTGCAGCCACGAGCGCCGCACCGGCCTCGAGTAGGCGTGGGCTCTTCACTCGAACCTGCTCCCCATCGAATTCGAAGAGTTCTAGTTGCTCAACCTCGCTCAGCGTGTCGACCTGCACTAGGTCACCAAAGCGCTCGCTCAGTTCCTCGAGGCTGAGGGTCACTTCTGCCTCGGTACTCCAAGGGGCCGCTAGGGCTGCTTCGAATCCAAGCAACTCGCCGATATTGTGCCCTTGCTCCCAGGCCTCGAAGAGTTCGCCAATGTTCGACAGCGAATAACCACGGTCGAGCATGCTCGAAATCAGTCGCAACCGAGCTAGGTGTTCAGAGGAATACAGCCCAACGCGTCCCAATCGCTGGGGTGGGGGAATCAAGCCCCGGTCTTGGTAGGCGCGCACATTCCGCACGGTGGTCTCGGCGAGGCCTGCCAACTCGTCGATTCGAAATGTCGTGGGTTCTGCATCTATTCCACTCATACGACCTCGGTCCTTGCGCTGCTGCTTGAGTCATCCATCAGAAATTTATTATATCATTGACCAATGTCACATTTGTAACTGAGACATTGACTATTGACGTTTACATCGAACACTGTAAAGATGCTTGCATGAACCCCACTGCACCGGCGACTCTTGCAGACACTCCACTTGTTCCGCAGGCCGATACATCTGGCTTTGCCGCATTAGTCGCCCGGCTGAGTCGGCAATCGGTGGAGAAAAACCACGATGCCTATGCGGATGTGGCCTGGGACTCACCCGAGATGGCGATCGACCCACATGACAGTCGCTTTCAATTGCCCGACTGGGAATGCGTTGCTCGAACGGACTGGTACAAGTCGCAGACCCCGCAGGTGCAGGCTGCATTCGGTCTTGCTCGATACGCCACCGCCATGAAGGTGGGCGGCGAGTTTGAAAACGTCCTGCAACGTGGACTCCTGACTCACGCATTCTGGCTGCCAAATGGCGCAGTCGAGTTTCGCTACATGCATCACGAAGTGATTGAAGAGTCACAGCACACGCTGATGTTCCAAGAGTTCATCAATCGATCCGGAACCAACGTCAAGGGACTGCGACGGGATGAAAAACTCGGATCCGGTTTTGCATTGCGTTGTTCCAGAACTCGCCCGGCGCTGTTCTTCATGTTTGTTCTTGGCGGAGAGGATCCAGTTGATTACCTGCAGCGGCGCAGTCTTGCCGGTCATGATCTGCACCCGCTGCTCGAGCGCATCACCAGGATTCATCTGACCGAAGAGGCTCGCCACCTCTCCTTTGCCCGCAACTATCTGAAGCGGACAGTTCCGCAGCTCTCGGCAACTCGTCGCCATGCACTAGCGCTCTTTGCCCCGCTGCTCTTCGGGTCAATGGCAAGAATGATGGTGTATCCGCGTCCTAGTTTGCTCAAAGCATTTGGAGTGCCACGCAAGCAGGTTCGACAGTCGCTGCGTCACCCAGACCAACGAGCAGTTCTAGCTGAGTCGGTAGCCAAGACTCGACGCACTTGCACCGAGCTCGGACTCATGACCCCAGCAGCAAAGCTCTTGTGGAAAGCCTGCGGCGTCTGGGCTGATGTCAGTGCGAAGCCAGCCAGTCGTCGCCAAGCTTGAACTCCATCTCAAGCTGATCAGTCACGATTCCCTTTGAGAAGTTGGCGATCTTCCCACCGATGAGCGGGACGTTTACCGAAAGTTCGATGCGCACCTCGTACAGGGTATTTGTGGCCGATTTCTTGCCTGCTGCCGGTGCAAGGGCAGTGCTGCCAGTGATCTGAATTGGCACGCCTTTGGTAACGAGTTCGAAGTTTCCTGAATAGGTGCCGTCCCCATTGCTTCGCCACTCGTCAGTTGATCTCAGGGTATTGGTGGGTTTGATGATCCGCTTTGCGAACCCCGGCACTTCTACATCTACAAGCCGATCGATGACAATGCGCAACGATGTCTCCGTTTCATCGCAGCTGATGACTTCTAAATCTCGGTGGCCCATGGCAATGAACTTGGCCTCGTGGCTAGCTGGATCGTGGAACATGTCCCAGCAGGCTTCGATCGGCGCATCAAAGGTGTGTTTGCAAAGAATCTCCATCAGGGAAGTCTTGCCGATTCTGCCGACCGGGGAGTGATACCCGGTCTCAGCGCTACTACCTGACCGGCGCATTCGTTAGGTTCTGAAGCCTTCCCCTTGTTTTCAGCAGGTCAAACCGAGGAACCATGCAAACAAGGACGCCTACCCGCGCAGCAGAGGTCCTCGAGGCCCTAGCTCGGGAGCAAACACGCAGGCCCATGTACCGACGCTCACGCACAGAGGCAGCAAGCCCTTTCGCTCCGCCGGAACACAGCAGGGGTGGTCAGGGTCAACTGCCAACCGCGCAGCAAGATCAACCCCATGACATGTCAGCGCGACCATCTCATATGTCAAAGTCCCCCTGGGGTCGACAGGGGATGCTCCAGCGGTTGCAGGAGTGGTTGCAGGAGCGGATGCCCCAAGTAGATCTGCGAAAGCTGGCAGCGGTCATGTCTCTCGTTGCCTTGGTCGCACTTGGCCTTGGGTGGACCTCACTACGGCGGCCGGCCTCGCTAGATGATCGCCTTCCGATTGCGAGCAGCAGCCCTTCTGATCAGGGTGCCCCCTCAGCTGGCGTAGCGGATCCGGCTGAAGCAGGAATCAAAGCTCCCGTCGGCGGTCAATCTGCGGCTACCGGTCCCGTGTTTATCCATGTTGCAGGTGCAGTCCTGTCGGCTGGCGTGGTGAAACTGCCGAACGGGTCTCGGGTGGTTGATGCCGTAGCTGCTGCCGGAGGTCTGCGCCCAGATGCTGATTCCAATCGCGTGAATCTTGCGGCCACTCTGATCGATGGGTCACAGGTCATGATTCCGTCTCTCGGTCAGCCAAACCCAGTGCAAGTCCCCGTTGTTCAAGGTGCAGCCTCGGGCGCATCTGCTGGCGGAGCAAGTGCTGCTGGATCGGCCGGGGCTGGATCTGGCGCTGGCGAAGTAGCCGGCCCAGTGAACTTGAATACTGCCACTCTCGAACAACTCGAGACACTGCCAGGGGTTGGACCAGCAACAGCTCAGGCCATCCTCGCATTCCGTGACAAAGAAGGAAGCTTCAAATCCATCGAGGCACTTCTTGATGTGCGCGGCATCGGAGACGCCAAGTTCGAAGCGCTTCGTGAACTCATTACGGTCTGAGTTCGACGCGGTGCTGTGACTGATCGATGGATGACACTCAGCGCAGCACTGATATGCGGAGCGGCGTTCTTCTCTCCAAGAATCTCTCTGGTTTTGGCGGCAGTGGTGTTCCTTGTTGGACTCTTGCTGCGCAACCCGGTGCTGCTGTCGCTTGGCCTGATACTGATTGTGTGCGCCCGGGGCAATGCCTCACTCGAAGCGCTGCATGCTCCGCTGCCTCCGAGCGTGAGCGGCTTAGGGCAACTTATGGCCGACCCCGAGCCGCAAATGTTTGGGACACAACTCCTGCTGAGCATCGATGGCCGCCGCTATCTCGCCACGGTGCCAATAGAAGATTCGGCTGTGGTTCGCCCGATGATGATGGGCGAGCATCTGCAGGTAACCGGGCGGGTCAGCGAACTGCGCGGTGCCCCCACCGGATGGGTACAAGCCCGCCACCTAGCTGGGCGACTGCAGCTCAATTCAGTCAAAGCTGGAGGCACAACTGCCCCCTGGTACCAACTTGCAAATGCAGTTCACAGCAGGGTCTCTGCTGGGGCTGACTCCTTCCCAGAGGAGCAACGGTCGCTCTATCTGGGTCTGGTTCTCGGAGATGACCGTGGGCAATCAGAGATCCTGAAGTTCCGGTTTCAAGCCTCAGGCCTGAGTCACTTGCTTGCCGTGTCAGGGCAAAACGTCGCATTCCTCCTCGCTGTAGCAGCACCTGTTCTCCGCCGAATGCCACTACGACTTCAGGTCTTCTTTGGGGTGCTCTTGCTAGCGATGTTTGCAATCGTGACGCGAGGAGAACCCTCGGTATTGCGCGCAGCCGTCATGGCTGCGATTGCATTGAGCTCAGTTGCAGC
>CAMDLX010000001.1 GCA_945901935.1 Bifidobacterium breve | reverse complement strand
TGGATGATCTGTGCCCCCGAGGCGAGTGCTGTGTCGCGCTGGGCTGCGTTTGGTGCCGTCACATTGTCATCCGCTCGGGTGCGCACCAGATAGCCCTGCTGCACCAAGTCTCTGATTCTTGACCCATCACGCGGATCATTTTCCTTCAGGATCGCGCCATCAGGCTGGCCCTCACCGGAACTCGTGAACATTGCTCGGCCAATCAGCGATGGGTGCCCAGCCAGGTAGACATCTCGCTTGTCTGCATTGTCGATAAAGAAGAGAAACTTTCCGCGGGAGTCAGCGACCGTTGGCCAACCAGTGGTGGTGATAGCAGTGCGAAGGTCTGCAGCCGTTCCACGAACATCATCTGGAGTGAGAAGACGGTCGCCTAGTACCGAGCGAATCTCGGCATCGACTGCATTCAGTTGGGTTGCGTCAAAGGGGATCATCTTTGTTGCATCTACTGGTGCGGGAAGGTTCTCGTCTTTGAGTTCCAAGTTGATGATGACTGGCAGATGCCCTGGGTGTGAATCAGACCAGGTCTTCAACTGATCCATGCATCCAATCAGTGTGGGGCAGGTCGAGATGAAGTCGATGTCTTGGATGTGGATGACCTTCATGCCCGGCAAGCTCACACCGGTTGGGCGCTTGACCGAGAGGGTCAGGATGTCGGGAAGGAGTGGCCGGGCGAACTTGCCGCCCGCAGGGTCAGCCGCAATATCGAGTTCGAATGAGCGCACACCGCGCTGGAGTTGCGTGGGCAGCGGGGCGTGGGTGTAGTTAATGAGGTCTGCTGAGCCAAGGGCCGAGGCCACTGCAGGAGCCTGCGTGGAGAAGAAATCAAGCCACTGCAAAATCGGTGCTTCTGGCGCAACGTGGTAGCTGTTATGAGAGCCAATGAACTGAAGTTGGTTGAGTCGAACAGTGTCATCGCCGACTGGGACTGTGGCTTCGCCAGCCCCATCAGAGGTTCCGTCTCCACCATTGTTGTAGGGAGCGCTCACACTGCATGCAGCAGCGAGTGAGGCCGTGACAGTGAGTAGTCCTACAGCAAACAACTGACGTGAGTTAGTCCACGTGAATCTCATGATCTCCCCTTGCCGCTCATAGCGCCTAGAACGCCACGCTCAGATCGTACCGAGGAGTGTGTCACTTGTTTACCTTGTGTTCAACCCTCATTCATGTTCTGGGTGGAACTACCTAGTCCTAGTAGCTACGGGTCCTGCGCGAATCTCAAGCTGGAATCTGAAAGAGTGTTGGCCATGCAGGTTGCGTCTTGGCTATCTGACTTTGAGCCACCAGTTCAGGTGCCTGAAGCTTTCATTGAGCAGCTGCGCGAACAACTTGAGGCCACGGCCCTGCACGCAGCGGAGATAGTCAGGGGAACAGACCCCGAACAACTACCAATCCGGGTACCGAAGTCGCGGCTTGCAGATCTTGATTGCTGTGAACGAAAAGCCCTTGCTACCTACCAGGCAGATTACGCAGAGCAATCGATAACGGCTTCGATGTTGCGCGGGGTGGCGCTTGATCGATTTGTGACCTATCAACTCGTAGCTGGTCGAGTCACGGAGCCACTGCGGACATGTCTTTCAATGCTTGAGGCAGAAGCAGAGGACTCGGCGATAGCTGCTTTCGAGGCGCTCGGCCCCGAGGCTGCTGCAGAGCTGATTGATCCGTTAGCGGCGCTGGTCGCTGATGCTTGGTCGGGGATCGATCCTGCCTGGGTGCCAAGAACACAGTCCAAGGCTTCAGCAGTTTTTGCTGACGGTGCTGTGGTCTGTTCGGGAATCATCGATGTAGAGCTAGGTGGCCCGAGTGCCGGAGTACCAGCGGTGGTGGTCGAGGTGAAGTCAGGAAAGCCTGTGGCCGCACACCAAGCAGAGGCCTATCTGTACGGTCTGTTACTAGCCTTGCGGGACGGCCTAGCTCCCGGCGCAGTCGCTCGTTGGTACCCGGGCTCAGAACTCGCTGCTGTAGTCGTCAGCGAAGGTCTGCTTGCATCGGCCGCAGCGCGTTTAGAGCAAGCCATGTTGCGCTGGGCTGAGTTGCTTTGCGGAAGAACCCCGCAAGAATCCTCGGGTCCGTGGTGTGGTTGGTGCCCAGACAACGAAGTGTGTCCGAGTAGCCGAGTCGACCGGAGCGCTCCGGCAGGCCTAGCGGGGGATCTGGAGTTCGAGGCCGAGTTTGATCCGGAGCTCGACTGGTGACGAGCGAGCCCGAACCCAGCAAGACCGAACCCGGCAAGACTGAACCCAGCACTCGCGAGGAGCGCGAAGCGCTAGCGAGTCGGATGACTGAGCGCTTATGTGATTCCATCGAGCAGTTACTGGGCGAGCAGTACTGCGTGCAGCCCGGGGTTCGTCCTAACTACTTCGCCGATGGCTTAGTTGTGGATGCCTTTCGGGTGACTGAGCGCTGCCCTCGTAAGCTCGCCGGCCCATCTAGCGATTACCGCGACAGTGTGGCGATGTCCCGTCGAAGGATTGGCCTGTTGGCAGTGCGTGAACTCGCCAATAGCGCGGGCACTTCGCAGCCCATGTTGGTTTCTACTGCTGTTCAACAGGTCATGTCTGACGCAGCAAACTGGCCGATGTCTCTGCGGGACTGGGTAGACAGTTTGGATCGGGCTGGGCAGGCAGCTGTTGCTGCTGCAGCGATTACCTGGGCCGAGTCAGCGCTTCGACTTGTTGGTCGGGACTCACGGGTGAAGTGGGCAGAGCCCTCGCAGAAGCCCAAGTGGAATGTGCCGGGTCGACTCGTGCAGCTTTCTGCTTCTGTGGATGCTGTCCTCGGCGGCGTTTCATCGGGCGAGAAACTGCTCATTTTGGGCGATGCCGTCCCAGGTCCTGCTGATCGACTTCGGGCTGGTTTCACGGCGTTAGTTCGCACCCTCGGCGCTCGACATGCGCCGCTCAGAGTCACAGTAGGTTCGCCGGCAACCGGATTGCTGCAACCAATTCCTGTGACACAAGAGCTGTTAGAGCTTGCTGCGGATCGAGCCGTCGAGATGATTGGGTTGCTAGCCAATCCAGACGCGGCTGGCACTGCTCCCGGTAAATGGTGCGGCTACTGCCACTTGCTGGAGTTCTGTGATGCGGGGCGAACTCAGCTAGCTGCAGGCGGGTCGGCAACGATGTAGAGCAAGTGGCCTGTAGCAACCTTCACGGCAGTTGCGGTTCGAACCTCAACCTCGCAGAACACCACTTTGCGACCCCTCTTGGTGACCCATCCCTCGGCCACGAGGTCCTCTTGACGGACAGTGTCAAGGTAGCGAACAGACATTTCGATGGTAGAGAACGACCGCGGGTCGTCGTAGGCCGTACCAATTGCAGGAACCACGACCGTATCGATCAGGGTCGCTATGGCCCCAGCGTGCATCAGACCCTGCGGCTGATTCAGTTCCTCGCGCCACGGCAGACTCATGCGTGCGTAGTCCCGGCGGAGCTCCTCAACCTTGATCCCCACCACGTTGGGAAAGTACGTCTTATTCGGCCATGTCCCGTAATGCGACCATAACTCCTGAACGGACTGAGGGAGCAGGTCGAACTGATCGGCGCGCCAAGAGGTCATTCCCAAAGTGTTGCATGTTCGCTGCCGCTAGTACGGTAGGAACGCGAGGAACAGGATTTCTCGACACAGCTACTGCTTGGACCGACCTTGGTCTTGCAGTAGTTCCCCACCATTCTTACGGAGGCGCATTCCATGGCTGAGGCATACATCATTGACACTGTTCGCACACCGGTTGGCCGTCGCGGAGGTGGCCTATCCCAAGTCCACTCAGCGGACCTCGGAGCGCATGTACTCACAGCTCTCGTAGAGCGAACAGGAATTGATCCCTCGTTAGTCGAGGATGTGGTGTTTGGTTGCCTCGATACCATTGGATCTCAATCAGGGGACATTGCTCGCACCTGCTGGCTGGCCGCTGGTCTTCCCGAGGAAGTGCCCGGCACCACCGTTGATCGGCAGTGCGGGTCATCGCAGCAGGCAATTCATTTTGCCGCTCAAGGCGTGATGTCTGGCACCCAAGATTTGGTGGTTGCCGGTGGAGTACAAAATATGTCGGCCATTCCCATCTCTTCGGCCATGTTGGTAGGTCAAGAGTTTGGTTTTGAGGATCCGTTCTCTGGTTCCGAGGGGTGGGTCAAGCGCTATGGCAACCTTCCTGTGGATCAGTTCTACGGTGCCGAAATGATTGCCACAGATTTCGATATCACTCGGGAGCAGATGGAAGAGTTTGCTGTGCAGTCTCACGAGCGAGCGATTCTTGCACGCGCCGAAGGCCGCTTTGACTCGCAGATCACGCCATTTGGTGAGATCACTCAAGATGAGGGCCCACGTGAGCCGAACCTAGAAAAAATTCGTTCTCTGGCACCCTTGACCGAGGGCGGCAGGATTACTGCTGCGCTCGCCTCTCAAATCTCTGACGGTGCAGCGGCCATGCTCGTGGCATCTGAGCGTGCTGTCGAGCAGTACGGCCTCAAGCCGCGTGCGCGCATTCATCACCTGTCAGTGCGTGGCGAAGACCCGATCCGCATGCTGTCTGCGCCGATTCCAGCAACCCGATATGCCCTTGCTAAGGCGGGTATGACCATGGATGACATTGACCTCGTCGAAATCAACGAAGCATTTGCACCTGTCGTGCTGGCTTGGGCCAAGGAACTTGATGTCGACTTGGCAAAGGTGAACGTCAACGGTGGGGCGATTGCACTCGGACACCCACTTGGCGCCACTGGTGCTCGATTGATGACGACCTTGCTGAATGAGCTTGAGCGCACTGGTGGCCGCTATGGGCTTCAAACCATGTGTGAGGGTGGCGGCCAAGCAAACGTCACCATCATCGAGCGACTCTAGAAGCTGTCGAATTAGCCGATTCCGAGCACGGCACCAAGCCGCTTGAAAACCCGCTTACGACGAATGCTGCCCGGGTCTTTGAGTAGTTCCCGCCCATGGAAGGTAGCCACAAGCCATAGCCGCCGTAGCTTGCCGATCTCTCGGTGTTTCGTTGCCAGTTCTGGTCGGTAACCAAGGCGTGTCATCGGGGCGAAGCAGTATTCCTCAACCTCGCGTTGGCGCTCAGGCGACAGCGAGCCGCGCCATTTTTCTAGGCGCTGCGGGTCTCCTGGGTGATCGGCGATGAGTGCCTCGATGGGCTCGCAATCCAGCCCTGTCTGCGAGAATGCCCATTCAAGGGTCGGACGCGGATCAGTGGCCATCTCGGTGAGGTCGACTACCAAGAAGCGCTTGTCATCTCCGATTCGATTGAGCACCCACTCGGCGTGAGTAAGCCAATACGTGGCGCTGTACGGGATTGAGGTATCGAACTTGACCTCTTGAGAGGCAACAACTGCTCGCGGGTCTCGGGTGAGCACAATAAAGCGGGCATCTGGCCAGAGCTTCAGTAGGTCTGGGGTGGTCTCAATGCGAAGCGACTTATTGCCCCAATGGTTCGTCGAGTCCAACGAGCAATAAATCGACTCGCAGATTGCAGCCCAGCCTGGCGCAGACTGATGTGCCTCCCATGCGGCTGAGAGCACCGAGGGCTGATCGAGCAGTCGGTACAACTCCTCGTTCATAGGGTCGTTGATCTGACCTTGTAGCTCGGAAAAAAGTCTGAGCAGGTCCTCTTTGCTGCTGAGATTGCCGAACTGCCGGTACAGCTCTGCACCCTCGAGAGGGAGTTTGGATTCGAATCCCATCGACATGTCCGGGTGTGAGGCAATCAAGTCAAATGCCCAGCTCGTTCCACTTCGAGCAGTTCCGACGATGAAGAGTGGTGGGGGCACAGAGGTTCCTGAAGTGGGCTGTAGTGAACAGAGTGAGAAATGACATTAGTTGTAAATGCTGAATTGGATGCTGCTTCATAAAATATTCAGGTTCGCTCAACGGCGGCCGATACATATGCAGCAGCACCTAACTCCTTGCACCGCTCTATCCCAGCAAGAAGCATCTCACCCCGCTGTACCTCACACACTTATGTCGACTCTCGAGCCCCTCCTCCCCTCTGCAGAGATCAGTGACCCATCGGTCACTCGGCTCTTGCTGCGTAACGCTCACTCCGCCAGAGTGAGCACGCTCTTGCAGCGGGCCACTGCAGTCCGGCCGAGTATGTCGGTGATCCTGACGGGAACCGACCCTGTAAACGATTCGCTCTTGAGCGCTGCTAGTTCATGGCAGGCCACGGGAGCACGCCTTGAGCTGTTCGCTTTTGATTCAACGGAACCTGCCATTGCAGGCCTGAGTCAAGCGCGGCTTCAGAGGTCCGATGTCGTGCATCAGATCCTCAGCGAAGCTCCCGGAGGCCAACTTCTTGGGGTTGCCCGAGCCGTTGAAAAATCAGATCATGAGTTCGTGGTTCTCGCCTCGGCGCAGAGCGACTCGATGGGCTTCTTGGATCAGTGTTTGGCACAGATGTGGATTGACGGAGCAGATGTTGCAGTGCTGCAGCTTGGCCAGCAGGATGCCTTGGCAGGCCCGCAGCCGATTGACGCGGCTACACAACTAGCCCGGTGGATTTCATCATCGGGTGCTCCCAGAGTGGAGCGGACAATCGTGATGCGGCGCTGGGTGGCTCGATGGATTTTCAACGAGATTGCTCGTGCAATTGACCCCGTTGAAGAGATTGCAGACCGAGCGCGGCTGCTCGGAATTGCTATTGCCGTGGTTGGCTCTCAGGAGTAGGTCCGCCAAACTGGAACCTGTTCCAGTTTTCTGACGTACTCTCAGAGGGTGGATTTCCAAGACTCTCCCGACCTCGCATCCTTCCGAGAGGAAGTGCAAACGTTCCTATCCGCCAATGCCGAGTTGCGACGTGGCGATGACCGAGATTGGTCTCGTAACGGTGCCGCAAACGATCCGACTCTTGCCGAGGAGTATCGGAAACGTTGTCATGCTTGGCAGAAGCTGCTGTTCGACTCGGGCTGGGCAGGGCTTACCTGGCCGACTCAGTTTGGAGGTCGCGGTTTAGGGGCAGCTCAGCAAATCATTTTTGGGCAGGAACTCGCCGCTTATGACGCAACCTCTGGATTCTTAACTGCAGCGCAGGCCTTGGTCGGTCCCACGTTGATGCAGCACGGTTCTGCGGCTCAGCAAGAACGCTATTTGGCACCCCTTCTCTCTGGAGAAGAATCTTGGTGTCAGCTCTTCTCTGAGCCGGGAGCGGGATCGGACTTGGCAGCACTTGCAACGCGGGCAGTTCTTGACGGGGAGGAATGGGTCGTCAACGGGCAGAAGGTGTGGACCTCAAGTGCACAGCATGCAGATTTTGGAATTCTGATCGCCAGAACCAATCCTGAACTGCCAAAGCATGAAGGCCTGTCGTACTTCATCGTGGATATGCGCTCAGCAGGGATAGACATTCGCCCGCTAATTCAAGCCCAGGGAGTGGCGCACTTCAATGAGGTGTTCTTCTCGGACCTCCGGATACCCGAAGCAAACTTGGTCGGCGAAGTCGGCGATGGTTGGAAGGTCGCCCGAACCACGTTGCGTAGCGAAAGTTCCATGATCTCGGGAGCGGGGCAGGCCACAAACTTTGCAGCCGTGCTCTCCACTGCCCGACGACTTGAGCGGACCGAGGACGCAGTCCTTCGCCAAGAACTCGCCAAAGTGTGGACCAATGAGCAGGTGCTCAAATGGATGAGCTGGCGAACCCAAACCGCAGTGATGACAGGCCGTAGGGAGTTAGCTCTGCACGGGTCGCTACTCAAGAACTTCTTTACCCGTTCACTCGCTCATCGAGTGAATTTGGCAGTTGAACTCGAAGGCCCCGAGGGGATGCTCTGGCATGATGCCGAAGGTGATGGCTTCTGGCAGTACCAGTGTCTGAATCAGTTTGCCTCGCGCATTGGCGGCGGCACCGAAGAGGTGCACCGAAATAATCTTGGTGAACAAGCCCTTGGCCTGCCTCGCGAACCAGCCCTTGATCGTGACGTGCCATGGACGCAGACCAAGCGTTCCTAACTGCTGCAACCCACAAAAGAGAGAATCACATGATGCTTGAAGGAAAGACAGCGCTCGTAACGGGAATCGGCCCGGGGATGGGACGAGACATTTCGCTCGGGTTGGCAAAGGAAGGGGCGGACGTCGTTTTGGTTGCCCGCTCCGAGAAGGTGGTTCCTGGAGTTCTGGAAGAAATTGAGGCGCTTGGGCGACGCGCTTTCGCAGTGTACGGAAACATCGCCAAGGCCGAGGATTGTCTGCGAATTGCACAAGAGGCTGAGGCTGCGGTGGCGCAACTCGATTCAGGGAGAACAGGTATCGACATCCTGATCAACTCTGCGTTCCACGGCGGAGAACACGTCAAGTTTGAAGATGCGGATCTGCAACGTTGGCGGAGGCCAGTCGACATTAATTACTTCGGAACGCTGCAACTCACCCAGGCAATGCTGCCGCTGCTCAAGACTGCGTCGGCGCGCACTGGGGATGCACGCATTGTGATGATTAACACCATGTCTGTGCATGACCTTGAAGCGAAGGCAGGTTCGTACGCTGGCTCAAAGGCTGCGCTTGGTGCTGTTACCAAGACCCTGGCTATTGAACTTGGCGAGTACGGCATTCGAGTCAACGCGGTTCACCCTGGTTACATCTGGGGGGACAGCGTAAAGATCTACTTTGAATGGCAGGCCGAGGAACGTGGCGGGGGTGCGACCTGGCAAGAAATCTACGATGAGCGCGCAGCCGAGACTGCTCTTGGGTACTTGCCGCACTCCTCAGAGATTGCCGGTGCAGTGGTGTTCTTCGCTTCGCCGCTGGCTTCTTGTGTGACTGGCACTGCCTTGCCGGTGAACTCGGGGCACTGGATGCCTCCAAGCGCCTAGGTCTCTAGGCGTTGCGCTGCTTGCGACGCTGCCGGCGTTGAGTGAGTAATGCGCCAACGGCTGCACCAAGGAACGCTGTGCCTGTTAGGACAATCCAAAGCGGCATGGTTGCGCTGAAGAAAAGAAATTGAACCTTTGCGTCTTGGCTGTTTCCGGCAATAAATGCGACTAACGCAATAGCGATAATGCCGCCAACTACTGCTCGCATATTCAACTGAAAGCCGTGGTCGTCTGGACCTTTGCGAAGCTCTTTTTTGCTTGGCATATCGGGCATAAGGATTCCTTGCTCTCTTCGGCTGCTGCGTGCTGAACCGACCTGAATCCTAGACAGCTATCCAGTCTTGAATCAGGACTGCCTGCTGATCGAGAACTTCCATGACCTGAGCTTGCGGTGCGGAGGGAAGGCGGAAGACGCACTCGCTCACGCCGATGGAGGCAAAATGGTTCAGCTTCTCAGCTGTTGGATGTGACCCAAACGGGACCACGCGCATGGTCTGCGGGTCTCGGCCAGCCTGTTCTACTGCAGCTAGGAATTTCGGGATTGATTCCCCAAGGCCGGCTCCTCCGATTGGAATCCACCCGTTCGCGTATTCAGCGATATGAGCAAACATCTTTGGTCCTGCTCCGCCACCAATCAGCACGGGAACGGACACCTCGGGCTTTGGCCAAGACCATGTGTCGGCAAAGTTGACATGCTCACCCTGAAAGGATGCGACATCGTTATTCCAGAGTTCTTGCATCGCGAGCATGTGCTCTCGTGCGTGGGCTCGTCTCGTTCGATAGGCCACGCCATGGTCTGCCATCTCGTCTTCGTTCCAACCAAAGCCGACCCCGAACTCGAATCGACCAGCTGACAAGTTCTGCAGTGTTGCGATTGCCTTGGCCGTGACGAGCGGCTCGCGTTGGGCAGGCAGCATGACGCCCGTGCCGAGCCGGATTTTTGAAGTCACTGCAGCCGCTGCTGCCAATGAGATCAAGGGATCTACTGTCCGCTTGTACTCCTCATCAAGCACCGCTGAACCGGTGGGTGGGGGAGTGCGCCGCGAGGTCGGAATGTGTGTGTGTTCCGGAACCCAGAGTGAATCGAACCCACGATCCTCTGCCGCACGGGCGAGTTCAGCCACGCCCATTGACTGATCTGTGGCAAAGATTGTGACGCCAAAGCGCATGAAACTCCCTGAGTTTGCGTTGAGCGCTCAGGCTAGATCACCCCGAGCCAGCCTCTCTCAACGCTCCTCTGTCAGCTGGTCGGAGGCTGAAGGGCCTTGGGCGCAGCCTGCACTGATAGCGGGTCCACCGCAGCCGATCGCGCCTGTTGCAAGTTCACGGACACTTCTAGAAGGTCTACCCAGTTTTCTTGGGTGAGTGCACGTGCAGCGGCAAGGCCTTCGGTACGGCCCACGCGAATACCCCAAGTGGCACCAACAAACAGGCAACTCAACATCAAGACAGCTGCGACGAAGATAATCAGCGGCACAGGCATGGGTTAGTCACCTTTCTTGTCAGGGGATGGACGCCGGGGGGGACACCGGCGGGGGAGGGAGGATAGACGGGTGATGCATGCAGGAAACCTGCAGCGAAAACACTCTAGCCACATGCAGATGCTCGGTAGTGGTTGTTACTTCAAGCAAATTCTCTGCACTTGCAGTTTGTGTCAGTAGCTCCTGAGGTGTCAGATTCTCTCTATGGGCATTTGCGACGGTCGTGTAGTCATCATTACTGGATCAGGCCGAGGAATCGGTCGCGAGCATGCACTTGAGTTTGCTCGACAAGGAGCTTCGGTGGTCGTGAATGACCTTGGGGTGGCCCAAGACGGCTCGGACCCCTCTGATACACCCGCTCAGTCAGTAGTTGACGAGATCATTGCATCGGGTGGTTCGGCCATTACTTCAGGCCATGATGTGGCCGATTGGGATTCAGCAGGGGAGATGGTGCAACTTGCCATCGATACCTTTGGAGGTCTTGACGTCATAGTGAATAACGCTGGGATCGTGCGTGACCGCATGTTCGTCAACTCCGAGCAGGCCGAGTGGGAAGCAGTTTTGCGAGTTCATGTGTTGGGCCACGCCGCCCCAGCACGCCATGCGGCGAGTTACTGGAGAGCAAAATCCAAGGCCGGTGAAACCGTAGATGCGCGCATTATCAATACGTCCTCTGGTGCTGGCCTCATGGGGTCAATTGCTCAGGCTGCCTACTCGGCGGCCAAGGGTGCAATCGCAAGCCTGACCTTGGTGCAAGCAGCAGAGCTCGGCCGGATTGGAGTCACTGCTAACGCTCTCGCACCAGCGGCTCGAACCCGCATGACCGAGGAAGCGTTCAAGGACATGATGGCCGAGGCTGAAGAAGGTGCCTTTGATGCAATGGACCCCGCAAATGTCTCGCCACTGGTGGTCTGGTTAGGTTCGGCAGAGTCTGCTGCAGTCACTGGTCGCGTGTTCGAGGTCGAGGGTGGCATCATCGGTCTAGCCGAGGGCTATAACCACGGCCCACGCTTTGACAAGGGTGCCCGCTGGGACCCTGCAGAGGTTGGCGCAGTTGTCGCCGACTTGATTTCTGAGGCAGCAGTTCCAACCCCGGTGTACGGCGCTAGCTGATCCAACGGGCCAGAAAAGACCCGAGTGTTTCTTCAAATTCGCTCGAGTAGGGATGCTCAATCTGCTGCGGCAGGGGAACCTGCATCGGATCCGCTTCGCCAATGTCTCGAAGGATGTGCGTCATATTTGGGATTTCCACATAGGTTCCGAGGCCTTGTGGAATTGCGTCGGCGAGTGCCGAAACTCCCGAACCAGGAAGACCTCCGGGTAACGCCGGAGTGTTGAAATCTTTGGTGCCAGCGGTGATCAGAACTGCAAGGTTCAACTCTGCTGCAAGGTTGATGGGAATGAGTGCGTCTTCGGACTTGATGAGTTCATTGCGCATCCGTCCAAAAACAATCGACTGCACAGTCTGTTGCCATTGCAGAGCCTCGCCTTCGGCCTCGGCTAGAGCAGGCGCGAGCGTTGATGGTTCGCTCAGATCTGGGCTGCTTCGGATTTCATCAATGCCAGCATCAGCCCAAGCCGTGAGAGCCGCCTTATCCGCAGAACTGATCGAAGCCAGAGCAATCTGCTCAGCTAGCTGCCGAGAAACCACATCTAACAATCTCGCATACGAGGGCTCGGCAAGGATGAGTCCAGCGGGCGCAGGTCCAGAAGCATCTGCTGATGCAAGCAGCATGGCTATGAGGCCGCCCTCGCTATGGCCGAGGACCAGAAGCTTCTGAGGGTCAACGCCAGGCTGTTCGGCTAGATAAGCCAAAGCCGCTCGAGCCGGATCGACAAAGATCTTGTCGAAACTCTGGGCAACGAGCTTTGCTGGGTCCTCGCTATAACTGCCGATTCCGGTGGCCCCCGAGGTGATCTTGTCGTAGCGAATCGAGGCGATGCCCCGAGCAGCTAACAGATCTGAAATCCATCGGTAGAGATCCATATGGATTTCTGTCGGGGTGCCCGGCACCCCGACAGAACCATTTCGATCAACTGGTCCACTACCAGCAACAATCAGCACGCCCGGAACTGCTGCGGTGTCCGTGTCCGGCAGGCGCAAGCTAGCGTGAATACTCACGCCTGAAGAGTCGAAAACAACCTCTTGATCCGGGCGAATCATGCGTGTTGTCGATTCAGCTCAGGCGCTCAATCACCATGGCCATACCTTGGCCGCCACCCACGCACATTGACTCAACGCCGAAGGTCTTATCTGACTCCTGCAGGTTGTGGATCAGCGTGGTCATGATGCGAGCACCAGTCATGCCGAAGGGGTGGCCCAGCGCAATGGAACCGCCGCGAGTGTTGAGCTTCTCCATCGGGATTCCCAGGTTGCGAGCAGATGGCAGCACCTGCGCAGCAAAGGCCTCATTGATCTCAAACAGATCAATGTCATTCACTGTCATGCCGGCTCGGGCGAGTGCCTTCAGGATTGCAGCTTCTGGACCCATGCCCATGATCTCTGGGTTGAGACCAGTTGCTGAAGAAGAGAGGATGCGGGCGAGCGGGGTCAGGCCGAGTGCCTTTGCTTTCGTGTCGCTCATGACTACAACGGCTGCTGCGCCATCGTTCAACGGGCAAGCGTTACCCGCCGTCACGGTGCCATCGGGGCGGAACACGGGGGACAGGCTTGCAAGCTTCTCAAGCACGGTTCCGGCGCGAATGCCGTCGTCCGAGCTTGCTACTCCGTCGGGGGTAGCCACAGGGGTGATTTCTGCTTCCCAGAATCCACTGACTTGGCTCTGCTCGGCCAGGTTCTGGCTTCGGCATGCAAACTCGTCTTGGTCGGCGCGTGAGACATTCTCAAGCTGGGCAACGTTTTCTGCAGTCTGGCCCATGGCCAAGTAGACGTCTGGCAAGCCCGGCTGCTCGGTCCACACGGGTGCTCCGCCCTCTGCGCGCTTGGCACTGCGTGCCTCGGCCTCGGCAAAAACAGGATTCTTTGGTCCGTCGGCGAGCTGCATATGCAACTGATGACGGCTGATGGTCTCGACGCCACCTGCAATAAACACGTCGCCATCGCCAGACTTGATGGCATGTGCTGCCATGCGGATGGTCATGAGCGAGGAGGAGCAGTAGCGGTTAACGGTCACTCCGGGGACATTGCTGAGTCCCGCCAATACTGCAGAGACGCGACCGATGTTGTGGCCTGACTCCACTGCCGGCTGACCACAACCCCACAGAACATCTTCAATCTCGGTGCGATCAAGCGCAGGAATCTTGGCCAGTACGGCCTCGATGATTCCGGCAGACAGGTCATCGGGACGCATGTCCTTCAGGGAACCTTTACCGGCTCTGCCGATAGGTGTGCGGGCAGTAGAGACGATCACGGCCTCGGTCATGTGGGGCTCCCTAAGTGTTGAATCGGAAATTTCGCTGGACTGAGTTGTCTGCGAGTCCGTCAGGTTACCGAGCAGTAACAAGGTGGGCCAACTGAGGGAACAGGCACGGACCCGACTGCAGTCGAGTTAGGGGAAGAAACGGCTCACCGTATCGGCCACACAAGCGGGCTTTGGGCTCGGCTCGCCCTGTGGTCCTTGAATCTCGATCGTTACCCGAACGGTTGCCTGCACCCCGCCTTTAGCCTCTTCGACGGAAATGATTTGGCCTCGGCCTCGCAGCAGCGACCCAGTGAGAACCGGCGCTGGGAAGCGCACTTTGTCCAGCCCCACATTGACACCCATAGATGTTCCGTTGACCTGCAGAAGCTGCGGCAAGAACAAGTTCACTAAGGCCAAGGTCAGGTACCCGTGGGCAATTGGGCCGCCAAAGGGTGATTCGGCTGTTGCTCGGGCAACGTCAACGTGAATCCATTGGTGATCGCCTGTGGCATCAGCAAAAAGATTGACCTGATCCTGAGTGACTGCCGCCCAAGGTGTTACTCCAAGATCTGCACCTGCAAGGCCTAGGAGATCCGCGGGCGATGCCACAACCGTCGAAGCTTCTGGATCGCTCATGCGTGTTGGCTCGATACAGAGATGACTTCACCAGTGAGGTAGGTCGACAAATCGCTAGCAAGAAATACCATGACGTTGGCAATCTCCCAAGGCTCAGCCGCTCGGCCGAAAGCCTCTTTCGCTACTAGTTCTTCCAAGAGTCCTGGCGGTGTCACTTTGGCTAGGTTGGCGTGCATCGCCAGACTTGGCGCTACGGCATTGATGCGCACGTTGAATTCGGCGGCCTCGATAGCAGCAGAGCGAGTGAGTGCCATGACTCCTGCTTTTGCCGCCGCATAGTGAGCCTGCTTTTCTTGGGCACGCCAACCCAACACCGAAGCATTGTTGACGATTGCGCCATGGCCTTGCTCATACAGATGCGGTAGCACGGCGCGCAGGCAGCGGAAGGTTCCCGTCAGGGTCACGTCAATCACCTTGGACCACTGTTCATCAGTGATCTCAGTAATCAGGCCGTTGCCGCCAAGGCCGGCGTTATTCATCCAAGCATCGATATGACCCAGATCGGCCAGTGCTCCTGCAACGAGGGCCTGCACATCATCTTCATTTGTCACATCGCAGCGGAAGGTGGCGGGTCGAGTTCCGAACTCCGCGGCAAGAGCATCCGCAGTTTCGTTCAGCCTGCGCTCATGGGCATCTGAGATGACAATTTTTGCACCTTCAAGCATGCATCGTCGTGCTAACGATCCGCCGATCCCGCTGCCTGCAGCGGCCGTGATGACCACCGTTCGGTTGTGCAGCAGGGCGTGGCCTGCTGGTTCGGCGGGAGTAGGTGCTGGTTTAGTCATGTGAATTCTCCGGGTCTGAGTTGGCTAGCGGGGCTCGCGAGGTAGGCCGAGTGCCCGCTCGCCGATGACGTTGCGCTGGATTTCATCGGAACCGCCGTAGATAGTGTCTGAGCGGCTGAAGAAGAACAACTTGTGCTCAGGGCCCATCTCTAGGTCGCCAGCATCGCCCTCATGTGCCTCGGAGTAGCGAGTCAGCAAAGCACCTGCGCCAAGCACGTCCATTGCGAGTTCTCCCATGTCTCGGTGCAGGTCGGCCCAGTACAACTTATTGATCATTGCCTCACGTGGAAGTTCAACGTCGTCATCTACCCGCAACGCTCGCAATGCGTTCCAGCGCATGATCTTTAGGCGAGACCACATTGCGGCAAGGCGCTGCCGGATGACTGGGTCAGTCGTCATTCCGAGCTCTCGAGCAGTCTCGGTGATTTCAGTGAGTTCACGGTTGAAGGCCATTTGTTGGCCAAGAGTGAGCACGCCTCGCTCGAATGCGAGGGTTCCCATGGCAACCTTCCAGCCCTCACCAGGCGCACCCACACACAGGTCGGCCGAGGTGCGCGCTCCGTCAAAGAACACTTCGTTGAACTCAGCCGTTCCGGTGATTTGGCGAATCGGGCGAATCTCAATTCCGGGCTGCTTCATCGGAACCAGGAGGTAGGACAGTCCCTTATGACGCTGCGAACCTTCCTCGGTGCGACACACCACAAAGCACCAGTCTGACCACTGTGCCAATGAGGTCCAGACCTTCTGACCCTCGATCACCCAGTCATCGCCATCGCGCCATGCTCGAGTTTTGACATTTGCTAGGTCAGAGCCAGCGTTGGGTTCGGAATAGCCTTGGCACCAAAACTCAGTGCCAGCGATAATTCCCGGCAAAAAGCGCTGCTGCTGCTCGGGAGTTCCAAAGTGGATCAGGGTGGGACCTAGGAGTCCCTCACCAATGAGCCCGGCTCGCCCTGGGCCTCCAGCTGCCGAGTACTCCTCGTGAAACGCAACTTCTAAGTTGATGGGTAAGCCCCGGCCGCCGTGGTCACTCGGCCAACCAATGCCGGTCCAGCCACCAGTTGCTAGCTCGCGCTCCCAAGCCATGCGCTCTTGAACAAAGGCGTGCTCATCACCAGGACCTCCGCGATGGCGCAGCAACTCAAATTCTCCGCACAGGTGATCCTGCATCCACTGACGAATCTCGGCACGAAATTCTGCCTCGGTGGGCTGGTTCGTGCCGGTAGCTATTTCGGAAGTAAGTAGTTCGCTCACATGGCCCAAGCTACCGTGACTGACGACCCGTCAGAAAAGCGAACCGGGAGCAATCTGTCACCCGCCTAGACTTTGTTCGGACACAAGTGGGCCACCGAGTGGCTCTTGCGACGGAGGACATGTGGCCGAGAGCCGCAGATCAGTTACCAAAATTCTTCTAGGCGTTATCGCCGTAGCCGCCGTGATGCTTGTTGTGTTGGTAACTCTTGCGGTTCGTCAACAGGCGGCGCCGCAACTCAGCAGTTCACAAAGCAGTGTGGCAGTCGCACCCAAGTCCACGCTCCCGCCCACAACACAGCAGCCATCAAAACAGCAGCCGCCACCTGGGGGCACTGACCAGCCTGCGGCAGTCGACGTGGTTGATCACGTGATCCAGATGGGGTTGATTCAGCGTGAGTATCTGACTGTTGCCCCCAAAGACCTTCAGCCCACAGAAAAGTTGCCAATAGTGGTGGCCCTTCACGGACTCGGTGTTGATCGCCGGGCGATGCTGAGCGCTGCGGGTTGGCGCCAAGCGGTTGCCCAGGATCGCTTTCTGGCGGTTTTTCCCCAAGGGGTTGCAAACTCTTGGAATGTTGGGCCGTGTTGCCCACCGGCCAGCCTGCTGGGGATTGATGATCTGGGGTTTCTTGATCAGGTTGTCGCTCAGGTCAGCGCTGGGCCGAATGCTGATGCTCAGCGGATCTACCTGACAGGGTTCTCTAACGGGGGAATCATGGCGTATTACACGGCGTGTTCTCGGCCTGGGGTATACCAAGCAGTCGCTCCGATCGCGGGTAGCAACCTGACCGGCTGCAAACCCCAACAGCCGATTTCACTCTTCCATCAACATGCAGACCCAGACCCCGTGGTGCCCTTTGATGGCAAGCCAACGGTGGCGCAGATCCTGAGCTCGGCAACCTTTCCAAGTGTGCCGATTTCGGTGGCCGCTTGGGCTGCGGCGGATGGGTGCCCAGCACAGCCTGCTGTTACCGCAGAAACCTCTGGAGTGGAGCGCTCAGTCTGGCAGCCATGCGCGGCGGGTACTCGAGTAGAGCTTGTTAGAGTTCCGGGAGTTGGCCACAACTGGCCGAATAAGGGCACCTACAAGGGCCTAGACGAACTTCTCGCCTTCTTTGGCATCTAATCAGCGCAAGCTGGCAGCAGCAGTGTCTCGGTCGGTTCCCCTAATGCAGCGGAAGCACAGGAGCTAGGAACTGCAACTGGGCAGTGGGGTGACGAGATTTTGCACTTCCTCGTGTCGACTCTTTTGCGAGTCGTTGATTCAGTTGCTCGCGATGGTCTTTGTCGAACTCGGCCACCGAACGCTTGAGAGCAATCATGGGGTCGGAATCTGCGTCGAGTAAGCGGTATGCCCCGAGGTAGCGCAAGTAAGTAGTGAGAGTGTGACTGAGATTGTCGGGGTAGCGAACCCCGTGAGCAGTGCACCAGTTGCTGCAACCCTGAATAAGGAGTGTGTTCACGCTCTGAGCAGTCCAGTGCAGGCCAACCTGACCTGGAGTGGGTAGCGATGCTGAGTTGATGATGGCTGCTAGTGAGTCGCGGTTCACTGGGTGGCCATGAGCTAGGGCCCAGCGAACCACGGCTGCCCGATGTCGGAGTAGGTCTGGTCCAGCGCTGATTGAACTAGCCCTGTGAGTGCTTGCTCTGCGAGTGGTGGAATCGAACATGCGTTTCATCATGAGTACATCATGCCGAGGGGGTCTGACACTGAAAACAACCTGGCGATCCTGCACAGAAAAGCAGCTTGGGGTGCGACCTACGGTCACACCCCAAGCTTTGGCTTTATATGGATTATTCAGGGCGTAGATGCCCTCGGGCGTTAGCCGACGAATCCAAGTCCTTGCGTGTCGCTAGTCCCGGCCACTTGGCTTATACCAAGAACCCCAGCAGTAACGGTCACCTCGATGATGCCCTGCGAGCACAGTGGCTCTGCCTTGGTAGGTGCCTCGCCAGCAACTACGGGAACTGCGACTGGATCGATGACCTTGGGGAACAGTCCGTTGATTGCAGCAATCAGAGCAGGAGCTGCAGCAGTGAGTGGGTCAATGAGGACGACCTTCACGAACGCCGCTGAGATCTCTGGCGTAAAGGTACCAGTGAGGATCCGTTGAATAATGAAGTCATTGAGGGCTTGCCCAGTCCGTCCACCGAGAGGATCAACAGGTTCTGGTGCTCCTGGAACGGTGGTTGCAGGTTCAGGAATCAGTTCTTGCACACTCTCGTTGATTCGGGTCAGAGCCTCTTGTGGAAGAACTGAGTACCACTGCCCAAGGGTCAGAGCAGGAACATCTTGTGCTGCCAACGCACCCTTGTAGTTGATCTTGAAGTTCGTCACTAAATTTGGCGCGGCGTCATTGTTCGTCTCGGCTACTACCTCGACGTTTCCGGCACCTATATTAGGAAGGCCTTCGAGCGCAGACTGAACCTGTGCAGCGGTGATACCTCGGTACACGCTTCTTCCAAAGAACAGGTCGGAGTAGCGACCAACTTGACCTGGGCCAGTCGTCGGAGCCCAGTTTTCTGGAGTGGGGGCTGGCGCACCAAGGTCATCGGATGCCCAAATCAGGGGAGTCTCTTTGCCGCCGAACTTCAAACTGAACGCAATAGGGCGCCGGTCCAAACCGTAGCTACCGATTGGGGCCCAGTTGTCTCCTAGGACGAGGTTCTGGATTTCGCTGACCCCTGGAGCACCAGCATCTTCTTTGGGTACTCCACAGATCTCTACGGTTGTTGAGTAAGTGCCGTCTGCTGCCGGAGCAGTAAACGAGAACACGCCGTCGCTAGTAATGGTTGCTTCTCCCGCAGACGGAGCCTCAACGATCTTGAGTGACTCTCGTACCAACGGGGTTTTTCCGGGGGTGATGATGGGCGGTGTGCCTTCCAGCAGATTGACTGTTGCAACTCCGCCAGCGGTGGTGGCAAGCGGAATGATTTCTGGGGTGAACGTGGGTGCATCGGGGTCTTTGACCGAGGTCTTTGCGATCAGGTTTGACCCAGTTGGTGCGCACGTAATGTTGAGTTCCACGAAGACCTTTGGCGCAGGTTCCAACTTGGTGGTGAAGCTCACCGAACCAACGCGGTATGTGATGATCCCGCCCCCGGTTGTTGTGATCTCTCCGCCGATTTTCCCGAGGCTGAGGACGGAAGGCACTCCAACGGCAGGGACAACCGTCAAGTTCGGTGCGGTTGCGCTAAAGGAGTCAATGTTGCTTGGGCCTTTGACAGTCATTTTAGCGCTGATGTTCTCTGCGTCGATCGAAGCCTTAAGACCGGCAGCCGTATCAATGAGCTTCTGCGAGAGCGTTCCTGACCAGTCAAACTGGGCGTTAATCTTTTCGCCGATGCCGGCTGATGCTGGGATGTCAGTAGCTGTAGCTTTCAGGGTTACAGGAATGGTATTCCCGCCGAGAATCCCCGAGAAGTCGTTCAACTTTGCGATAGATGCAGGATCTGAACCCGAGCAGACCGCTTCAATCTGAGTCGAGACAGGCGCCGCACCGCTACTGCTCGTGGCGGCGGTTACTAAACCAAATGCGAGCAGCGAGGTTGCCAGAATGGCACCCCCTGCTGTTCGGGCCGTTCTTCCCCGTTTGGTGAACGAAACTCGATTGACTCTCATAACAACTCCCTTGAGACGGCGGAAACCCTCACAGGTCACTCGTTCTTGACGAGGCCCCTGTGTTCAACTCAACAACGCGTTCAACTCAACAACTTGTTCAACAACACAACTTCCGGAAACCAACTAACTAACCGAGAGCCATCAGAACTCAACCATTCCCCACCGATGGCTCAATGTGAGTACACCATTAATACTCGCGAACTAGCTGCCTAAGCAAGTAGTTTGACCGTTGCTAGGCACTATTGCTCTACCCGCTATGCAGGCAGAATTCACCGAACTAGTTGCCGTTTGAGCTCCAATGCCAAGGCTCTGATGGCAGGTTGAAGAACCCGTAACTTGACGCATTAGCACGCATCCAAGCAAACCCTGAGCTACCACGACTCAGGGTGCTTCCACCTTGAGTGAAGTCAACGGCAAGTCCTCGCTCGTGCATTGAGGTGCCAGGACGAGCCGTAGGAGGACTGCAAGACGAAGCAGGCATCTCGTAAACTGCGTAGCTGCTTGACCCGCAGTTGTTTCTGCGAACTGCAATCTGACCGGCAGGGTCTCGGTAGCCGCCGCCGCCGAAGTTGATGCCCGCGGCAGAGGCTGCAGCTAGCAAGCTCTGCAAGTTTCCAGCCATTGACTGGTGGATCCGGATGCCGCCAACGTTGACGATCTCACCGCTGCCGGTGATGTCCGGAGGTGCGCCGCCGCCACCGCCACCGCCACTGCCACTGCTACTTCCGCCACCGCTGCCACTGGCCGAGACTGCTGGTTTGCTCTGGGCTGCACGTTGAGCGGCTCGTGCGGCGTCCGCAGCGCGCTGAGCAGCCACGGCCTTGGCAATCTCGGCCTGCTTGGAGGTAATCGAACTAGACAACTGAGCGTCAGTTGCGGCGAGTGAATCGGCTTCTGCGAGCGCAGAGTTCAACCGCTCTTCAACTTTGGCAGCAAAAGCCTGCTGCTCTGCGTAGGCCTTATTCAACTCGTTCAGCCGACCTTCAACTTGTTCAGCTCCAGCCGTTGCGCGGGTGTTTGCGGCTGCAGCGGCGCCCCTTTGGATTTCCAGATCCTGTTGGACGGAGCGGAACTTTTCTACCAAGCCAATGTCCTCGTTGGCTCGAACGGACATGAGGGTGCGCTTGTTGACGGTGTCGTTGATGTCGTCAGTTCCAACAGAGATGTTGTTTGCGCTTCCCATGGAGACATATGCGTCAACAGCCGATTCCTTCATCTGCCCTGTCAGGGCATCAAGTTCGGACTGCTTGGCTGTCTGAGCGGCCTCGGCGGCTGCTTGGTCGGCTTGTGCCTGAGCTACGGCCCGCTCGGCCTCTTCAAGACGATCCTGCTGTGCATTTACGTTTGTGTTGAGGGCGCTCAATGCAGAACTCACTTGGGCATCCGAAGCCTTCAAGGCGTTGACCTGGGAGGCCTTGCCAGCGGCCTTCTGCTGCACGGCTGCGCGCTGGGTCTGTAGCTCGGCCAAGCTCGGGTTGTCGTCTTTGCTAAACGCGTTTGTGGCTGCAGATGCTGGAAGCGCAGTTGTTCCAATGAGCGCGACAGATGCCGTAGCGGCCAAAGCAACAAACAGCTTGGTTCGTGCTCGACGAGCAACCGAACGAGTGCCTCGGGATGTAGTAGGGGAAGTATTCACAGCGGAGAACAGACCTCGTGGATCGACTTCATTTCGTAACGAAACTGAAACACTAGCAGGGGTATCGCAATACGTCGGATCGCGCCCTGAGGAATCGCTTCAGGAGTGAATCCGTAGCCGGCCTCGCTATCGTTTCTGACAGCTCGGGCAATACACCGTGGCGCGGGCGTCTATCACGATCCGCCTCAGAGTCGATCCGCAACGGAGGCAGTCCTGACCTGCCCTGCCATAGCAATCTAAGTATCGCTGATTGCTACCTGATGCACCGGCAGCATCTCTGTAATTGCGCAGTGTGGTTCCCCCGTTGTTGATCGCAGCGCTGAGGACATTGCGAATATCATCCCGGAGCCTTTTTGACTGCTTGACAGTGAGTCTCTTAGCTGAGGGGTGCACCTGTGACCTCCACAACGCCTCGTCCACATAAATATTTCCCAAGCCGGCCACAACCCTTTGAGCCAACAACTGCGTTTTGATACAGCGTTTGCTCGAGTTGATCTGCGCACGGAGATACTCGGGAGTGAAGGACTCATCGAATGGTTCCGGTCCAAGAGCCGCAAGCGTGGCAAGTGAGTTGTGCTCGGCAGCTGCAACGACTGCGATCCGACCGAATCGCCGAACATCATCGAAGTACAAGCAGCGTCCGTCATCCAGAGTCCAGACGGCCCGAAGATGGCGGAGCGATGAACTGTCACCATCGGCAACTTCAGCGGATTCCGCCCAACTGTTCAGAGGATCTACGGCCCGCGTATTTTGATCTTGGTCGGTATTTTGATTCTGGCCAGTTCTTTGATGGGCGTTTGAAGAGACCGAGAGTCGGCCAGTCATGCCGAGGTGAACAATCAGTTCGCGCTTTCCAGCAGGGGAGTCAAGGTCCATCAGCAGGTACTTGCCTCGGCGCCTCACTCCATCAAGTCGCGACCCGACTGCACCATGAGCTTGGGTGAACTTGGGTGAGTCAAACGCCCAAGCTTGCACAATGCCGCAGTCGCGCAGAAGCGGGTCGAGCTGTCTGCGGATCGTTTCCACTTCGGGGAGTTCGGGCACAGTAGTGAGTGTGGCCTAACTCAGAGCAGAGCACACGGGCAGCCATCTCAATGATGCTGCAGCTGCTGCCAGGCATCCTGTCTGATCTATTTCGAACCCGAGATCACAAGGGTGGCCTGACCCCTGCGCGCCGAGTTAGGCCGACAAGGCGTGCCAGTGTTGAGTGACGTGATCGCAGAGTCGAGCGCTGACGCGGAACTCATTGAGTAGGTCGCATAAGTCGTGAACCTGTTCCTGGGAGGAGGCGTTACACATGAAGACTCGTAGTCGTACTTCATTACTTGCGACTCCTGTCGCGGCGAGTTGGCCGAGAAAGCGCTCGCGATTGATCCATCCCGGCAAGTGAAAGCTGAACGAGGCCAGACAACGGCGCTCAATCACGGCAACAAACTCGAGAACTGAGTCTGATTCGAGGGCGATCACTAGATCGTCAATGCCTACCGTTGCGGACTCTGACGGAACCTCGAGAATTCGATAAGTGTCTCCACCGCTGGGTTGAGCGAGGAGGGGATCGCAGGTCAGGTCGCAGTCTGGGCATCCCGGAAGGAAGATAAGCACGGGTTTGCCGAAGGTATTGCGAGGGCTTGGTGGATTCGGTTGAGCGGAGCCAGTCATAGGACCGTTCCTTTTGTTCGTTGTTGTCAGGGGAAGGGCACTGCTTTAGCAGCGGTGCACCGACACTAGGTAGTGACTGTGACAGCGAATTCGGGGCGGTGAGGAGCATCCGGGAGGCCCTGACTCTGTGCTCCTATGTGAAGCGTGGCCACCCAATCGGGATTACTTAGGTAGCTTTATGGAATGAGCATCACCGCGTTGGTGAACCAGAAGGGTGGTGTCGGAAAGACCACCGTCACTCTCGGACTCGCCGCGGCCTACGCCGCGCGTGGCCGACGGGTCCTTGTGGTTGACCTTGACCCCCAAGCAAATGCAACCACTGGCCTTGGCGTCTACGAGGTGATCCAAGCAATCGATACTGCATTGCTCAGCGATGCAAGTGGGTCGATCAGCGGGGTTATTCAGAGAGCAGGCTGGTCTCATCCCGAGTTTGCAACGCCTGTTGACGTCGCTCCGAGTTCCCCACAACTAGCCAAGTGTGAGCCACAGCTTGCTACCGACATGATCGGGGCCCAAGACCGCCTAGCTGTAGCGCTTCAGGGGGTTGTAGACCTCTATGACGATGTATTGATCGATTGCGCGCCGTCACTTGGTTTGCTGACAGTGAATGCACTCTTTGCTGCTGATCGGGTTCTGATTGTGGCGGAACCTGCGGCCTGGAGTTCTGATGGAGTCGATCAAATCCTGCTCAACGTGAACCGCATTTCTGAACGCAGGTCGGGCCGGCCTCAAGTTGCTGGGATTGTGATCAATCGTCTTGGTCGAACTCGCGACGCGAACCACTGGTATGGCGTGCTCAGCGAAGCTCACCCGGGCTTGGTACTCGATCCACCCGTGCGGCTGCGTGCTGCCGTTACTGAAGCCGCTGCGATGTCGGAGCCGGTTGGGGCACTGACCCGAGACGGCGCAGCTCAGGCCGCCGCCGAGTTCACTGCCTTGTCGTTGGTGCTCGACCCCGAAGCTGTTGTGCCATCTGGAGTTACATCCCCTTGGGCACAGCCTGCGACTGCTGCTACCCCTGGAGAGATCTGATGGCTTACGACCCCAAGCGTCCGCGTCCAGCGGCTTCAACAAGCGAGACTGCACCCGTCGACGCACTCCTAGCCTCGGTCGGCGCAGACGAAGAGACGCCCAAGGTTGAAGTTGCGCCCAAGGTTGAAGTTGCGCAGAAGGTAATTGAGACGCCCAAGGTTGAAGCAGCATCGAAAGTTGAAGCTGCGCCGAACGGCCTGAAGCCGCAGCAAGCCTCAGAGGTTCCTGTGGCTGCTGCACCAGAAGAAGGAACCGCAAACCGTGCAGTGCTTCTAGCAGTGGCTGGGGCCTCGCTAGCAGTTGCAGCAGTGCTCATCATTCTGAGCCGCTCCCGCAGACGTTCCTCCAAGGACTGACTAGCAAGCGAACTGGCGCAAGCCGCGGCGAGTACTCCATGAACCCTCAATCCCCCCCAACAGATCGACTCTTCGGGCATGTTTCCTGTGCGCGTGCTGTATCGGCTGCGTTAGCGGTTGTGATGTTGTGTTCCATGACGAACGTGGCTGCGGCATCTGCTGAGCCCTCGCAACGGGTCGCTGCTGCGCAGACTGCTCTGGCAGCCGCCACGACTCAGCGCGAGCAGGCCGACACTCGCTCGGCAGAACTGTCGCTCAACGTGTCTCAGTTACAGGCTGAGGCATCTCGACTTGGCGAGCAGGACTCAGCTTTGACTGCCGAGATGGTCTCCTCTCGGCAACAGTTACGCGACTATGCAGTTGCTGCATATATCGATGGTGGGCAGTCCGCGATTTTTCGTGCCTCGCTCAGCCCAGAAAAAGCTGTGGCCCTTTCCTGGCAAAGCAGTATTTCGATTGGTCAGTCATCATCTGCGAACCAAGCCGCTCAGCGCTTCGAAGCACTCAAAGCAGCGGCTGCTCCAGGTCGTGCCTCGCTCGCCGTGGAATTGGAGACTGCCTCACGCGAGTTAGTCGAGGCGCAGTTCGATGCGATACAAGCAGCGGGGTTTGAACGCGATGCGGAAGCGGAAGTAGCGGCGGCACAGAGCGAACAGCTAGCAACCGAAGCCGCCGCAGCGAAGCGTGTTGCGACCGAAGCCGCCGCAGCGGAAGCAGCCGCAACCGCGCAACAGCAGGCACCTTCTGATCCAGCAGACCCAGCGTCGGCTCCCGCAGAGGCTGCTCAAGGCCCGCCAGCCTTCGAGTTTGCAGTCATGGGTAACCCATCGGCACAGGAATCAGCCACCTTGGCGCGCATTCGCCGTTGCGAATCCCGCGGCAACTACTCCATTGTCAGCGCCTCGGGTCGCTACCGCGGGGCCTACCAGTTTGACTTCACCACCTGGCGCGGCGTCGGTGGCTCAGGCGATCCGGCGGCTGCATCCCCCTCGGAACAAGACTACCGAGCCCTCCTGCTGCTTCGTTTGAGGGGCACACGTCCATGGCCGATTTGTGGCAGATAGACACCATGTTCGGAACAGATCCACTGAATCATTTGCTGACGGTTTTCCTGCACCGCTGTCGCCCCGACTATGGTCACGCTGTCATGAATGGCCGAGATAGAGGAATGCCGTGAACGCTCGTCTTCGTTTGCCCTTGCTGTTAGTTGTAACTGCCCTTGTGGCATTTGGATGCAGCACACAAGAGGCTTCTAAGCCCGCCTTTACGGGCGATATCGCAAAGGGAAACCCCGCTGCAGCCGAGACTCCGCTGAGTTCGGCTACGGGGGATGCGCCCGAGCCCATCGGACTTGATCCTGTGGGTGATGCGGAGTTGCAGGCAGCCCTTGAAGGGACCCCACCCGGCTGTGAGGTGCTCACGACTCGCTCCTGCCTGCTGCCGTTCCCAAGCGACGCTTACACGGTTGAGGACATCGCGACGGGCACTGGCCGGCGGGTGAACATTCCTGATGGCCTACTCGAAAACGTAGATGGCCAGGCCCTAGATCCAACAGAGTGGAACCGGAACGACGGGTTCAGCCCCTCGACCCCAATTCTGGTTCACATCCCAGGAATCGACCCCTCCAAAACTGCCCTACCTGTAGAGACAAATATTGGCTTCTCGACCACGGCCGACTCGGCCACCGTTATCGTGGATCTTGATAGCGGCCAACTGGTACCGCACTGGGCGGAGATGGACCTTCGGGCCGAAAATGATATTGACCGGGCGCTGATCCTTCGGCCCGCTACCTCGCTCATCGAGACTCACCGCTTTGCTGTGGCTCTGCGCAATATCAAAGGTACTGACGGTCAAACGTTGCCAGCTCCTATCGGGTTTCGGGTGTTGCGAGATAACAACCCCACATCAAATCCGGTCATCGAGGAACGTCGTAACGAGTTTGAAGCAATCTTTGCTGAAGAAGCCGCGGTAGGAATCAACCGAGCCGACCTATATCTGACCTGGTACTTCACCGTTGCCTCGGCCGACACTCTGGCAGGCCGCATGCTCTCCATGCGTGACGATGCGTTTGGTCAATTGAATGGCCAGTCACCCACATTTGCAGTGACCGGAACCCGAACGACATTCCTGCAAAAGGGTGTCGCCAAAGTCGTGACCGGCACTTTTGAAGTGCCGCTCTACCTTGACAACGGCGGCGCACCGGGCAGCCGCATGACCTACAGCCCACTCAACGGCGATCCAGTCTCGGACGCAACCTACACAGCCGAATTCACTTGCACGGTGCCCGAGGCGGCAGTTGCAAATGGTGAGGCCGTGCCAGTTGTCTATGGCCACGGTCTTCTTGGATCCTCAGACGAGGCTGCATCAACTTCGGTGCAACGAACTGCTGCGGCAAACAACTCCTTGTACTGCGCGACCAGTTGGATTGGCCTAGCTGCTGACGATATTGGTTTTGCATCGCAGGCTCTTTCCGATATCAACCTGTTCCCCTCAATTCCTGATCGTCTGCAACAGAGCATGCTCAACACGTTGTATCTCGGGCGGTTGATGATTCACCTTGATGGCCTCGGGAATGCCCCTGAGTTTCAAACCAGTTCTGGTGCCAACATGATCAACACCGAATCGGCCTACTTCGACGGCAACAGCGAGGGCGGAATCATGGGCGGAGCCGTAACCGCCGTGGCCCAAGACTGGACCAATGCCGTGCTCGGGGTTACCGGTATGAACTACTCGACGCTTCTTCAGCGCAGCGTTGACTTTGATCAATTCGCTTCAATTTTGCGTGATGCGTACCCCAACGCATTGGATCAGCAACTGACCTTTGGCCTGATCCAGATGCTCTGGGATCGTGGTGAGACCAGCGGCTATGTGCAGCACCTGACTGATCGTGCTTATGAGCGCACGCCCGCCCATGCAGTGATCATCGACGTGGCGTTCGGTGATCATCAGGTAGCACCGATTACTGCACAGAACATCGCTCGCACCCTGAAGATGCCGATCTATAAGCCAACGCTTTCCGCAACCTCTGCTCCGCTCGGAATTCAGCCGTTCTGGTTCTGGAATCTTCCTGGCATCCGCAAGTTCCCGTATGAGGGTTCAGCCCTCGTGTTTTGGGATTCAGGAACAATGGCCCCGCCGAGCGGCAACATCACACCCATCATGAGCGAGCGCTGGATTGCCGAGTGCAGCGGTGAGAACGCCGGAAACGCCGATTCCGCTTTGTGCGCAGACCCGCATGAGGATCCTCGTCGGCAGCCAGCAGTAATGAAGCAGAAGTTGGCCTTCTTCCAACCCAAGGGCAAAGTCACCAATGTCTGCGCTGAGCAAGCCTGTGTCTCTACTCCAAGTGATGAACTGGGTTACTGACCCAGCGGTTTACTGCTCAACTGTAAATATTAAGAGGTCCTCTGCAAGTACCTCTCGGAGTTGCTGAGCCAGCGCAGCGCGCAAGGTTGTTCGAGTCATTCGGAACGGCCCAGCATGGAGCGTTTCTCCTAGCTGCGTGGCAACTTGTGTTGCTCGAGCCACTACATGCTCGGGAGCTACTACCTCATCCAAGAACCCAGCCTGCAGGGCTTCTTGGGGTGAGTGCACATGGGCAAGTTGAATAGCTTGGGTAAAGAACCGAGGAGAGAGGCGATCGCGGCACACCTCGGCAGCGAAAGCTGGAACAGGCATTCCGATGCGGACCTCATTCAGCCCAAGTTTGTAGGGGCCCTCGGCGCCGATTCGGATATCCGCGCAGCACAGCAAAATCCCGCCCATTGCCAACGCATGGCCTGTGACCGCAAGCACAACAGGTCGTGAGAATTCAAAGATCCGAATCCCAAGCTCGGCACCTCGACCAAGCAACTCTCGAGCTTGCTCAGGCCCACTAGTCATGACTGCAAGATCAAAGCCCGCAGAGAATTTCCCATCCCGTCCGGCAATGACAACTGCGAGTGCGCCATCAGACTCGACACGGTCCAAGGCCAACTCAATCCCGCCGAGGGTGTCATGGGAAAGTGCATTGGCTTTGCCGTCATCCACAGTGATGATCGCGGTTTGCTCGACTAGGGAATAGGTCACTGAGTCAGAAGTGTGCTCCGCCTGAGTGGGTGCTGCTGGAGTATCAGTCATGTCCGAACCGTAGGAGGAACTTCTGCCTCGGTCCAACCCCTGCTGAGAATTCTGAATGCTTGGCCAGTGTGAACAGTGGTCTGCGGCGTTTCATGCGCGAAAGTAGGGACTCTCTGCACCGCAGTTTTTACACACATGCACTCGACAAGATCAGATACGCGAGATTTCATCCTGATGGCTGGCCCGGATGGCCCGCGCCTGCCGGCCGTGCCGGCCCTCGATGGGCTGAGCGGTTTGGCGGTGGCTGCAGTCGTTCTGTATCACGCCGAATTTAAGGTGATGATCGGCGGGTACCTAGGGGGTTTCGACCTTTTTCACTCTCTCCGGATTTTTGATCATGACACTTTTGATTAACGAGTCGGCACGCAACGGAAGTGTTGCCTTGGGAGCATTTTGGGGCAGACGATTCCGCAGGCTCTAGCCGGCATCGCTGGCCACCCTGGCCCTAGTGGCAACTCTCTTTGCTTGGCTCGTGGCTACGGCAGATCAACGAGCAACCATGCAGGGAGACATCATCGCATCGGTGTTCAATGTGGCCAACTGGCACTTCATTTTTCAGGGTGCCTCATATGGCGATCTATTTGTTGCCCCTTCGCCCGTGCTTCATTTTTGGAGCCTCGCGATTGAAGAGCAGTTCTATTTGGTTTTTCCTGTGCTGTTGGTCGTTCTCTGGCGGGTCAGTAAAGCGCGGCTTCGCGTCATTGGACTGACGCTCGCTGCTCTGGCGCTCTGCTCCGCTGCGCTGCCCTGGATATTTACGATGTCCAAGGATCGGATCTACTTTGGCACCGATACTCGCGCTGCCGAATTGCTGCTTGGTGGGGTTCTGGCAGTGGTTCTCTCCCGGGAGCCGGTTCGTCGCAAGCTAGCTCTGGTTGCGTACTGGAGGGTGGGCCTGGGTGTATTTGGTGCCGCATTGCTGTCTCTGCAGATCTACTGGTGGTGGACGCTTCCACAGGCAAGTGCATGGTTGTATCGGGGAGGGTTTGCTCTCTACGGGTTGATGAGTTGTGTGGTGATTGCCTCGCTCGCCTTGCCTCGGTCCCCGCTTCGTGCGGCGTTCTCGATGGGTTGGTTGCGCTGGCTGGGCCTTCGTTCCTATGGCATCTATTTGGCGCATTGGCCAATCTTTCTGGTGGTTCGGCAGGAATTGCCCAGCTGGGGTCGGCTCCCGCAGGCAGTACTCGCAATTAGCTGCTCGTTGGCTGTGGCCGAGATTTCATTCCGGTTCCTCGAACAACCGGTGCGTTTGCAACACTGGCCGAGTCGGGACTGGGCAGTGCGAGTCGCAGGTTCTGCAATGGTTGTGGTTGCGCTCTTGGCGCTCATCCCTTGGCCAATCGACGAAGCAGCTAGGAGTACAGACTTTGAGTCCGCCCTAGATGAATTCAATGCTCGTGCTGCGGCCACAGCTTCTCGATCAACTACCACTCAGCCTCCAGCGGAAATTCCTCAGCCTCCAGCAGTAGCAACCGTAGATACCTTCGGTGATTCAACTGCGCTGCTGATGGTCATGGGCCTGGCAACTGCCGATGCTGCGTCCACCAAAAGCACTGGTCGAGTCTCTGACATTGGTGGAGATGTCCAACTGGGCTGCGGTGTGAGTCGCTTCGATATGTTGCGGGTTGAGCCAGACACTGTCTTGGCCGATCGATGCCGCGCTTGGCCCGAGACATGGTCACAGGCTGTAGCTGCAAATGATCCCGATATTGCGCAGCTGATTACGGGCGCTTGGGAGGTGCCAGATGTCCGCCTGCCTGGTTCCACAACTTGGTCATCACTCGGGGATCCAGCCGTCGACGAGTTTGTGCGAACTGAACTCACAACGGCAGTAGACGTTCTCGCAGCCGAAGGGGCAATGGTGTTGCTAGTGCTCTGGCCTGAGTACGGGCAATGGGCTCTAGAGGGGAAGTCTGAGGCCCAGCAGAAGCAGGCTGACCCAGCGCGCATGCGTCGGTTACATGAACTCATGCGTGAGGTTGCAGCGTCCCGGCCGGCCACGGTGAGAGTTCTGGACCTACCTGAGTTTCTTGGGCCTGATCGATTGGCTGACCCCAAACTGAGAGCCGATGGCCTTCACATCAAGGTGGAAGAAACTACCGAGTTGTATGCCAATGGCCTGAGCGACGAGATCTACAGCATCTACCGCGACTGGTGGCTCCAGAACAAAGCCGAACCCTCTTCGGGAGGGTGACCAGCATTTTGGGCGACGGCTAGCCTTCCTGATCTAGGCTTTTTGTGCCCTGAAGAATTGGCAGACTGGAGCTCGAATGGGATTTCTCGACAAGGCCAAAGCCTTAGCTGATCAAGCTGCAGCCAAAGTTGACGAGGCGGTGAACACTGCGACCTCATCACAGGGAGCCAAGCAGGCCGATCCTTATCTTCGAGATCTTGGTGTACTGGCGTACTTGCAGGAGTCTGGGCGGTCACCGGCAGATGCGAAGGAACAGCGTGAGCGCTGCCTTGCAGCAATTCATGCCGCTGAGAGTCAGGGTGCGATCAATCTAGCGATGTCTTCTGTTGCGCCGCCGCCGCCATCAGTGCCTCCCCCGCCAGGCGCTGCAGCGCAGACACAGGCTCCGCCGCCTCCGCCGGGCGGTGTTGCTCCGCCGCCTCCGCCGGGCGCTGTTTAATATTTCCAGTTCGGCGCGCAGGGCCGTTGCGCCGTAGCTTTGCGCAGTGATCCTCCTTGATGTTGACGCCGTATCGGCGAGTCGCCCCGGCCGGCCGCTGTTCGCGGATGTCTCGTTTACGATCTCTGATTCGGACCGACTCGGGGTAGTCGGCCTGAATGGCTGCGGAAAGTCCACGCTGCTCGGCATTATTGCTGGCACGGGTGAGCCTGAGTCTGGGTCGGTGCGTCGCGGGAAGGGCGTACGCATTGATGTGCTGGCTCAAGATCCGCAGCTTCCCGCTGGCACAGTGCGCCAAGCAGTGATTGCTGGATTCGAAGAAGCAGAGTGGGAAGCAACGGCGGTAGCTGACCGCCTAGGGCTTGGTCCGCTGATGGATCAGGACGTGAGCAGCTTGTCGGGCGGACAGGCCAAGCGTGTGGCATTGGCTCGTGCGCTCGTCACCGAGACTGATCTGTTGATTCTGGATGAGCCAACAAACCATCTAGACATTGACGCGATTGCTTGGCTCGAGGATCGCCTCGCAGCGCACCGTGGCGGCCTAGTTCTGGTTACGCACGATCGCCATTTTTTGGATCGGATCACCACTCGCGTCTTGGAACTCGATCGCGGAAAGGGCTACACCCACGAGGGCGGATACGGCGCCTATCTCGAGGGCCGGGCTCAGCGAGAGGAACATGCTGCAAAGGCTGAACAGACTCGTAAGAATCTTGCTCGCACTGAACTTGCTTGGTTGCGCCGCGGTGCGCCGGCACGAACCTCAAAACCAAAAGCTCGAATTGAGTCAGCTACCGCAATCGTGACTGGGCGTGCCGAGGCAGCGGCCCGAAGCGGTGAGCTTCCACTTCATACTGGCGTTCCTCGCTTGGGGGACCGGGTGATTGAGCTTCATCAGGTCTCGCATGGTTATGACTCTGGAGAGGACCTGTTTAACAATGTTGAACTACTGCTAGATAATCGCGAGCGGTTGGGAATCGTTGGACCAAACGGAACCGGAAAATCTACGCTCCTCGACATCATCTCAGGAAGATTGAAGCCCCGGACAGGCTCGGTCGATGTGGGTTCGACTGTGCGAATTGGCTACTACGACCAGAAGGGTCGCGAACTCGATCCGAAGCAGCGCGTTCGTGATGCCGTAACTGGCGGCCACGGTGAGGCTGACTGGAGTGACACGGCTCTCATGGAGGCCTTCTGGTTTGACGGTGACGCACAGTGGGCGCCAATTGGCTTGCTCTCCGGTGGGGAGCGCCGGCGTCTGCAGCTATTGCTGACACTCGCTGAGCGCCCAAATGTGCTGCTACTCGATGAGCCGACCAACGATCTAGATCTTGACACCCTGCGTCAGCTCGAGGACTTTCTTGAGGAGTGGCCGGGTGCCCTAGTAGTGGTCAGCCACGATCGTGCATTCTTGGAACGCACCGTGGCCGATGTGATTGTGCTTGATGGCGCAGGGACAGCTTCTCGTCGCCCTGGTGGATATGCGGCTTATGAGGATGAGCGTCGAGCGGCACGAGGCTCGGGCCGGCGCCTTTCGGCCACTGGTGCTTCAACTGGTTCTGCAACTGGTTCTGCAACGGGAGCATCACAAAGTGCAGATTCTGCAGCGGGTTCCAGGGGGAGTGCTGGGGGGAGTTCTGGAGCGGGAGTTTCAGCAACCAAGCCGCAGCGGAGCGCCTCTACGGTTCGCCATCAACTCACTAAGGCAGAAAAAGCGCTTGCAGCGGCACAGAAGCGGGCTGCGGTGCTGAACGATCAACTCGTTGCCGCTGCTGAGAGCGGTGATCATGTGGCATTGGCCTCACTAGGGACCGAGCTTGAGTCTGCAGAGCAAGTCGTGGCAAGCAAGGAAGAGGCCTGGCTTGAACTCGCTGGCGAGGCTGAAGACCTCGGCCTCAAGACCTGATCGATCTGCCGCCGGGCCTGCGGTTGAGGCTGCGGGATTCGCTTCCCGAGGTTCAACTCGGATGATTTTGGTCGATAGTCGACCATAAACGTCCGGGTTGGGTCAGGGCCTGCGGTTAGATTGCGCCGCTCGTACCGGGTTTCTTTGGCTTGAATGCATGCTCGATCAGGTCTTGGCTAAAGCCCGAGGATGACTCACCAAACATGGCATATCGGTAGAGCGCAGTGCGGAAGACCCCCGAGAGTGCAGTGGAGAACACGCTCACCAAGAGAATCCAGATCACCAGCAAGATCCCCCCGAGCAGTCCGACTGGCCAGAATCCCATTGACGTGCCAATAAAAATGATGCCGCCGCACACCAGGATGCCCGCAAGCATCGCTAGGAACGAGATCAAGCCGATGGCTCCATTCCCGACGACGTTCTCGCCCCAAGTGCGCTTGAACGCTGCTCCTGAGCGGGTCAAGGCCTCTTTCACGCCGACTCCCTCGATCACCAAGATGGGCAGGACGAGCATCGTGACAAGCGTCCAAGCCACGCCAACTAGGCCGACCACGATCTTGCCGATGAACCCAGCTCGCTGCTGAATTGCTTGGAGCACAATCGAAACGGTGGCGCTGATGATTGCCCAAGGCAGGATGTGCCCCGCATTTTTCCAAGCACCCTGCAAAGAGGATTTAAGCGTTGGATTTCCGCCAGTCATGCGCTCATTCGCCGCCAGAATCAGAGCGCTCTGAAAGAAGATCGTGATGTAGGCCACGATCAGATAGGCAAGGAACAAAGCGATATAGCCGGGAAGCGCCAGAGTCGTCGCACCAGAAGTTGTGGAACTTGAAGAGGTAGCGGTTCCGTCACTGGTGCTGAGCGAGAGCGCTGCGATGGCAAAAAATGGGGTGACGAAAATCAGTGATGCAACTGCGGAGATTGCCGGAAGGGCAATCAACTCCTTGTCCTCTCGCAGGACCTCCCAAGAGGCTTTTGTTAGGGCTAACGAACGCGAGAAGGTTCCCATGACGGACACCCTACCTGTGGGGCGAACGAATAAAGCACAAGAATTCCGAGTAAACTGGCTCTTTATGAGCCTCGATACGCCCCCAACGAGTCCCTTTGCCCCCGAAGAGTCTGAGATTTCCGATTCTGTCAGTACCGGTGACGTCGTCATGAAGGTCAGTTCTGAGGCTCTTGCCACTGTTCGAGATATTCGCGCTGCCGAACCTGACCCTTCGGCCCTGGCTCTTCGTGTAGCGATCACTGGAACCAAGGGTGTGGAATACACCTATGACCTGTCTTTTGAGGAGATCGACGCAGTCGATGAGGACCATGTTCGCTACACCGTTGAGGACCTGACCGTCGTAATTCCAACTGATTCGGTGGAACTCCTTCGGGGAGCAGAGCTCGACCTGCCGAAGTCCGCAGGCCAAGGTGGCTTGGTGATCCGCAACCCCAATCGCGCCGATCCTTTGGCAAATCTAAATATTGAATTGACTGGCGATGTGGCAGACAAGGTCACGCAGCTCCTAGAAGCGAGCATCAACCCGATGCTCGCAGCGCACGGCGGGTTTGCCACGCTGGTTGGTGTCGACGAGAAGAACAACGTCTACCTGACAATGGGCGGAGGATGCCAAGGCTGTTCTGCTAGCGCCGCAACCCTGACTCAGGGCATTCAGCAGAGCATTCGAGACAACATCCCCGAGGTCGCAGAAGTGATCGACGCGACAGATCACGCCTCTGGAGAAAACCCCTTCTATAGCTAGGTATCAGTTAGCTACAGGAATCAACTAGCGCTAGGAATCAGCCGAGCGGGATTGTCCCGCCGCAGAGCGACTCCAGGCAAGGACTTCATCCACAATGCCATCCGCATCAAGGCCAAGCTTGGCCAGAATGGTGTCGGGCTTACCTTGTGGCAGGTGCACTGTCGGCACGCCGAGCACTCTGACCGAAGGGCCATCGGTGGGTGCGAGTTGGGACAGCGAGTCGGCCACTGATGCGCCGATTCCACCATCACGTAGGCCGTCTTCAATCGTGATCACTAAACGATGACCAGCGGCATCTTCAAGCATCTCGGGGTCAAGCGGCTTGACGACGCGAGGGTCCCAGACGGTTGCACTAATTCCCTGTTGTTCAAGGCGTGTAGCGGCTTCTTGCGCTGCTGCCAACATCTTGCCTACGCCAATGAGGCACACGTCTTGGCCAGCCCGTACCTGGCGAGCCGAAAGTCCGGAGCCTGTGGTGGTTTGGCCCTCGGGCGGCATGGTCTTTGAGTAGCGAATGGCCGAGGGTCCCTCGGTGCAGAGCTCAAGCGCATCGTGAAGCATCTGCGCTACCTCGGCGTAATTCGAGGGAGCAAAGATTGTGCAGTCGGGCACCTTTGACAACAAGACCATGTCCAGCACGCCATGGTGCGAGGGGCCGTCGTCTCCGGTGATTCCCGCTCGATCCAGTACAAACACCACTGGCTGGTTGTGCATCCCAACGTCAAGGTTGACTTGGTCAATAGCCCGCGTCAGGAAGGTGGCATACAGGGCCACCACTGGCCTTAACCCACCCATTGCCATGCCCGCTGCCGAGGTCACTGCATGTTGTTCAGCTATCCCGACGTCAAACATGCGGTCCGGGAACGCTTCACCAAACGGAAGGAGTCCAGTGGAGTCGGGCATTGCAGCAGTAATCGCTACGAGTTCTGGGTGGTTGGCACCCTCGACCAAGATGGCATCCGAAAATGCAGCTGTATACGAACCATTTTTCAGTTCCGACAGATCGTGCATGTTCTTGATCGGATCGTTCTCTGCAGGTGCGTAGCCTCGACCCTTTTGGGTCAAACAATGCACCACTACTGGCCCGTCGATCTTTGAGGCGTTCCTGAATGCCTCTTCAAGAGTCGCTAGGTCGTGGCCATCGTAGGGGCCGAGGTATTTGACCCCGAGCTGCTCAAAAAATGCCGGCGGTTCGAACATCTCTCGAATCGCAGCCTTGGCTCCGTCTACGCCTTTTTCTAGGTAGGCGCCGAGCGGCAGATCGGCGATAAGTCGTTCCACTCGAGCGCTGTTCTTGCGGTAGGTGGTCGAGGAGCGCAGCTTGGCCAAGCTTTCGCTCAGACTCGATGCTGTTGGAGCGTAGGAACGACCGTTGTCGTTCAAGATGATGATGGCTTTACGTCCCGAATGACCCAGGTTATTGAGCCCCTCGTAGGCCATTCCGCCCGTAAGGGCACCATCTCCGAGAACTCCGATGACCTGACGGTCCTTCTCGCCATTGAGGTGCAGCGCAGTTGCTAGGCCGTGGGCGTAGGACACCACTGTGGATGCATGGCTGTTTTCAACCCAGTCGTGGTCCGATTCTGAGCGGCTCGGGTAACCCGATAGCCCACCTTCTTGGCGCAGGGTGTCAAAATCTTCGCATCTGCCAGTCAGCATTTTGTGAACGTAGGCCTGATGGCCGGTATCCCACAGCAGGATGTCATGTGGCGAGCGAAAAACGCGATGCAGCGCGAGTGTGATTTCTACGGCACCAAGGTTGGAACCAAGGTGGCCGCCGTGGGTGTTGACGCGATCAACAATGAACTCGCGGATCTCTGCGGCGAGCAACTCAAGTTGTTGCCCGTCTAGAACTGTGAGGTCCGCCGGTCCATGAATCGAGTCCAGCAAATGTGAAGAGGTATTTTCCATGGCTTATAGACAACTTACTGCCGAAACGGATGCACGTCATGTCTCCCCGACAAGGTCGGTTCGCTTGGTTCGGGCTCTGCCAAATGCAAAGCTCGGCGCACCGGCCAAACTAGCTGCAACGAAGATCAGGTACACCAGCAGCCCCAGGGCAATCGCTTCGGCATCAGGCACTCCGAGTGCACCAAAGAAGAGTACAAATACGGCTTCCCGTACCCCTAGTCCGCCAAGTGCGAAGGGTAGATTTTGCGCAATAGCTGTCGGTGGGAAGAACGCAAGCGCTGCCAACAGGGTCACCTGATCAATGTTGAGTGCCCTCCCTGCGGCATAGACCGATACGCACTGCAGAAACTGAAACCCCAGTCCTGCGATCAGCACTTCAAAAATTCTGACCCGTTGGTGTTTGAAGGCAAGGACCCCTAGATGGACCGCCGCTAGATAGCGTTGCCAACCGCTCCGTCCGATCAACCGCCCCGCACCCCGCTTATGGCCTGCTGCCCAAAGAATCCCAATGAGCGCGGCCACTGTTGAAATGTTGATTGCGACGGCCACGACGGAAGCTGTTCCCAGCTGCAAAAACTCCGGGTGAATCAGCATGGCCGCTGTAGAGAGAAAGGGGAGCACTAGCCACCCCGTCAGTCGTTCAAGCGCCGTGGCTGCGAAAGCGTCTGCAAAGTCTCCAGTGTCTTGGCCTTGACGCCTGACTCGAACCACGTCGCCGCCAAAAGATGTTGGAAGCGCATTCGAGACGAATTCGCCAGCGAGCAGATGTGAGAACATCCGTCTGAATGGCAGGCCGATCCCGAGCGTGGTGGAGACAGTGGACCAGCGGACGGTTTGCAGCACGTAGGCGATGATGTGCACCACAACTGCGACGAGTACCCAAATCACCGCAGCACTGGTGATCTCTGGGATGACGTCTCCGAGTGATACATCAGGCAGGCGCCAGAACAGCAGGCTGAGGAAAGCAAAGCTGATCAGGAAACGAACTAGGACGCTTCGCCAATTGTTCTGGGGTAGTTGTTCGGCAAGGCGCGTGCCATCTATTTCTAGCAGTGCCTCCTCGCGCTCCACCTCGTCCATATAGATCAGGACTCTACCTACTTCAGGACTCTGCCTAGTTCAGGAGTCTGCAGGCAGACGTGCCAGTCCGGTGGAGGAACGGCGCTGGCAGCTAGCGCGTTTTTTCTAAGAACCGTTCTATGTTGATCAGAACCCGCGTGACTTTGCCTGCAGCAATAAGACCGCGCTCGTCGCGGGCTGAGACATGAAAGATGAGTCGCCGCCCCTCAACTTTTTCTAGATGAGCTTCGGCCGTGATCTGTCCGCCTACGGCCGTTGGTGAGATGTGTTCTATTTGAACTCGAACGCCCACTGTCGAAGAACCAGGCTCAAGTTCGCTATGCACGGCAAGAACAGCGGCTTCTTCGAGCAGAGCAATGATCCGTGGAGTCGCCAAAACAGGCACATCCCCAGAGCGAAAAGCGATAGCAGTATCGCTTTCAGAGACAGTGAGTTCTACAGAGGCCGACAGGCCGGGACGTACAGGCACAACCGATACAGTAAACACTTAGTAGCGCCGAGGCACATCCATCTTCGCCGTGCCCTGTTCTACAGATCCTTAATCTAGGAGGACCCACCGATGCTCGAAGAGTCAACTATCCAGAGAGTGCTAGCGGCCGCTGCTTCTCGAGGCGCCGATTTCGCAGAGATTTTTGCCGAAGAAAAGCGCTCATCCTCGGCTCTACTTGACGATGGTCGCATTGAGGAACTCACCTCGGGTAGAGACCGCGGGGCGGGAATCCGAGTAGTTGTTGGCGAGTCCACGGGCTTTGCTCACACCTCGGACTTGTCTGAGGCCGGCTTGATCGCTGCTGCCGAGACTGCTGCTTCTGCCGCTCGCGGGTCAGGAACGGGGACCACCATTGTTGACCTTGATCGCGTCAATGCGCCGCGACCCAATCTGGTGCGAATCATGCCGGGCGATGTGCCAAAGGCCAAAAAGGTCGAGCTGCTCTTGATGGCTAATGAAATGGCAAGGGCCGAAGGCGCAGCCATTACGCAGGTCTCGGCCCGCTACGCAGATTCTCATCGCCGAATTTTGGTGGCCAACACCGATGGCATACTCGGCACCGATGAGCAGGTGAAAACTCTGTTCTCAATCTCGGCTGTGGCCTCGGGAGATACCGGCATGCAGACTGGCCGTGAGTCCATCGGCCGCTCGGTGGGCTTTGAGTTGTTTGACACCTATGAAGTAGGGGATCTTGCTCGCACTGCCGCACAACGAGCGATAACCAAGTTGGCTGCACGGCCTGCACCCTCGGGTGAGATGACTGTGGTGATCGGCCCGGGCGGCGGGGGAGTCATGTTCCATGAAGCTTGCGGTCATGGGCTAGAGGCTGACCTAGTCGGTAAGGGGGCTTCGGTCTTCGCCGGAAGGCTCGGGGAGCAAGTTGCTTCTTCGCTCGTGACGTTGGTTGACGACGGCACTATGGGCGGCGAGTGGGGATGCTTCGCCATCGACGACGAGGGCCGCCCGGCCCAACGAAACGTGCTGATTCAAGACGGCATTCTGGTCGATTACATGTGGGATGGCCTTCGAGCTCGAGCCGAGGGCCGCGCATCCTCAGGTAACGGCCGACGTCAGAGCTATCAGCACTTGCCCATGGTGCGCATGACGAACACCTACCTTCTCGGAGGTACCTCAACACCTGACCAAATTCTCTCTGACACTGAATCAGGTGTGTACATCTCGCATCTTGGTGGCGGTCAGGTCAACACCGCCACGGGCGATTTTGTCTTCGGCATGACCGAGGCCTACCTCATTGAGGATGGTCGGATCACTGAACCGCTGCGCGAAGGCAACCTCATTGGCAACGGTCCAGGTGTGCTCACCTCGATCGATGCAGTTGGAAACGATTTTGCGATGGGTGGGCCCGGAACCTGTGGCAAAGACGGCCAAGGTGTTCCTGTCGGAGATGGTGTGCCCACGCTTCGAGTTGCGAGTGGCCTCACTATCGGTGGAACCGCAGCGTGAACCCAGAAGAACTTCAACAAATCGCCGATCGTATTGTTTCCATGGCGGAGCCCGGCGAGCAGATTGAGGCAGTAGTTGCTTGGAGTCGAGATACCGAGGTTCGTGCCTTTGAGGGAGAGGTTGAGCATTTCGTCTCGGCCGACTCAGCAGGTGTCGGAATCCGGATGATCTCGCAAGGAAAGCAGGGCCTTTCTTGGGCCGGAGTGCTTGATGACGCTGCGCTCAAAGAGTGTCTTGCCGAGGCTCGCGACAATGCCAGCTTTGGTTCAGAAGATCCCAATGCCGGCCTAGCAGAACCCGACGGCGTGGAGCCCGAGGAGTTGTCACTCTTCGATGAGCGGCTCGTGCATGCTGACACCGAAGAGAAGATTCGCTTGGCGATCGAACTCGAGGCCCAGGTCCGAGCGGGTGACCCAAGAATTTTTGGCATCGAGTCTGCGGATTATGCCGATTCTGTGATGGCTACAGCCCTTGCATCCACCACTGGCATCAGACGCTCAAGCGCAGAAACCTCGGTGTATCTAGGGGTCTATGCGTTAGCTGGAGACGAGGAAGACACCACCACTGGTTTTGGGTTTTCGGTAGGCCGTGCCCTGCAAGATTTGGATCTGGCCTTTGCTGCACAAGAGGCGGTTCAGCGCTGCGTGCGCCTGCTTGGCGCAACAAAAGCGCCGAGCGAGCGCCTGACCGTTGTGCTGCACCCCTACGTCACTTCGCAGTTCCTCAGTCTGATTGCAGAGATGCTCTCTGGCGAGTCCGTGATTCGTGGGCGATCGCCGTTTGCAGGACGAGTCGGAGAAGAAATTGCGGCACCGAGTTTGACCATGTTTGACGATGCAACAGATCCGCTCAGCCCGACTGCTTCTGATACCGACGGAGAGGGCCTGGCTTGCAGACGAGTCCCGCTCATTGATGCCGGCGTGCTGTCGGGTTACATGCATAACGCGTACACCGCAAGGGTTGCCGGAACGAACTCCACAGGGTCAGCGCAGCGAGGGAGTCACCGTGCGGCGCCTGGAGTGGGGCCACATGTCATCAAGCTGATGCCGGGGGACCTCTCCGCAGAAGAGATTATTTCGCAGGTCGGAAACGGTTTCTTGGTACATGACATTGCGGGGCTTCACTCTGGAGTCAACCCAGTTTCGGGTGACTTGTCAGTGGGCGCTGATGGCGTACGTATTCGGGGCGGTGAACTTGCCGAGGGAATCCGAGAAGTAACCATCGGGTCGACTCTCCAGCGAATGCTCGGCGATGTGGTTGCCATCGGGTCGGACCTGACGTATTTCCCCTGGGAGTCAACTGGCCTGACCTTGGCCATTGCAGATGTGACGATGTCCGGACAGTGACCGCAACAGTGTCTACGCCGCAGTCTGGCCACTCCGAAGATTTGTTGGCGCTTGCTGCGTCGGTGCTTGAGCAGGCCACAGGCGCGGAACAGGTGGAAGTGCTGCTGAGCCGAGCAAGTTCAACCACCGTCAAGGTCTATGAGGGAGAAGTTGAGTCGCTCACCTCAGCGGATTCATCGGGTGCTGGAATCCGCATCATTCGCGACGGCCGACTGGGCTTTGCACATTGCGGCAGTCTTGATCCAACGGTGTTGCTCGAGACGCTGCGTGAAGCACGAGACAACCTTGAGTTTGCTGAACCTGACCAGTGGAACGGCCTTGCCCAGCCTGACGGCGTAGAGGTTGTTGCTCAAAATGGGTGGTCGGATTCGGTAGTTGCCTTTCCGGTAGAAAGAAAGATCGCACTTGCCCTAGAGCTTGAACAAAGGGTGCTTGCCGCAGATTCTCGGATCACGGGGATCCGGTCCACTGCCTATGGCGATGCGTGGGGTGAGTCGGTGATTTTGTCAACAGCGGGAATTGAAGCTGTAGACCGCGGTGCCTCCTGCTCCATATCTACACAGCCATTAGCCCGCGTGGGCGAAGAAACTCAGACTGGATTCGGCTACGACTCGGGTCGGGTCCCAGAGTCGCTAGATCTTGACCATGCAACTGCTGAGGCAGTTGATCGAGCCACCCGACTCCTCGGTGCCGTCAAGCCTCCTTCTGCTCGCATGACCATTCTTCTAGAGCCCCGCTTGGCAATCTCGTTGATGGGCATTGTCTCGGGAATGTTGTCAGGGGAGTCCGTCCTGAAGGGCCGCTCGCCGTTCGGTGAACGTCGAGGCGAGCAGATTGCATCCCCACTGCTCTCGCTGACCGATGACCCCACTCGATCAGAGTCAATTGGTGCTGAAGAGGTAGACGGGGAAGGGCTTGCATGTCGGTCCAATCTGCTGATCTCAGACGGTGTGCTGCAAGGATTCCTTCAGGATTCTTATTCGGGTCGGCGCAGCGGGTCGGCCTCTACGGGTTCAGCAGTGCGAGGCACACGAAGTCTGCCGGGCGTTGGTGCACAACTGCTTGTGATGCAGCCGGGGACTCGCAGCTTTGAGGAGTTGGTGTCCTCAATCGACTTGGGCCTCTATGTCAATAGTCTGTCCGGGATGCACTCGGGGGTGAACTCCATCTCGGGTGACTTCTCAGTAGGCGCAGATGGCCTGATGATTCGAAACGGGTCGCTCGCTGAGCCGGTTCGAGAACTCACATTGGCATCAACGCTTCAACGACTCCTACTTGATATTTCAGAAGTCGGCGGAGACTTTGAATGGTTGCGTGGCGGCGACGGTGCATGTTCCTTGGTCATCCAAGATGTTTCGCTCTCCGGAGCATAAGGAGCACTCGAGTTCTAGCCAGTGGCGCCCTATCGAGTAGCGCCCTATCCGGTCGCGTCCTACCTCAGGATTATGAGACTGATCGGAAACGTAGAAGCCGCTCGCACGAGTTCATCGACCTGTCCCGTGCGCACAGCAAGAGTTGCCTGACCTTGGGTGACTTGAATGACCTGAGCAGCGGTGGCCACCCTGTCAGTTTCGACCTCGTCTCCTTGAACTGCGCCGTAGTCAAGGCCAATTGCAGTAGTCCTTACCGAGATGACATCTACGATGTCCCCGACCTGAACAGGGGCTGGGGCCTCACCAAGCGACAGGGTCACAGCTTGGGTATCAGCTGTCAGCGTTGCGCCTAGAGCTCCTGCACCAACGGCCGAGACGCGACTCTGCAACAGAATCTCGCCTTTGGCGACTTCGATCCTGGCGCGACGATCCAGTGGCAGTTCGACTAGCGCTCCATCGGGCAGGAGGCGTGTTGGAATCTGTTCGACTCGAACTGAGGCTGAGTCAATGAGTTCTCCGGCCTTGAGTGGTCGAGCAGCCATGACTACTGCAGTGCTGTTCCCCCAAGACTGCTGAGCGCGCTGAGCGGCCTTCAGCTGACCGGTGACTTGCCAACCAACCGTGAGTGCCACCACGAGCACCAGCAACCGTCGAGACAGTACGCGTCGAGCTAGTGAGGACTGTTCCACACGAGAGCGATACTGGCTGAGTCGGGCGCTAAGTGCTGCAGCGGCAGTGCGGTATCGCAGCGCCGTCGGCCGTGACGGCGCAGGGGTACGACTCACGGACTTCTCCTGGTTCAGTTCGACTAGACGGCAGGGGAAGTAAGAGGGGAGTGAGGGCTAACGCTGGCCCTACGGAGCGGGCTGCAACCCGAGTTTGACGTCGGCAAACAGCGCATCTGCAGGTGGGCCTTGCGCTGGAATAGTGAGAAGTTCAAAGCCAGACTCGGTGACCAAAACCGTGTGTTCGAACTGAGCGGATCGCTGCATGTCCCGAGTGGAAACGGTCCAACCGTCATCCCACATCTCGAGCCGGTTCGATCCCAGATTGATCATCGGTTCGACGGTGAAGGTCATCCCCGGTAGGAGCACGGTGTCGTTGTGAGGATCGTAATAGTGAGGAATTTGCAGGCTGGTATGGAACTGATCGCCAATGCCATGACCAATGAACTCGCGTACGACTCCGTAGTTGAACTCGGCCACTGATTGTTCGATCGCTCGGCCGATCTCGTACACGCGAGCATTCGGCTTGACCACCGAGATACCTGCGTGCATCGCAGCCCTAGTTTGGCGAACGAGTTGGGCAGAGCGGTCGTCAACCTCGCCCACCAAGAAGTTGCAAGAGGTATCTCCGTGCACTCCCTCTATGTAAGCGGTGACGTCAATGTTGACGATGTCTCCGTCTGCGAGTTTGCGAGAATCGGGGATTCCGTGACAAACAATTTCGTTTGCCGAGGTACACAGAGACTTAGGAAACCCCCGGTAGTTGAGCGTTGAGGGATACGAGCCAGCAGCGACCATGAATTCATGCCCAATGCGGTCAAGCTCATCGTGAGTGATTCCTGGTCGAACATGGCGTCCCACCTCGATCAGAGCCTCAGCGGCAACTCGGCCCGCTACACGCATGGCCTCAATCTCATCTGCGGTACGGATGGCGCGGCTAGCGCGAGTTGATGGCTCGCCGGTGGCCGCGTAATCGGGACGAGCAATTCCAGCTGGAACTGTCCTCATGGGGCCGATCAAGCCGGCAATGACAGGAGGTGACTGCGGTTCGGGGAGAGTAGAACGACGCTTACGCTTTGCCATGGGAACCCCATGTTAGAAGATCGAATCACTTCTCGTTGTTCGTGGGCTCGGGGGTGCCTCCCCGGTTGAGTAAGCCGAGCGCCCAGCCGGCTTGGGCGCGTGGGACTGCGCCAAAGAACCTGCCCCGACCTAGGTTCGCTGTGAGCCACTCGCCGAGTGAGTCTGAGTAGCGCTCAGGTACTGCAGCAGCGGACTCTGAGGCCAAGCAGGCCAAGGCTTGTTGAACGGGCACAGGAAGAGAGAGGTCACAATCTGAATCGGCACGAGAAGTAAAGGGGATGCTCCATAAGTCTGGGCATTGCAGAATCGGATTGCCTTCTGGGATGGTGCCGGGCCCTTCTGGGCAACGCACCGAGGCCAACCAAGAACCGGGGCTTCGAGCATTCAGCAGTGTGATGGTGAGCGAGGCTTGCCGACGTGAAAGTTCAGTCCTTGCGGCGCTGAGTGAAGGGTTGGTAGCTAAGAGCCAAGCATGAACTGCGCCCAATATGCCGTGAAGGGTTGCTTCCTCTGCGTTGCTGGCGCGATCTCCGTGATGACAAAGTGCGTGCGCTAGCGAGGGTGCGATGAACGCTGGGTGTTCCGACTCGTAACGAGTATTGAGCACACGCCGCGACTGGTCAGACTCTCCAACCTCAAACCCGATGACGCGCCCCTCACCATCGGGAATGCCCACGCCAAGACGAAGTACCTCGGTCTCACCTTGCAGGAATGCCTCGAGCATTGCCTGCGCTGGCCCACCGCTGAGCAATAGCAGCGCTGCGCGAACGCTTGGGTCGGGGACTCGAGCTTGCAGTTCTGGATCAGCAAACAGTTTGATCATCTCGCCGGCAATTCCCGGCTGAAGGAGATCGGCCAGCGTCGCAGCGGCCTGCTGCTCGTTCAAGGGCGCGCCGACAGCGGGTTGCATTGGTGGGCCATCCGGATAAATTCCCGGCTGCCCAAAGAGGGTGTTTGAGCTGAACAACCCAAGGTCGCTCGGAGTTGAAGGTGCCAGACTCAGGACTTGCTCAGCCTCTGCCTGTGAGTAGACGTTCATGTGGCGGCAGCGTTCATGTGGGAGCAGCGTTCATGTGGGGGCGGTCTTCATATGGGGTAGCGCTTCATAGGGTTGTGCCCCAGAGCGCATTCCGGTCGGTGGTCATGGCCTTCAGTGTGCCAGTGCTGCTCTGCTCGTGGCCACTGTTTCGTCTCGGCTCTTGTTCTACTCTTCATCACTGTGTCGAGCCGGAACACCACTGCCATCTTGATTGCTGTTGCCCTGCCGCTTGTGGTGCTCAGTATCGACTTTTCTGGCGTAGCGGTTGCCCTACCCGACATTGGCCGTGAGCTCGATGTTCCGGCGAGTAGCACGGGGTGGGTGATTAACGCATTCGCGTTGGGAGCGGCGGGACCGCTGTTGGTTTCTGGCCGGGCTGCTGATCTCTATGGACGCAAACGGATGTTGGTGATCGGCGTACTGGTGTTCTCGGTCGGCACTCTGCTTGCTGCGACGGCTCCTGTGTTCGATGTGCTGATCATTGCTCGCGTGATTCAAGGCTTCGCAACGGCGCTCTTTATGACTGCATCGCTATCGGTGGTCAGTACCTCGTTCACCGGTGACCGTCGGGCCTGGGGGATTGGCATGTGGAGCGCCATCGGAAGCACCGCCGCGGCTGCCGCACCGGTGGTCGGCGGACTGTTAGTAGCGACACTTGGTTGGCGCTGGTTCTTTGCGCTCAACCTTCCCGTCCTGCTCGCTGCGCTCCTCATGATCCTTCGCTACGTGCCCGAATCGTTCGGGGATAAGCGACCAATCGACCTAGTCGGAGCCCTGCTCGCAACTGCTTCGGTCACCTGTGTGATTTATGGATTGCAAGAGGCTGGAATGAAGGGGTGGCAGAGCCCCTGGGTGCTTGGGCCGCTTGCATTCAGTGTTGCGCTGTTTGGAGTATTTGTGTTGCAGCAGCGATTCTCGGCCCAACCACTTATTGCGGCGGCGATTGTGCATGCCCGTGCGTATCGTCCCCCAGTTGCGGTTGCCTTCTTAGCTAATTGGGGTTTCGGAGCAATCAATATCTTGATGACCTTTTGGCTTCAAGATGTACGCAATTTGTCTGCCGCCATGACAGGGATTGTGTTCTTGGCCTACTCCGTTCCCTTCGCCATCATGGGTGCCCTGACGGGTCGGGTCGTGAAGTTCGCTGGTATGCGAGCACCGATGATGCTGGGAATGTTTCTGATTGCTGTCTCCTTTGTCGCACTGACGCAGCTAGGAACTAGCAGCAAAATTGCTCTTGTGATTGTGGCCATGGCGCTGTCCGGTATCGGCCAAGGCCTTGCCTACAACGTGTCCACCACTGCGGCCATGACTGCGGTTCCAGATGTCGACGCTGGGGTTGCCTCGGGTTTGTTGACTTCGCTGCGCAACGTGGGTGTGGCAGCGGGTGTTGCAATCGCCAGTATGGCGGTTTCAGTTCCCTCCTCTGGGAGCAACACCACACAGACTGAGGATTTTGCTGCTGGGCTACAGCGCGCCTCTTGGGTGATTGTTCTGGTCTCGCTGCTCGGCATGGGAATTGCAGCCGCGGCGAGCAGTGGGCGAATTGCTGCTTCACCTGCTGATGCGCCAACTCCAGCGAGCTAGTCAGAAAGTAGTTGCGAGTTTTTGCTCGCACTATCGAGCGCTCCAGGTGATGGGTAGGACTTCGGGGGGATATTCCAGCGCTCCCGAAGTTCCTGCAGCGGAGTGTTAGCAAGCGCAAAGTGGTCCACTCCGCCCATTGGATCTGCAGTGCACTGCGCTGCGCGCCAGAACGCATCGGCAAGGTGATCGCTAGCGCCTGCATCCGAAAGCGTGTCAGCTCTGGCAATCATGACCTCTTTGCCGCCCACGGTGGTGATGCTTGCATTCTGAAAAAGAGCCAAGGTGAAGATGAACTGAGTAAACCCACGAGGGTCATCCATAGTTGCTGCGATAAAGGCGAATACGTCAATCTCACCTTCGGGTGAGGTGTCGTAATCGGTGAGCACGTGAACCCAATCATGCAAGGCGCCAATCTCATAAATCCCTGTCGGTTCACCGGGAAACGCAAACTCGTGCATGTCGTAGAACTGCGCAACACCATGGCCCCAAGATCCTTCGGGGCAGTCTCGTAACCCTTCCCACTTTGCCGCTAGCGCTTCGTCTCTTCCAATCGAGTAGTAAGCAAGCTTTGACCGCAGAAGTTCTCCCATGTTGCCGGTGAAGATTCCCTTGATGGTCTGCTCGGTGTACCAAGAGTTCCGCATCAGATCGGCATGGAGCCTAAGCATGTGCTCTTCGGATGTGTCTCTCAGAACCTCGGGGAGCCTGGGTTCTGTCCCCAGTTCACGCAGGTACTGCTCCGCATGCTTTTCTAGGCCTACTGGTAGGGGATGCAACGTGAATTCCAAGATGGTCACCAAGTTGACGCACTGCTCGAGTAGGAGCGTGTCCCCAAGCTCGGCGCGAGCCGTTTCAGGGGAAATGGGGGAGAACTCTCTGACTACCTGGGGAGTCCCCTGGGCAAACGCGTTGAGCAGAGATTGCAACAAGTCGAGTTGCAGCTCGGTTGGTCCGCCTCCGCTCCACGTGAGTGCTCCAAGTACTGCGCTAAAGAGCGGTTTGACTTGGTCCTTCTCGGGAGGGACAAAGTGACTCATCAGATTGCTTGGTCGCCCCAACGAGGCCGAGCCAATTCCGGTGGCAGCGGTTGGACTAAGCACAGCTCGTTACCCTCAGGGTCTGCCATCACATAGTGGTGGTCACCCTTGAGTTCCTGAATCGTTCGCACGTAGGAACCGCCTAGTTCGATGATGCGGTCTCGGGCGTGGTCGATGTCAGTCACTTCAATATCTGGTCGAGCAACAAGTGACTCTGGCCTTGGCGCAGTGCTGGGCTGGAACGCAAAGAACGTTCCCCCGGGGTCGGGGCTGAGCTGTACCCAGTCTGCTTCGCTCTCGACTATCTCGACGTCGAGCACGTTGCACCAGAATTGGGCAAGGAGCACGGGGTCATGAGCGTCGATTACTACAGAGCGCATCCAACCCACAGCCCCGATACCTGAGTCCTGTGTGTGGTCCTGATCATTCACGTCTGTACCCCCAGGCTGTTAGGCCGCTAGTCAGTAGCTGTGGTTTTTGTTGGAGTTGCTTTGGCAGGTTTATCACTCGAGCCACCTGAGTCGGAGCTAGACCCGGAGTTGCTCTTCGAGGAATCAGAGCTTGATGATCCTGAGCTTGATGATCCAGTGCTTGATGAGTCTGTGCCTGATGAGTCTGAGCTTGCCGAGGATGAGCTTGTTGAAGATGAACCCGAAGACCCAGAATCAGAGGACCCTGAGCGACTGTCGTTCTTGTAGAAGCCTGAGCCCTTGAACGTGATTCCTACTGGCTGAAACACCTTGCGAAGTTCGGCTTGGCCGCAGTCCGGGCAGACTGTCAGTGAGTCGTCAGAGAATGATTGCTGGATGTCGAACTGATGCGCACAGTTCTTGCAGCGGTATTCGTATACGGGCATCTGAGGCTCTCCACCTAGGGGATTGGTCTGATTGAGGGGAGGGCACCGGTAGGTCAGGCGCTGGCAATCTCCCTGCAGGAGCATTGATGATAACGCCTGCAGTCCAAGCTTCCCAAGAAGCCGACTTCTGCGCTTGAGAATGCAGGTCAAGCGAGTTGATTCCCGGCCACTAGGCAATTGTCAACAATTTGGCAAAAGAAGGTTGAATTTACAAAGACGCTAGTTACCATCACCTCTGTAACCTTCACCTCACGAGCAGAATCAGACTTCTGCCAACACGAACATCGGAGTAACTCATGGGCCGAGTAACGAAAGCAGTCATACCCGCAGCAGGTCTTGGAACTCGCTTTCTTCCAGCTACTAAGGCGCAACCCAAAGAGATGCTTCCGGTGGTTGACCGCCCAGCGATCCAGTACGTGGTCGAAGAGGCCGTGAAAGCCGGAATCGACGACATCTTGATCATCACTGGCCGCAACAAGCGCAGTCTCGAAGACCACTTCGACCGCAACTTCGAGTTGGAATACCAGCTCAAGGCAAAGGGCAAAATGGGAGACTTGGCCGAAGTTGTCGAGCTTGCAGAACTCGCTGATATTCACTTTGTGCGCCAAGGCGAGCCTCTCGGCTTGGGCCACGCGGTTTCAGTTGCCCGCAAGCATGTCGGTGATGAGCCTTTTGTGGTCATGCTCGGCGATGACATTATGGATGAGCACTCAACAGTGCTCACCAACATGATCAAGAGCTTTGATGAGCACGAGGCTTCGGTGGTTGCCCTTATGGAGGTCGACAAGGCGTCCATCTCTTCTTATGGCTGTGCCGGTGTTTCAAACTGCCATGGTGCACTTTGTGAAATCACCGAGATCGTCGAGAAGCCCGACCCTGCCGATGCCCCCTCAAACCTTGCAGTCATGGGCCGCTATCTGTTCACTCCAGAGATTTTTGATGTACTCGGAGATGTGCAGCCAGGAGTTGGTGGCGAGATCCAGTTGACTGATGCCATCGCAGCGCTGCTCGGAAAGAGCCCCGTGTTTGGGTACGTGTTTAGCGAGGGCCGTTTCGATATCGGCAAAAAGATCGATTACCTACGGGCCACTGTCGAACTTGCGCTTCGTCGTGAAGACCTAGGACCAGAGTTCCGTGCCTTCCTGACAGAGGTCGCTCAGCGTGAAGGCCTGTGCTGAGTTTCCCTGACCGAGTTCACTTGTACTGAGCTCACCTGTGCTGTGTTCCTCTGACTCAGCTCACCTGACTATGTCATGGGATAAGCGCTGCAACTAAGCTGCGCCTATGTCAGACCGGGGCTTGACCCATCTTGATCCGCTCGGCCGTGCACGCATGGTCGATGTGACTCCAAAGGAACCCACTCACCGTCGAGCCATCGCACGGGGTCGGGTGTACATGACGACCGACACCACCTCGTTGGTCGCACGTGGAGCGATTAACAAGGGCGATGTGTTGTCCGTGGCTCGCGTTGCGGGAATTCAGGCTGCGAAACGAGCTTCTGATCTGATTCCGCTCTGCCACCCCGTGCTCATGGGTGCCATGCTGGTGAATTTTCGCATCGAGGACTCGTTTATCGAGGTGGAGGCCCAGGTAGAAACCGTGGACCGAACTGGCGTCGAGATGGAAGCCCTGACTGCCGTCACGGTCGCTTGCCTCACCATTTATGACATGTGCAAGTCAGTAGATCGAGCGATGGTCATTGGCGAGATTGCCCTCTGGGAGAAGACTGGTGGCCGATCTGGCACATTTCGACGGCAATCTGAACTCGTGGGCGAGGCCGGCGAAGACGCCTAGAAACAAGGGTTTCCTGCTCGATTGCTCGAATGACACTGATGTAATCCGTAAGCTACTTGTAACATTGGCCCTGAAACCGTAAAGTATTGTTTGCGTTGAATACACCTAGCTCGCTCAGAGCTAAATTTCGCACAACTCGCTGAATCGATTGTTCCCGCCGGAGCCCTCGGTTCAAGAAAAGGACTGAAACATTCAATGAATGTCTCTACGTTGATCTTCTTAGGTCTCGCAGTTGTTTGGGCCATCGTGTTACTTCCAGAGGTCCTTCGCAAACTCTCGGTGGGGCGCCGCACTGACTCCATCCGCTCGTTCAATCATCAGCTTTCGGTCCTACACCGGTCGGGTAACCGTCGCGGCGCAGATTTGCCAGGAATGCCTCGCCCAGTCAGCCTCAATTCCTCAAGCGCCCGCACTTCCTCAAGCAACGTGATTGATCTTCGAGATCGATCAAACGCTGCTGCGGCTCAGACTTCTCAGGCGAAGATCTCTCCTTCGGTGCGCCGCCGCCGTCAGGATGTTCTGGTGGTCCTTGGTGCAATAGCAGTGCTGACTCTTCTCTGCACCGTTGCCTTCGGAAGTGTCTTCCTCGTTCCGTTCATGCTGTCGGCAGCTTTGCTTGTTGGCTATGTCTTCCTTCTCAATCAGGCAAATCAGTCCGCTGGAATGGTGCAGCAGAGAGCCCAACGAAGTGGCCTAGTGCCTGCGTCCTCGCTTCCGAGCAGCCTGCAGACTTCAACCGTCGGCCGTGCAACTCCAGCTCCTCGACGAGTCGCAAACTAACACCAGCCTTGCCGGCTTCTTGAGTAAGCCTTACCCCGGCTAGTGTCAAGGTTCCTTTCCTGGGGGTGTAGCTCAGTTGGCTAGAGCGCTTCGGTCGCATCGAAGAGGTCGTGAGTTCGATTCTCATCACCTCCACCAAAAGGTCCTCATTCGAACCCCGGTCTAGCAATGGACCGGGGTTCGGACAGAGACCTATGACTTGCAGAACTGTTGTCGGATCGACTCGACCCAACTGTTGATGTCAAACATGACGAATGCTTTGTTGATGACGGAGACATCATCAGTTCTGCGGGGGTCTCCGCAGGTAGTGACACTGCCCTCCATCTGCTGAGGCGGCTTGCAGGTATTGACCTAGCTCGCCAGGTACGGCGGGGGATTCAGTGCGATCCGCTTCCACGTGTATAGTAATTTGCTATACATATTGGTATACTTTCTGTATGGCCCAACTTGTCACTCGTGTAGATGAAGCGCTGATGCGCGAAGTTGATGAACTCGTTGCCCAAGGGGCAGCATCTAGCCGATCTGACCTCGTCAGAATGGGACTGGAGCGGATCATTGATGAACACCGCAGGCAGAGAACTGGGCGTCAGATCGCCGAGGCGTATCGACGAAGCCCGGAGACGCCTGCTGAGCTCGCGGGGCTAGATCTCACCACGAGGAGTTTGATCAACGAGGAGCCTTGGTGACGATCCCCCAACAAGGAGACATTTGGTGGGCGGAAATCGAATCTGCTCGCCGCCCGGTATTGGTGGTCACCCGCTCAGAAGCGGTCTCGGTTCTGAGCGGTGTAGTGGTCGCACCTGTTACGAGGACCATCCGTTCAATCCCAACGGAGATCCACCTCGGCACCGAGGAAGGCCTGACCACGGAGTGCGTCGCCAACTTCGACAGCCTCCAACGGATTCAACGTGCAGCACTGACCGCCAAGATCGGTGAACTCGGCATTCGGGCTACCGAAATTTGCCATGCTCTTCGAATGATGAGCGACTGCTAGGACTCGCCCTCCCGACCAAGTCCCCACACAGTTCATTCCTTCAGCATCAATTGCTCTGCGCAGCGAACGCCTCTGCCGGCAGGTCCTTTTCGCCCACGGCTATTGCATCGAGTACTCGGTCAATCACTGCTTGTGGCTGCAGACCCTCGGGCATCTTTGGGGCCGTGCCCTCAAGGGCACGGGTTATGAGTCCCGTTTCGGTGTGTGGCGCCCGAATGTCAAGCACCCTGATCTTCTGTCTCCGTAGTTCTCGCGCAGCCACACCCATTGCCGTTTTGGCTGCGGCCTTCGACGCGCAGTAAGCCCCCATGCCGGCAATCGTCATATCGGCGGCGACACCAGTAAATGATGCAAGGAACCCCTCAGGGTTGAGACTCGTGGTAGCGAGCGAGATGACGTTGATCACTCCGAGAGCGTTAACAGCCAGCACTTCTTGCGCAACCTCATCGGAAAGTTCACTGAAGTTCCCGAACGCTACGACGCCCGTGCAATTGATGATTCCGTCCACGGATTGACCCTGTGAAACAGCGGTCAAGGCCGCTGCGACTTCGCCCCGCTTCGTGATGTCAGCAACCGCTACGGGAAGGTCACGCAGAGCAGCATCCAGCGAATTGGGACTTCGAACAATGAGCCTCACGTCTGCACCACGCTGGCGAAGATCGTGGGCCGTAAGTTGGCCGAGGATGCCTGTAGCGCCGAGTACCACAACGGTCTTATTCGCAAAATAACTCATCAGCTTCTCTCACAGGGTGGTCATCATGAACGTGCCGGACTCAATGTCGTGCATGACTCGGAGCGAGTCAGTACCAACCTTCATTATGCTCTCGTTGTTGCCCGAACGGGTATCGACCTAGATGACAAGGTGGCAAATCTACGAGGCTTCTTCAGGGGTTCGAACAGAGTCCTATTACATGTCCGGCCGAGTGTCGCCGTGGATCAGTCGGGCGTTCTCGTCGGCGCATTCCAAACCTGCCCCGATAGTCACGATTGCTTTTCCTCTTACGTGGATAACGCGGCGGTGAGTTGTCCTGGACCAAGGGCACTGTGTCTTGGAGCCATTCCAATGAAGGTAGATCGCTGAGATTCTCCAAGCTACTCCCGATCCCTTGGTGGCTCGCAGGAATCGGCGCAGCGCAGCGGCAAGAACTCCGTTGGTATCAGCCAGTTGCCTGCCTCGGTAAGGTTCAATGTTCAGCAGCGAGGTTCCTCTGGGGGAGTCCTGCCAAGTCCAGTGCGCTAGGAACCTAGTGAACTTGTGCCGAGGAGGCGCTCGAGGTGCTCTTTCCAACGATGACGTTCGCGTTGTTCTTCGTCGTCGTGCTGGGTGTGAGCTGGAAGCTGAATGATCGCCCCACAGACTGGAAACTGTTTGTTCTGGGTGCCAGCTACGTGTTCTACGGCTGGGCTGACTGGAGGTTCTGCTTTTTGCTTGCAGGGTCCACCGTTGGCAACTGGGTACTTGCCCAAGCAGTGTTTCGGGCTCGCAATGATGCGAATCGCAAGCGTTGGATGCTCTGTGCGGTTGGGTTAAACCTGATTGTTTTGGGCTTCTTCAAGTACTACGGCTTCTTTGTGGAATCAGCGCTTACCGTGCTCGAACCCCTTGGGCTTGCAGCTACCCCCATGCTCATCAAAGTGGCACTTCCCATCGGAGTGTCCTTCTTCACTTTCTGCGCAATCAGCTACGTGGTCGACGTGTTTCGACGCCACCAAGACACCGTCGGGTTGCTGGACTTTGCGGTCTACCTCTCATTCTTTCCGCACCTCGTAGCTGGACCAATTGTTCGAGTATCGGAATTTGTCCCACAAATGAATCACCGCCCGAGTGGGCAGACCGTAGATGTCACCCGTGCCGCCCGGTTGATTTGCCGGGGACTCTTCAAGAAGGTGGTGATCGCCAACTTTTTGGCAACCGCCATTGTTGATCCGGTCTTTGTCGCTCCGGGGCAGTTCCGCAACTGGGAACTGTTAGTCGGCGCTTGGGCCTACGCGGTTCAGATCTACGCAGACTTTTCCGGCTATACCGATATTGCAATCGGAATCGCCCTGCTCATGGGCGTGAAGTTTCCCGACAACTTCGATCAGCCGTACTCGGCTCGAAGCATCCAGGACTTTTGGCGCCGCTGGCATATGACGCTCTCACGTTGGCTCCGTGACTATCTCTACATTCCACTCGGTGGCAACCGTGGAGGCCCCAGTGCCGAGTATCGAAATCTGTTCCTCACCATGCTCTTTGGCGGCCTCTGGCACGGTGCGAGCTGGACCTTCATCATCTGGGGCGCCTATCACGGGATCGGCCTTGTTCTGGAGCGACAACACGCCGTCCGAGTTGAACAGCGGGCTGAACTAGTCGAGGACCCAGGGGGCGGAGTTCACGAGAACCCCGACGAGACTCGAGTGATGCAGCGACCAACTCCGACTGTTGTGTCCACCGAAACGATGAACCCTTGGCTGGCCCGGCTCTTGGTGTTTCACTTTGTTGTGATCGGCTGGATCTTCTTCCGCTCCACCTCTGTCACCGGGGCACTCGAGTACTTCTGGAGCCTGATAAGCAATTGGGGAGTCGGAACGCTGGTTACTCCGACGGTTTTGCTGGCAATATTCGTTGGCATGATCGGACAGTTCATTCCCCGTCGAATCGGCGACGCCCTTGAGTATCGGGCTTCGCAACTTCCTCCCATCGTGATGGCTGTCGGCATCGGGATATTCCTTTTGGTAATCAACCTGCTTGGCCCGCAGGGTGTTGCCCCGTTCATTTACTTCGATTTCTAATGACTCAACAGCGATCAGGCCAAGAGAAATCAAACCAGCAGCGATCAAACCAGCAAGCGAGGCGGCGACCCCGCCGCGTTCGTCGCACCCAATCAGCAGAGACTGTTTGGAAGGGCCTCGTCATTACCCTGATCGTTTTTGTAGTTCTTGCTTCGGGAAACATGGTTGCCTCAGCCGAGGGAATGCCGCTGGGCTGGCAGCGCTCAGTGGCTGTTGCAACCTCTGGGATCATTGACAGGCTGACCAACCTAGTTTCACTGAACCGCCCCTATGACTGGGCGGCCCAGCAACTTGGGGTTGAACAAAAAAACGCCGACTTTGAATTCCCAGATACCAAAAAGCCGGCGCCGGAAACGGCAGTTACAACCACTACGCTGCCGCCTGTTCGAGTGCCGACTGCAGCCGCCCCGCTCAACGTCGTTGTCGCTGGAGACTCCACAGCCAAGGCCTTGGGCGACATGTTGAAGTCCTCAGTGACCGATATTCCCGAACTCAGCATCACGAACTACGGCAAAGTCTCGACTGGCCTGGCGCGCTCCGACTACTTCAACTGGGGGGCTCGGATGCAAGAGATTGTTGCAACGGACGCTCCAGAGGTGACGCTGTTTATGGTGGGTGCCAACGATGGGCAGTCCATTCTTGAAGGCGATGGCACCGTGGTTGCTCAATATGGATCTGCCGAATGGGAAGAGCAGTACCGCGCTCGGATCGCAGGGATCATGGACCTCAATCAAGGCCAAGGCCGCCGCCTGATATGGGTCGGCGAACCAAACGTCGGTAACCCTGACATTCAGCAGGCAGTACGGACCGGCAACCGCATCGCCCAAGAAGAGGCCAAGACTCGGCCCTGGGTTTCATACTTTGATGTGGCCAAACTCGTAGCCGGACCTGATGGCAACTTTGCTGATTACATCACCCTGCCAGACGGAACTACTGCTCGCTGTTATGCGGGGGACGGTGTACACCTGAGCGTGAAGTGCATGAACGTAGTCATGGATAATCTGGTACCAACGTTGACAGGCCTCTACGGCTCAAGCCCCGACTCAAGTGCAGGATCTACGAGCACAACTTCTACTACTAAGCCGAAGGGCTAGTAGCGACCTACAGCGGTGTGATCTCTAGAGCAGGGTCTGCAGAAGTGCTTCGTGAAACCAGATAGCGCACATCGCTCCGAGCGCTAGTGCCGGGCCAAACGGGAACCGACTGTCCTTGCGGGTCAGCAGAGCGACCACGCCCATGAGTAATCCAAAGAGGCTGCCAAAGAGCAGCCCGTAGATGGGTAGGAGCGGGTGCAGCCAGGCCAAGAACATACCCAGAAGCAGCGCCATGCGAACATCTCCGAAGCCCAGCTTGCCGGGGGCGATCAGCCAGAGCAGAAAGAACAACAAGAACGCACCTGCTGCACCGCCAAGTGCATACAGAATCGCAGCCGGATCTCCTAGAGCTACTGACACCAGGCTGATCAGCACCAATCCCACCGATGCCCCGAGCCATGGCATCCAGTACGGAATGAGCCAGATCCTCAGATCTACAACAGAGATGGCCGCCAGGATCAGAACAAGCCACAAATAGGGAAGCGTCACCCAGCCGTTCTCGATGCTGTTCCCGAGTAAGGCCCAAGTTAGGAGTAGTGCAGCAGGAACCCCGACCTGCACAAGCGGAACAGTCCACGGAAACCGTCGGCCGCAGCTAGGGCAGCCACGAATCCAACTGAGCACTGGAACAGCGTCTGATGCTCTGCAGACATGATGACAACTGGGGCAGATGGCTTGTCGGTACACCGCTCGGATGGGAACTGCTGCTGTTGTAGCGGTTGCATCCTCGGAGCCAACGTCTCGCGGTGTGAGCGGCCGAAGTTCTTTGAATCGGTGAAGCGGCAGCGTCATCATCCAGGCTACGAGTACTCCAAAAAGGCCAAGCAGAATGGCTGGCATCAGGCCTCAAGCAACTTGATAGCCATTGTTTGTGCGGCTGCCCGGTCAAGTTTCTGAGCCGTAGTTAACGGCAAACTCGGGGCGATGACCACCATGTCGGGAAGCTTGTACTTTGCGATCAGGTGGCTGCCGTGCTCTCGCAGTTCCTCGAGTGTGGGCGGCCGCTCGGGGTCTTGAGCGCAGATCATTGCGAGTCCAAGCTCGCCCAGAATCTCATCAGGGTACGGAACCACAACTGCAGAAATCACTCCCGGGTGCTCCAGAAGTGCAGCTTCAACTTCGGCTGGAAACACGTTGTACCCACCGCGGATGTACATCTCGCTTCTTCTGCCTGCCAGCATGACCCGGCCAGTGGAATCCATGCTGGCAAGGTCGCCGGTTCGCAACCATCGATCTGCTGTGAGCGCAGAATGAGTTGCGCTTGGGTCGTTCCAGTACTGCTGCATGACTGCGGCCGATCGGAGCTGCAACTCACCAACTTCACCGGTTTGCAGGGGTGAATCCTGCTCGTCAGCAATGCGTACCTCAACCCCAGGCCTGGCAATGCCAACTGTTTGCAACCCGTCCTCTTCGGGGGAGTCAAAGGCAGTTGCTATGCCCACCCCGCCCGATTCTGTAGAGGAGTAACGAATCGAGTAGCCGGCACCAAAGCGCTCTCTTGCCTCACGAATTAGTGAGGGTGCAGAAGCGGCGCCACCAGCAATAATCGATGTCACGCAACTGAGGTCAAGCGAATCCATCAGTGGTGAGCGCAGCATGAGCGCAAGCTGAGGTGCAACCACTCCCAGAGTGGAGATGCGGTGCTGGGCCACAAGCTGAAGCGCATCCTCTGCCCTCCACCTCGGCATCACGTGCAAGGTGTTGCCCAAGCGCAGGTACCAAGGCAACTTTGTGGACATCCCGACATGCGCAAACTGAGTTGAGGCCAACATGGGTGATCCGCCACCCCAGCGTTGCTCAGCTCCCGGCCCAAGATCAATACTCTGAATGCCTCGAAGCTGCGAAATGCAATACACGGCGGCCTTGGGTTGACCAGTCGTGCCCGAGGTAAAGCAGATCACAGCTGCATCATTCTCTGCTGCTACATGATCTGCCGCTACGTGATCTGCCGCAGGGCTAGAAAGAGCGCTAGCGGCTGGCTCAACTGCGGCTGGCTCAACTGCGGCCGAGTCAATTGCGCGTGATCCAGGTTTCATCACTGCGATCTCTGCCCGAAGGGGTAGTCCGTCGAGCAACGTCGGGTCGGTCAGCGTCAGACGCGCCGCTAGCAGCGAGATCAAAGTTGCCCGCTCAGGCACGGACAAGGTCGGACTGATTCCCGCAAAAACTGCACCAAGTCGAGAAACTGCCACTGCGGCCACGACCCAATCGCCGCCAGAGGGAAGTAGCAATCCAACACGGTCGCCGCGAGCAACTCCACGCTGTGAAAGTTGTACTGCAAGCGCATCAGCAGCACGGTCGAGTTCCTCATAGGTCAGGACCCCGTCGGCTGCGACAACCACTGCTCGATCGCCAAATCGTTGGCCGGCCTCACGGGCGATCTCACTGAGCACGGCCCTGATCGTAGGGCACCGGCTCTTTGTCACGGCGTCTCCCGCTATGGTCCAGAGACTATGGAACCAAATCCTCAGTCCATTCTTCTCACTGGCCGCACTGCACTAGTCACGGGCGCCGCAAGAGGAATCGGTCGGGCTACGGCGCTGGCCCTAGCTCGTTTTGGGGCAGATGTTGCTGTGTGTGATCGCCTAGGCGAGGAACTTGCAGAGACCGCTGCCGAGATTGTTGCGCTCGGCAAGCTTGCGCCGAGCGCAGTGCTTGACGTCCGAGACACCGAGCTGGTCGAGGCCTGGGTGCAGGATCTAGGTGAGCAATGGGACCACCTCGACATACTGGTCAATAACGCCGGTGGCGGTTTTTATGCACCGGTCATGGATGTGAACACCAAAGGGCAGGCAGCCCTGATTGCAGAAAACTTCACACAGGTGGTCGAGGTGACTCGTTGTTGTGTTCCCCTACTCGCAGCGGGTGCAGCAGCGGGCGGACCTGCTGCAGGTGGGGCGTCGATCATCAACATCACCTCGGTCGAGGCTCATCGCGCCGGGCCAGGGTTTGGCATTTACTCAGCCATGAAAGCAGCAGTTGCCAATATGACTCGCACTCTGGCTCTTGAACTCGCAAGCCAGAAGATCCGAGTGAACGCAATTGCACCTGACATGATTCCAACACCAGGAGATGGGTGGCTGATTGCAGATTCTGAAGCACTAGAGGGCACGCCATGGGCCAAGACTCCGTGGCCAGAGGAGGGCCACGCTGGCGATGTTGCCGCTGCGGCGGTCTGGCTGGCTGGTCCGATGAGCAAGTTCGTGACCGGCACCACCGTGCACGTGGATGGCGGAACTCTTGCCTCCTCTGGTTGGAAGCGACCCACTGATGGTGGTCGCTGGGTTCTCTAATCCGCTGACTGCGCCTACTATCTGACGACCCGTCAGAACAATTGACCTGAATTAGGAGTAGTCATGGAGTCAGCAGCATCAGGAGCACCGCTATCAGGCCTGCGAGTTATCGAGTTTTCGCTCCTTGGTCCCGGCGCCGTTGGCCTTCATCTGGCAGACCTTGGTGCAGACGTGATCAAGGTGGAGTCGCCTCAGGGTGACTACATCCGGCAAATGACCTGGCCCATCATCGAAGACTCCTCGCTCTTGCATTGGCATATCCATCGCGGCAAGCGCTCTCTCACGTTGGACCTCAAGACAGAAGAAGCCAAAGACGTGTTTCGTGATTTGGTTCGAGACGCCGACGTAGTAATCGAGGCCATGCGGCCGGGAGCGCTGGCAAAGCGCGGCCTTGGATTTGAGGACCTGCGGGAAATCAATCCTCGGATTGTGTTTTGCACCATCTCTGGTTACGGAATGACTGGGCCCTACGCCGATCTTCCGAGTCACGGGATCGCCTATGACACGTGGGCAGGATTGGTGAAGCCCGGCTACACCGAAGATGGCCTTCCGTTTATCCCTGAACACCCGTCGGTAGGGATTCATGCCGGCCCCCTATTTGCCGCCTTTGGTGTGTTAGCTGGAGTGACCCGGGCCCGTGAAACTGGCCAAGGTTGCTTCTTGGAAGTTGCTCAATCAGATGCATCTGCTGCGATGGACTGGCTCCGTAGCGAGACGTTCAAGGCTTACGAGAGACCAGAATCAGAAGTCACCGGCAACAAGGCCGATAACTACGAACGCCGAGCACCAGGAACTGCTGGCATGACAACAGGCGTTCGCTATCAGATCTACGAATCCTCTGACTCGCACATCTTGTTCATGGCTTCGGAGCAAGAGTTCTGGAAGAACTTCTGTGCAGGCGTTGACCGGATGGACCTCTTCGATAAGTGGCCAGGATCAAAGTTCGGTGATCACGCAAAAGACAATATGGAGTTGCGCAAAATTCTGGCCGAGATCTTTAAGACGAAGACCACTGCTGAATGGGTGATTTGGTCTGGGGAGCACAACACCACAATCGCTCCAGTGAATACTCCAGAGACTCTGGCTCAGGACCCGCAGTTCATCGACCGGCTTGGGTTCATGTCATATGAGACTCATGGCGCAGACATGATCCCGTACCCGGTGAAGTTCCTGGGCGAGGAGCCTGTTGATCCCACGCCTGCACCAACTGCAGGCCAGCACAATGATGAGGTCCTCGAAGAGGTGCTCGGCTACACAGCAGAGAAAGTGGCTGCTCTGCGTCAGGCCGGAGCACTCGGAGAAGGCAGATGACTGAAGTGCCGGGAATGCCTGAGGAAGGGTCCCGTGTTGACCTTCAGTATGCGACGATTCCTGCGCTACTGCGTTCTGTGGCCCAGGACCGTTCGGACGCGGAAGTGGTGGTAGATCACTCCTGCGAGCCAGTGATGAGGATGAGTTACGCGGAGTTGCTCGACCGGGTGAACAAACTTGCCGCAGCGCTCATCAGTGAGGGTGTGCAAAAGGGCGATCGCATTGCTATCTGGGCACCGAACTGCTGGGAGTGGATCGTGGCCCTGCTGGGGCTGCAATCTGCCGGTGCAGTTCTGGTTCCGCTCAACACTCGATACAAAGGCCTAGAGGCGGCGGACATTCTGCGTAGAAGTCACGCTCGGATGCTGTTTACAGTCGAGGGTTTTCTTGGCAACGAGTACGTCTCGATGCTGCGTGCAACTGAAGGCGATTTGCCAGCATTAGAGAGAATTGTCCTGTTGCGTGATGCGGGCATCAGTCCAGCCGAAACCTGCACCCTGGATGAATTCATTGCAGAGCACGAAGAAACGGCCGATCAAAGCGCCGTGACGGAACGGGTTGCACAGATCTCCGGAGAAGATTTGTCTGATCTGTTGTTCACCTCTGGCACCACTGGCCAACCCAAGGGCGTCATGCTGACCCACGCGCAGACTCTGCGAGCGTTCGGAGACTGGGCTCATATTGTTGGACTACGAGAGAGTGACCGATACCTAGTCATCAATCCTTTCTTTCATGCTTTTGGGTACAAGGCGGGCATCATCTCCTCGTTGATTTCGGGTGCGACGCTGGTTCCAGTATCAGTGTTCGATCTCGATATGGTTCTTGATCTCATTGAGTCCGAGAACATCTCTGTTCTTCCCGGACCTCCGACGATCTATCAAAGCTTGCTCAATCATCCGGGGTTTGATCCCAAGCGAACTACATCACTTCGTCTGGCCGTCACCGGCGCAGCAGTAGTTCCTGTAGAACTGGTTGAGCAGATGAGAGACACGCTGGGGTTTACAACAGTGGTCACTGCATACGGGATGACCGAAGCATCGGGAATTGCGACGACTTGTCGTCGCGAAGACGCTGATGAACTCATTGCAAGCACCTCGGGTCGCGCCTATCCAGGGGTGGAAGTGCGAGTGGTCGATGAGACTGGTGCAGAACTACCCGCATCCGAACCAGGAGAGGTGCTCGTTCGCGGGTACAACGTCATGAGCGGCTATTTCGAAGACCCTGCCAAGACTGCCGAGTCCATTGACTCTGATGGTTGGTTCCATACTGGCGATGTCGGGGTGATGGACGCCAATGGCTACCTGCGCATCACGGACCGCATCAAGGACATGTTTATCGTTGGCGGGTTCAATGCTTATCCGGCAGAGATTGAGCGCCTCTTACTGCTACACCCAGAGATTGCCCAAGTGGCAGTTATTGGCGTACCCGACGAACGCTTGGGTGAAGCGGGCTATGCCTACGTGATTCCAACCAGCGGGACCGTGCCCGACTCGGCCGAGATTATTTCTTGGGCTCGAGAGAACATGGCGAACTTTAAGGCACCGAAATATGTCGAGGTTGTTGACGAGTTACCTCTCAATGCGAGTGGCAAGGTGTTGAAGTTCGAGTTGCGCGACCGTGCGCTTCGCTCAATTGAGTCCTAGGAGTAGTAAGTATGAAGTTTTGTCATGGTCTCATCGGTGCTCCTCCAAAGGATTGGAACCGACTTGCGCGGGCTTGTGAGGCCGCCGGGTTCGATTCAGTCGCAGTATCGGACCATGTGCTCTTTCCTGCCACGCTCGAATCCAAGTATCCCTACACGCCCGACGGTACGCCGTTGTTTAGCCCCGATGAGGACTGGCCAGATGCTTGGGTAGCGATTGCATCAATGGCCGCAGTCACTACCACGCTTCGATTTATTACCAATGTGTTTGTGTTGCCCTCTCGAAACCCGTTCCTTGCAGCCAAGTCAATTGGCACGGCCGCGTACCTTTCAGAAGGGCGAATTGGCCTCGGTGTCGGCGCCGGGTGGATGCGAGAAGAGTTTGAGCTGCTTGAACAACCATTTTCGAAACGCGGTAAGCGCATGGAAGAAATGATTCAGGTCATGAAAGCTCTCTGGACGGGCGAGATGGTTGAACACCACGGGGACTTTTATGACTTTGCCCCCGTGCAGATGCGACCCTGCCCGCCAGCGCAGATTCCAATTTATGTTGGTGGTCACTCCGATATTGCGTTCCGTAGAGCAGCCACAATCGGCGATGGCTGGCTTGGTGTGCACTATTCACCTGAAGAGTTACTGAACTACTGCACGGTTTTGCAACAAGCCCGAGAAGATGCTGGGACTGCTGACAAGCCCTTCGAGATCATTGCGTCACCCATGGCGGCACCCAAGACTGACTTGCTCGAAGAACTTGACGCTGCCGGGGTGACGTCAATCCTGACATCGTCGTGGATCTCGGGTGGGATGACTGCACCCGAGGTGAGCCGCGCAGAAGAGATGATCGCTGCGTACGGTGAGCGCTTCATTAACTGAGCCATTCATTAACTGAGCGCGGTATTAACTGACAAGATGGATATGTGAATTCCGAACCGCGTGACGTTGGCCCCATTGAGGGCCGCGAGGTTCCGCAGACTCAGGCTGAATTCAGCCAAGAAATGCAGCAGTTCCGTCGGAGCCGCAGCAAGGGTCGCCCTAACTCGCGACCGTTGCCAAGTTGGGTTGAACGACTCGCATGGATTCTTGATAGCGCCTTTCGGGTGCCGGGAACTACTGATCGCCGAGTAGGGATAGACGGCCTGCTCACTTTGGTTCCCGTTGTCGGGGACGCTGCTGGGGTAGCTCTGTCCATGGCAGTAGTTCTTGCCGGGGTTGCCGCCGGTGTCAGCGTTCCCACGCTGCTGCGGATGCTCATCAACGTGGGGATTGAAGCCACGATCGGTCTGATTCCCTTTGCTGGTGCGCTCTTTGACATGGTCTATAAGGCCAACATTCGCAACTTGATTTTAATGGAGCGAGACCTAGCTGACCGGCGTGCTACTCGGCGGTCATCTCTCGCAGTCCTGGCGCTGATGGTTGGTGTGATCTTTCTCGGATTGCTCATGACGGTTCTGGCTTGGTTCGCAGCCATTGCGGTTTTGGTTTGGTTTTTCACGGGACTCTTCTAGCTTGTAATCCGTGAGTAGCGCTGCGGAAGACACAGAGAGCCAAGATCTTCGGGCAGTTGACGGCCGAGTCCCGGGCCGTCGCGGCATAGCCACGCGCCAACGACTGTTGCAATGCACGAGCGACCTGCTCGAGACGACCTCGTATCGCGACCTCAAAGTGGTGGACATTGCTCGAGAGGCCGGTACATCTCCAGCCACTTTTTACCAATACTTCCCCGATGCAGAGTCGGCGCTGTTGGCACTAGCTGATCGGCTAGTAGGGGAGGGGGGCGAGCGCCTAGTTCGCCCCTTGAAAGCCGCTAACTGGCATGGCCAGAATGCATATCTCGCCTGCGAAGCCGTGGCTGATGCCTTCTTGGAATTTTGGGCCGATCACTCGGCGCTGATGGCTGTTATCGACCTAGCCGCACTCGAGGGGGATCAGCGCTTTCGGGATTGCAGGATTCAGCTGTTGAATATGTTCACGGTGGCCGCAACCGAGGTGCTGACACGCCAACGCGAGGCCGGCTTTGCTGCAGCAGAGGTGGACCCCGAGGCAACTGCTGTAGTGCTGGTGTCTATGTTGTCTCATGTCGCTGCGCATCAGGCTGGAATAGCTCAGTCCGGAGTCCCGATCGGGCAACTTCGAGACGCCATGGCACGAGTCATGTACAACAGCCCGCTAGGCAAAACCGACAGGTTTGCGACTACAATCTGACGGGTCGTCAGATTTCAAGTTCGGAGACAAAAACATGGATTTCGAGTTCTCAGAAGATCAGCAAGCATTCAACAAAGAAGTCATTGCCTTTTGCGATGATCACGACACGATCGAGATCTTCGATGTGACCCGTGAAAACATGGCGCAGATCGTTGACACTCCCGAGCGTCGTGCCTTTATGAAAGAGGTGGGCCACAAGGGCTGGCTCGGAATGACTTGGCCAACGGAGTACGGCGGTCAAGAAGGCGAGGGTGTCTACGAGTACATCCTGAACGAAGAACTTGCCGGGCGAGGCGGACCGCAGATCGGCAAAGGTGTTGGCATCATTGGCAAGACGCTGATCGCTCACGGTTCTGACTTCCTGAAGGACATGTTCCTTCCCATGATCTTAGAAAACGATGTTGAGTTTGCTGTTGGCTATTCCGAGCCCAACGCCGGTTCTGATGCCGCCTCGATGCGCATGAAGGGTGTGCCGCACACCAACGCAGATGGCAAGACTGGCTGGTTGGTAAACGGCCAAAAAACCTGGACTACATCGGCACATTTCGCCGAGTGGTACTGGTGCGGGGTGCGCACTAATCAAGACAACAAGCATCTCGGTATCTCACTGATGCTCATTCCGATGGATGACCCAGGAATCACCATCAATGGCATCTGGACCATGGGTGATGAGCGGACCAACGAGGTCTGGCTCGACAACGTCTTTGTGCCCGATGAGTTTGTCGTGGGCGAGGTCAATTACGGGTTCAAGTACATCTCTCAGGCACTCGACCTTGAGCGCTTCACGATGTTTACCTATGCGCCGATCAAGCAGCGCCTTGACTTGTTGACTGAGTATGTGCGCACCACAGTCCGTGACGGTGAACCGCTCAAGAACGACCCGGTTGTTCGAGCTCGAATGGCATCGCTTCACACCGAGGCCGAAGTGGCCCGAGTCATGGGACTCAAGTTTGTTGCCGAGGCAGTCAAGGTGGAAGCGCTCGTTCGTGCTGGTAAGGAGTACCAGCCGCCAACAGTGATCGCATCTGAGTACAAACTCTTTGCCACCGAGTTGTCACGACGACTAGCAGACGCATCTATGGATATTGGCGGCCCAGGATCCCAGCTGCGCGTCAAGACCGAAGATGCACCGATGGCAGGACGATCAGAGTCCACCTATCGCTACACCGTGATCGACACCATTGGTGGCGGCTCTTCAGAAATCCAGAAGAACATCATCGCTCGGCGCGGTTTAGGCCTACCCAAAAACTTCTAGGCAACGTGAGCCAACCAGCGCTGCAGAATATCCGCGTACTTGACCTTGCCTCGGTGGGTCCGGGTGCGCGCGCGTCAAGGACCTTGGCTGATTACGGCGCCGAGGTCATCAAGATTGGCGCAGTGCCTCGCGCCGGCGCAGTGCAGATTGTGCCTCCGTATTACGCCTACTCAGGTAACCGCAATATGAAGAGAGCGTTATTTGACCTCAAGGCCGAGGCTGGTCGTGAGGCATTTCTAGGACTTGCTGACACTGCGGATGTGATCATCGAATCTTTCCGGCCAGGCGTAGTTGCTCGCCTAGGGATTGGCTACGAGGATGTGAATCAGCGCAACCCCGGAATCGTGTACTGCTCAACTAGTGGGTTTGGGCAAACAGGACCGCGGTCTCAGTGGGCAGGTCATGACATTAATTACTTGGCCACGAGCGGATTTCTGGACTGCACGGGCCGTCAGGCCGACGGCCGGCCAGCGCTGCCCGGTGCCACGGTTGCCGACATTGCAGCCGGTGGCATGCAAGCCAGCATGGCCATCATGGCCGCGCTCTTAGGCCGAGCTACCTCGGGTGTTGGAAGCTATCTCGATGTCTCGATTGCCGATGGGGCTTTCGCTCTGATGTCGCTGTATGTGGACGAGTACCTTGCAACGGGAGTCGAACCAGGCCCCGGTCATTACATACTGACGGGTAGGTACGCGTGCTACGAGATCTACACCTGCTCCGATGGAAAACACATTTCTGTTGGTGCCATCGAGGCTCAGTTCTGGCGGAACCTATGCGAACTCCTCGAACTCGGCGAGTTTGCTGATGCGCAACTCGACGACGAGAAGCAGGATCAGATTCGCGCAGCGTTAGCGCAGCGGTTTGCTACTCAAACCCGAGATGAGTGGGTCGAGGTTCTTGGCGCAGCGAACACCTGCGTTGCGCCAGTCAATACCGTGGCCGAGGCAGTCGTCGACGAGCAATATGTCGCTCGCAGTCTCGTTGCCTCCGCAGTTTCAGATACAGCAGGAGAGTTCCTGCAGAGTGCGCCCACATGGGCAGGAACGGTTGCACCCGATGGGCCGTATCAGATTCGTGATGGTGCTGTGAGTGACACCATGGAACTCTTGACTCAGGTCGGGTTGGCTGAATCTGAGATTGCCGAACTCGAAGTATCGGGAGCAATCGCATGACTAATAACAACCTGACCGACCTACCCGTCGCAGTGACCTCGGTGATTGGCGTGTCGCAGTACCTGCAAATTGCCACGTTCGATGTGGAAAACAGTTATGCCTACAACACGCTCGCAGCCACTGAAAATGCCAATTCACTTTTTTGGGATGATGCAGTCGCTCAAGAGTTGACCTCGGGCCGAATTCTTCCGCCGACTACCTTGTCACTCTGGATGCGGCCGCACTATTGGGAGCCCGGAGCAGAGGGTGAGCAAGTCGCTCTGCAGGTGCACTTTGACCTCAAGAAGATTTTTGAGCTTCCCGAGGCAGTGATGACGGACAACACGATTATTTTCTATGAGCCAGTCCGAGCTGGGGATCGTATCAGTAACTCCCAAGTGCTCAAATCGGTCTCGGGCCCCAAGACCACCAAGCTGGGGTCCGGGAGATTTTGGGTCATTGACGTTGAGTTCAAAAACCAACACGGGGCGTTGGTCGGCATTGAGTCCTATACCGGGTTTGGCTATCGCCGGGACCAAGAAGGAGCGGCGTCATGACTGCCGAGGCGAGACTCCTGTTGGGCCAGGTTGCAGTCGGTCAGTCCCTGCCCGAGTTAGCAATCGATGTGACGCCGACCACTGTTGTGCTGGGTGCGCTTGCTAGCCGTGACTGGCGACCTATGCATCATGACTACAAGTTCGCAACCGAACGCAACGGCGTAGCAGACATTTTCTTGAACACGCCGAATCAAGCTGCATGGTTCGAGCGTTACGTCACAGATTGGGCCGGACCCCGCGCCCGCTTAGGTCGCATGAAGTTCCGCATGAAGACCTCGGTCTTTCCGGGCCATCGCATGGTCTTTACTGCCATAGTTACTGCAGTTTCAACCGACTCTGCTGGCTGTGGCTGGGTATCGATCGATGTTGCGCTCTCGGTAGGCGCTGCTGAAGCGGATCCTTCAAGCTATGTCGTTGCCTCCACCTGCGAGGTGCGCCTTGCCCTACCAGATTCATCAACAGATAACCCTTGGTCGCGTTCAGGCGAGCAGTGGGTTCCGTAATCACCAATCCAGAACAGAGAAAGCAGAAATTCCATGTTGGACCTTGATTTCACAGAAGAACAAGACATGTTGCGAGAGATGGTCGCAGGCCTGTTGGCCCAGTACGCATCCCTTGAGGAAGTGCGCGCTGCCGAGGATGACCCGACTGGGTACTCGGTGGAACTTTGGGCGCAACTTGCAGAGTTGGATCTGCTTGGATTGCTTCTGCCTGAGCAGTATGGCGGCTCCGAGATGACCATGATCGAAGGCGTCATTTTGTACGAGGAAATTGGCCGAGCACTAGCTCCGACTCCTCACCTAGTGAGCTGTGTCCTCTCTGCCGGAGCAATCGTGCGAGCGGGCTCCGAGGAGCAAAAAGCCGGTTGGCTTCCAAGAATTGCCAAGGGTGAAGTGATTCTCACTCCGGCGTGGCTTGAGCCCGAAAACAGCTTTAGCCCTCGAGGCGTGCAGATGCGCGCTGTGAATGACGGCGAAGGATTCACCCTGACTGGGACGAAACAGCATGTGCAGTTTGCATCTTCGGCAGACCGGCTCGTTGTGCTCGCCCGCACCGGTGAAGGTGCTGCGGATGTCGATCTCTTTCTGGTCGATCCCACAGCTGACGGGGTAACGCTCTCGCAGCGGATGTCCATCAGTTCGGACACGCAGTACCGAGTCGACTTTGATGGAGTTCAAGTCTCGGCTCAGGATCGTATTGGCGCAGCCGGAACCGGTTGGGCAACCTGGGAAAAGGTCATGGAGGAGGGCATGGTGCTCGCCGCTGCTATGGCAACCGGCGGTGCAGAGCACGCCCTCGAGATTACGGTTCAATACTCCAAGGACCGCGAGCAGTTTGATAAGCCACTTGGTGCTTTTCAGGCTCTGGCGCACTACATGGCCGACTCCAAGACCTGTATTGACGGCGGCCGGGTGCTCGTGCATGAGGCAGCCTGGGCACACTCTGTTGGTAGGTCGATTTCTAGCTTGGCGCCTATGGCCAAGGCGTTCACCTGCAAGAGCTACCGCGATACCACAGCAATGGCACAGCAGATCTTTGGTGGAGTGGGCTTTACGGTTGAGTACGAGATCCAGCTGTACTTCCGCCGTGCCAAGCAGTTGCAGATCTCGTTTAATGACACTGCACGATGTGAGGAACTCATCGCTGCTGCATTGTTTGAGGGCGCTGCAGCCTGAATTAGGTAATCACGCCCTGCTCGCGCAGGGTGTTGAGCTCAACTTCTGAGAGTCCGAGTTCAGCGTGCAGTACTTCTTGGGTGTGTTCCCCCACCCAAGGGACTCGCGTCTCAGGGCCTTCAGACACGGCTGACATCTTGACTGGGTTGCCTGGGATTAATACGGGTTCCTCGACTCCATCTACCCGAGGCATCTTGACGAGCATGTTTCGCTTTGCCACGTGTTCGTCGACGATGATTTCTGCCGGAGTAAAGCAAGGGCCCGCGGGGATTCCAGCCGTTCCCAAAATCTCGCAAACCTCAAGGCGGGTGTATGCCGATGCCCACTGTTCCACTGCTGGGCGAACCACAGACTCCAGCTGATCAGCCCAGCCGCGTCGGGTGGCAAAGGCGGGTTGCTGTGGCCATTCTGGGTGGCCGACGAGTTCTGCGAGTTTCATGAACTGATGCTCACGGGCAACCTGAACAGCAAACCAGCCGTCGCTAGCTTGGAACCCCGTCATGATTGAGTGCGGCGTGTTATCTGTGACCCCAAGCGAGTAGAAGTTCGTAATGACATCGGTCATGGCGATCATGGAATCCAGCATCGCAACATCAACGTACTGACCGATTCCCGTCGAGTCTCGGTGGCGAATCGCAGCAAGAATTCCAATGACTGCAAACAGCGCAGAACTGATGTCTCCGAGGGCACCTGCCGGAATCACTCGCGGCGGTTCGCCATCTTGGCGGGCGTACTCGTAGAGGCCCGACATTGCCTCGGGAACCATTGCATAGGCCGGCCAAGCCCGGTACGGGGACTCTCCAAGGTTGCCAAAACCAGACACCGAGACATAGATCATTTTGGGGTAGCGCTCGGCAAACACCTCGTACCCCAGGCCCAGACGATCCATGGTGCCGGCCTTGAAGTTCTCGGCAACAACATCGAACTCGCCAGCTAGATCCAAGAAAAGCTCGCGACCCTGCTCGGTTTTTAGGTCGATTCCCACGGAACGCTTATTTAAGTTATTGCGCAGAAAGGTCGCGCCAACTTCCCTGCCTTGAGGGTCGCGCATGGATGGTAACGCCCCCCGTCCGGATTCCCCATGGGTCGGGTGTTCAACTTTGACCACCTCTGCTCCAAGGCGAGCAAGTAGTTGGGTGGCATAGGGCAGAGCCTGCATTTGTTCCGCTGCTAAAATTCGGATTCCATCAAGAGGCTTTCCGTTGATGAAGGCTTCGGGGTTTGCAATATCGCCAAGCTGCATAGATGACATCGTGGCAGATCAAGCATGACCCAGTCGATCAGGTCGTCACTCGATCAGGTAGTCAGTCAGGATCGTCGAATGTGACTGCGACCCTATTGTCCTAGTTAGATCAATGATTGATTCTGAACGCAGCGCTACGAGTTGGTCATTTGCGATGAGGTGATCCACAAATAAGTTGGCCGCATCTAGGTCAGGTAGCGGTGCACCCCAACTCCGCAGCAGATCTTGGGCCAGACTCAGAGCTAGGGCCTGACCATCAAATAATGGTGGGTTCTTGCGGTTGGCTTCGATGCCTACGTTCGAGACGAGTAACGCACCGTTGATCCCTCCCGCCCAGCGAACCGCTCGACTGACAGATGAATCCGAGCTTGATAGCGAGAGCGCCCCAACTGAAGTGGCGTGATCGATGAACACGCGGACCGTGTCGAGCAACTCGAGAGCTAGGGGAATGACGTCCTGTCGGTCGCTGTCAGTGGTCAGGTCTGCTGGGGTAGAGATGAGCTTCTGCAGCAGATCAAACTCGCGTTCGTGAATGTCTCCAGCAGCAACGAGGATCTGCCCGATGGCCACCAGACGAACGAGTGCCGCTGTCACCGGGTCAAGATCTGCATCGGAAATTGCCCGCTCCCAAGATTCTGCAGAAGTGGTGAAGGTGTCGAGGAGCGTCTGAATCGCAGCCAATTGCAGGGCCGATAGCAGACCGGACTTTGAATCAAAGTAGGTGTAGATGGTTCCAACAGCGCAGCCGACACTTTCGGCTACTGCTTGCATGGTCAGACCTTCGACACCTTCGGCGGCAATGATTTCGGTGGCTGCTAGGAGCAGGTCGTGATTTCTAGTCTCACGGTTCAGTTCTCTTCGACCTTGGGAAGCTTGGGACATGCTGTTCTCCTGAAAGACAAGGTCACTGCTTCACGGCCCAAGATTCACAGCAACTGGTTTGAACTCAACAACTCGCTGCCCAATTCTGTGTTGTTGATAAGAGATTGTAGGCTGGAAAAGATTGTCCAAGCAAAAAGTTTTTACTTGACCTAGCAGAGTTCTTTAGGAGATAGCAGATGCGAGGCATTATCAGCGCCGCGGGATACTTGCCTCATTGGCGGCTTCAACGCGATGCGATCACGCAGGTCCTTGGCTCATCTGCCGGCAAAGGGCAGCGATCAGTGGCCTCCTACGATGAGGATTCGCTCACCATGGCAGTAGATGCCGGCCGTCGAGCGCTAGGTGCTGCTGCCTCGGCCAACCCTGCAGCGCTTTGGTTCTGTACCACCTCGCCCACCTACGCCGAAAAGACCAATGCGACGATCGCACATGCAGCGCTTCGTTTGGGCTCCGAGGTCATTGCGGCCGATGCCGGATCCGGATTGCGTGGACCTGCAGCGGCGCTGCGTTCGGCGCTTCACTCCACCGATCCCGCCGTCTTGGTCCTGACTGGTGATGTTCGAACTGGTCCCGCCGGCTCGGTAGATGAGAAAGACGGCGGAGATGCCGGCGCCGCAGTGCTTGTTGGCGCTGCATCAGCAGATTCTGGGGTTGCCGTGATTGCCGAGTACATGGGTGGTGCATCGGCCACGCGGGAGTTTCTTGATCGCTGGCGCTCACCGGGAGAGGCCCGCACGAGATCCTGGGAGGATCGCTTTGGCGAGCAGCGTTATGGAGACCTAGCTGCTCAGGCCTGGGAGGCCGGACTGAAAGATGCCGGCTTGCAGCTTGATCAACTCGACAAGGTGGCACTAGTGGGCCCTCGCCCCCGTGCTAGTGCTGCCCTTGCGAAAAAGCTTGGCGCTGCGGGGGTAGAGGTAATCGATTCACTTGCTAGCTCCGTGGGCTTTACGGGTGCAGCGCATCCCCTCCTGATGTTGACTTCGCTGATTGAACAGTCTCAACCAGGGCAAGTCATTGCATTGTTGGCCATGGCCGATGGGGCAGACGTGTTCTTCTTCCGAGTAACTGACCAAATCTCGGGTGAGAGTGGAACTGCCGCCGGGGTCACGGTTGCAGATCAACTCGATGACGCTGATAACACGCTGTTGTATTCAAAATATTTAGCTTGGCGTGGAGTCCTGCCCGTCCAACCACCGAATCGCCCAGAGCCCGCTCGTATGTCGGCTGCTGCCGCTGAGCGTCGCCTGGACTGGAAGTACGGTTTTGTTGGTTCCAAGGACCACGAGTCTGGTGCTTTGCATCTGCCACCTGCTCGGGTGTCCTTTGAGGGCGGCAACATCGACGACATGGAGCCGGCCCCAATGGCCGATGTTGCAGCAACTGTCGCCACCTTTACTGTGGACTCGCTTGCCTATTCGCCATCGCCTCCAGTTGTGTTTGCAGTCTGCGATTTCGCAGGTGGGGGTCGCCTTCCAGTGGAACTCACTGATGTTCGCCCTGCTGACGTGACGATCGGCATGACTGTCGAAATGACGTTCCGCAGGCTGAACACTGCCGACGAGATTGCAAACTATTTCTGGAAGGCTCGCCCGGTTAGAGGGCAAGGAACGGCCCCAGTTAGAGGGCAAGGAAGAGCACGCGAACAGCTCGAGAAAACGGAGCAGGACTAACCATGGCTAGCCACGGAATTAAAGATCAGGTTGCCATTATTGGAATGGGCTGCACCCAGTTCAAAGAACACTGGGATCGAAGCACCGATGATTTGCTGATTGATGCAGTGACAGACACGTTGGCCTCGGCTGGTGTTGAGAAGGACCAAGTTGACGCATGGTGGCTTGGAACGGCTCAGTCGGGCATGTCGGGAGTCACGTTGGCAGCGCCGCTGAAATTGCAGAACAAGCCAGTCACACGAGTTGAGAATTACTGTGCCACGGGCTCAGAGGCACTTCGCCAAGCTTGCTACGCAGTGGCCTCGGGTGCCTATGACATCGCAGCCGCAGTGGGCGTAGAGAAGGTAAAAGACTCGGGCTATCAGGGTCTCAATGCATTCCCCATTCCCACTGATGGTACCCAGCGCACCCTGACAGCAGCTGGAATGTTCTCTCTTGTGGCCCCTGCCTATGCCGATAAGTACGGCATCGATCCGAATGAATTGAGGCGGACACTGGCTCGGATTGCATCCAAGAATCACTCCAATGGCGCCAAGAACGAACGTGCTCAGTTCCGCCGTGAGATGTCGGTTGATTCAATCTGTGCGATGCCTGCCGTTGCAGGCATGTTGTCTGTATTTGACTGCGCTGGCGTCGCCGATGGAGCTGCCGCTGCAATCGTGGTGCGCGCCGCGGACGCGTATAAGTACACAGATAAGCCCATCTTCGTAAAGGCCCTGGCCATGGTTGCGGGTAACGGCTCTGGACTTGCCGATCCCGAATTTGATTACACCCATTTCGATGAGTGTGAAGCAGCAGGCAAGGACGCATATGCACAAGCGGGCATTACGAACCCCCGCACGGAGTTGGCTATGGCCGAGGTACACGATTGCTTCACCCCAACTGAGTTGGTGCTGATGGAAGACCTTGGTTTCTCGGCTCGCGGTGAGGCTTGGAAAGATGTAGAGGCCGGAGCGTTCGACTTGCACGGAGACCTTCCCATCAACACTGATGGTGGACTGAAGTCATTCGGGCATCCGGTGGGGGCCTCGGGGCTTCGCATGTTGTTCGAGTGCTGGCTACAACTTCGGCATGAAGCCCCCGAGGAACGGCAGATCGACACCGCTGACCGTGGCCTTGCATTGACCCACAATTTGGGTGGCTACCCCGGCGATATGGTCAGCTTTGTAGGTATCTGGGGAAACCGGCTCGGATGACGGTCCTGCTTCCCCCCAGGTCTGTTGTGGTTGAGCGGCTCGACGAAATGATCGCGAGCCAAGACTTAAGCAGTTCTGCGCAGCCTGCGGCGTACCTGGTTGGTATCGATGACTATGAGGCACTGAGTGGTTCTGACCAATCGGGCACCGAAGCCGCAATGCAAGAAATTGCTGCCCGGTTGGATCGGCTCGTGCGAACTGCAGATGTCTTGGGGTTGATTGAACCTGGACTCTTCGTTCTTGCTGCGGCCGCTGTTGCGCCAGCATCGGCAGGTGCTGTCATGGAACGAATCCGTGGCGCGATTGCGCTACCGATGGAAATTGCCGGCCAACCACTCTCTGTCTTGGTTCATGTAGCAGTTTCGTTTTTTGTCGCGGGAGCCTCAGCTGAATCAATGTTGACTCAGGCTGAAGTTGAACTCAATCACCTCAGAGACTCCTCCCGAAACGAGTAATCATGAGCCCAATCATTCCGAACGGTCAGGTGACCTGGGGGCTGCAACTGCCAGTGCAGTCACAGAGCCCCTCTTTTGTGCAGCCATGGGAGTCCACGGCCGGTACAGCGGAGTTGGTCTCGGTTGCGCAGGCAGCTGATCGTGCCGGTGCGTTTTACATCGGAGTCTGCGATCACGTTGGAGTTCCGCGACCTGCCGATGAGCGCATGTCGGCGATGTGGTACGACACCATTGCGACCCTGGGCTGGCTAGGTGCCCTTACCTGTCGGGTTCGCCTACTCAGTCACGTCTACGTGCTTCCCTATCGGCACCCGCTGGCTGCTGCGAAGGCATTTCTGACGCTGGATAATCTCTCAGATGGGCGAGCCATTCTGGGGGCTGGAGCGGGACATTTAGAGTCTGAATTTGAGTTGCTTGGGGTGGACTTTGAGTCTCGCGGCCAACAACTCGAGGAGTCGGTGGCAGTCATTCGAGCGGCGTTTGCCGAGGAGTACCCCACGGTCGGCGGTCCGGGCGCTCAGGTAGGAATCGGGATGAGCCCGCGTCCATCTGCACGCACCCTGTTGGGCGGTGCTTCGTTGCCCATCTGGATTGGTGGGTCCTCCAAGGTTGCTATCCGTCGTGCTGCCCTACTCGGTGATGGTTGGCTCCCTCAGGGTCCTCCAAAGATGGGACTCAGCAATGCGATTTCATTTATCCGATCGGAACGAGAAGCAGCGGGCCTACCCGCTGCCTTTGATCTGGGGATGAACTTTGGTTCAGTGTTCTTGGGTCCGGCCGATTTCGACCTGGAACTCTTCGCACGTGGCCCGGCTGTGCAAGGCGGAGCAGAAGAGGTAGCTGAGCGAATCAACAAGTTCGCCGCCAAGGGGATCAACCAAATTCAGCTTCGGTTCCTTGGCAAAGATGCGCAGCAGGTCTGCGATCAGATCGAACAATTTGGGGCTGAAGTCGGCCCACTGCTCTCATGCGACTAGAGCACTTATGCGCCTAGAACTCTTATGAGACTGAGTCATCCGGCCCCATTCAGCGGTTCTTGGAAAGCCAAGTGGATATGGCATGGCAGACCCGCTCTGGAAATGGAAACAGCGACTCGACCAGTGCTGGCTAATCCCAAAGATTCTGGGGTGTTGTTTCGTTCTGAGATTCACCTTGATCAGGTTCCAGCCACAGCGCCTGCCCGGATCTGGGTTGACGGTCGCTACGTTCTGGTAGTCAACGGCACAGAGGTAGCCCGCGGTCCCGTTCGTTCTGAGCCAAGAACAGCACACTACGACTTCGTAGACTTGGCAGCGCATCTGCGTGAGGGCGCCAATGTAATTGCGATTACGGCGCGTCACTTTGGCCTCTCCACTTCTTGGTGGATTCCGGTGCCGCCCACCTATTCGCTTGGTGCAGGATCCTTGGTCTTCGAAGCACTCATTGGCCAAGACTGGGTGGTGAGCGACCGTAGCTGGAGATGTACCCCAGGAGAGGCTTGGACTGCAGTTTCAGTTCCAGGAGACGTTGCCTGCCTGCCTCTGGAGTCCTTTGATGCACAGGTGCACCCGTGGGGATGGGAGAGCCCGGGATTTGATGACTCGGCTTGGAGTAAGAGCTTTGAAATCACCCCAATGCACACTGGGGCAGACGGAAGGATCTCCCCGCCGAGCTCCCCCTTTGGCATGCTCCGGACGCCTGTACGCCTCGAATTTCAAGGTGGCGCCGAGCACGTGGCCAGTCATGAGTCAACGGTTTGGGTAGAGGG